>JAVBTG010000026.1:0-3904 GCA_031556275.1 Opitutales bacterium
CCCGGGTCGCTCAAAAGTCCTCATATCGCTCGAAGACGAGCTGATGCGCCTGTTCGCCAACGCGGGCCCCATCGCCCGCATTTTGCAACGCTCCTTCGTGGAGGGCCAGCCGCTGGAACACCCCTTGCTCAACCGCTCGATCGAGACGGCGCAAAAGAAAGTCGAGCAGCACAACTACTCGATCCGCAAGCGCCTGCTGGGGTACGACGACGTGCTCAACCGCCAGCGCGAGGTGATCTACGGCATCCGCAACGACGTGCTGCATTCGGACGAGCCGACGGGCCTTTTGTTCGAGATGATCGGCGAGGAATTGGACGCGCGCTTGGAGGTCGTCTACCCGCACGCCAACGGCGAGGCCGAGGCCGACCCGCTAAAAGCCTTTGTCGGCTGGATCCGCCTGAATTTCCCGATCGCGATGACGGAGGAAGATTTCAAAGGCAAGACGCTCGACACCGCCAAGGCGTGGGTTATGGAAACGATCACCGGCGTCTACAAGCAGCGCGAGGCTTTTGAGGAACCGACGGCCCTGCGCTGGCTCGAGCGCTACGTGATGATTCGCGCGATCGACCGCAACTGGCAGAACCATCTCACCGAGATGGAAGACTTGCGCAACAGCGTCGGCCTGCGCGGCTACGCGCAAAAAGACCCGCTCAACGAATATAAGTCCGAGGCCTTCGTCTATTTCGACCAGATGATGGGCACGGTCCGCAACGACATCTGCACGGGCCTGTTCCGCTCCGCCACGAATCCCGAGGCGTTCCAGAACATGATCTCGCTGATGGCGCGCGCCCAGTATTCCAACCCGGAATCGGCCATACCCGGCGAACCCCAGAAAAAGCCCGAGCCGAAGCTGCCGAAAGTGGCCCCCGTCAAAAAGGAGCTGCCGAAAGTCGGCCGCAACGACCCTTGCCCCTGCGGCAGCGGCAAGAAGTTCAAAAAATGCTGCGGCAAGGACGAATAACCCATTCTCCCCAACGCGCGCGGGATATTATCTCCCGCGCGCGTTTTTTTCGTGAAGCTTTTTTCCTCCCATCCTAAGACGCTCTCTTGGCTTTGCGCCCTGCTCGCAGGCGGCGCGACGGCCCTCCTGCACGTCATCGCCTTCCCCAATGTCAACGCGTGGTGGGCGGGATTGGCGTGCCTCGTCCCGATGATTCTCTGGGCCTACGCGCGCCCCTCGGCCAAACAGTTTTTATCCGTCGGCTTTTTCGCGTTCTGGCTTTCATGGTCGGGTATCCTCATCTGGCTGCGCCACGTCTATCCCGGCTGGGGCTACTTCGCCGTCGCCTTTCTGGCTTTTTTTAACGCCTGTTTCTCCACCCTCTGGCTCGCGGCCTTACGCTGGGTCGTCCGCCGCTGCGACCTCTCCCGCCCCGCGGCCATTCGCCTTATCTCCATGCTGGGCCTATCCGCCGCATGGGTTCTTTTGGAATGGGTGCGCACGTGGCTTTTCACGGGCTTCCCGTGGCTGCCCTTGGCGGCGAGCCAATGGGTACAACCCGTCCTTCTTCAGTTATGCGAATGGACGGGCGCATGGGGCGTTTCATTCCTCCTTGTCTTCCTCAACCTCTGCATCGCGGGGTATCTGCGCAGCCTCTACGCGATGATGCGCCCAAGCGCGCGCGGCCTCACGGAAACACGCGTGCGCCTTGGCGGGGTTTCCCTGCGCATGAGTTTCCACATGGAGCTTTACGTCGGGATGCTCGCGCTCTTGGCCTGCGTCTCGCTGATGGCCGCGAGCGTGGGCCGCATGCACCAAAAACGCCTCCCGCTCTTCAACGCGGGGGTGGTGCAGCCGTGGATGGATCCCTTCGGCAAATGGTCGAACGAAGAGAGCGAAAAAAACTGGGGGCTACTGCGCTCCCTCAGCCTCTCCCTGCGCGCGCAGGAGCCGGACATTTATCTTTGGCCCGAAGCCGCGACGCCGTGGGCGGTGTTGGGGGAGGGCACGCAAGCGGGCCGCGCAATCGTCGAAGGCCTCGTCGACGAGCTGGGCGCGCCGCTGCTCATGGGCAACATCTCCAACGAGGAGGGCCGCTGGTACAACGGCATCTATCTGGTCAATCCGCAAGCGGGCGTGTCGCCGTTTTTCTACGCCAAGCAACACTTGGTTCCCTTCGGCGAATACGTGCCGTTAAAAGAGTGGTTCCCCTTCATCACAAAAATTTCCCCGGTCGAGGGCTCCTTTTATCCCGGCGAAACCTCTATCCCCCTGAGCGTGCGCGTGCGCGGCGAAACGGTGCGCGTGGGCCCGCTCGTGTGCTACGAGGACATTTTTCCCTCGATCGCCCGCGCGCTCGCGCGCAACGGGGCCGACGTGCTTTTTGTCGCGACCAACAACGCGTGGTACGGCACGGAGGCGGGGGCTTACCAGCATGCGGCCCACTCGGTCCTGCGCGCGGTCGAGATGCGCCGCCCCGTGATGCGCTGCGGCAACGACGGCTGGAGCGGCTGGGTGGACGAATTCGGCTACGCGGGCGCGCTTGAAGAGCTTCCAAACGGCGACATAGCGCTCATCGGCGCTAGCAACAGCCAAGGAGGCACCGTCTACTTTCGCGGCGCGGGCCTGATGCGCGTCACGCGCTCCCCCTATTACACGGGGCACCAGACTTTTTATGTGCGCCACGGCGACTGGTTCGTCTGGGCCTGCATGGGACTCGTCGCGCTCGCGGCCCTGCGCTTGCGTTTCGGCCTGAAAGTAAACTAGTATCAGCGGATGCAACGCAATACGGACGACTTACGCATCGTCGGGATGAAGGCGCTCTTGCCGCCCGCCATCCTGATCGAGGAGATTCCGGTCGAGGAAAAGATCTCGCACCTGATCAGCGACGCGCGCCACCAACTCGCGGACATCCTGCACGGCCGCGACAAGCGGCAGGCCGTGATCGTGGGCCCCTGCTCGATCCACGACACCGCGGCGGCGCTGGAATACGCCCAAAAACTCAAGGACGTCTCCGCGCGTTTCGCGGACGACCTGCTGGTCATCATGCGCGTTTATTTTGAAAAACCCCGCACGGTGGTCGGCTGGAAGGGGCTGGTGAACGACCCGCATCTCGACGGCAGTTTCCAGATCAACGACGGCCTGCGCGCGGCCCGCCGCCTGTTGCGCGACATTTCCCACATAGGCCTGCCCACCGGCACCGAATTTCTGGACACGATCACCCCGCAGTTCTTCTCGGACTTCGTCTCGTGGGGCGCGATCGGCGCGCGCACGACGGAGAGCCAAGTGCACCGCGAACTGGCGTCAGGCCTCTCCATGCCGGTCGGCTTCAAAAACGCCACCAACGGCAGCGTGCAAGTGGCGATCGACGCCGTGCGCGCGGCCCGCTCCGGCCACTGGTTCGCCTCGGTGACGAAGCAGGGGGTCACGGCCATTTTTCACACCACCGGCAATCAGGACGGCCACGTCATTTTGCGCGGCGGTTCCGCGGGGCCCAACTACGATTCCACGAGCGTGCGCGCCACCGCGCAGGCGCTGGAAAAAGTGGGACTCTCCGGCCGCGTGATCGTCGACTGCAGCCACGGCAACAGCCGCAAGGACTACCGCCGTCAGCTCGAGGTGTGCGGGGATATCCGCGCCCAGCTCAAGGCGGGCGAGACCGCGATCGCCGGCATCATGCTCGAAAGCAACCTTGTGGAAGGCCGCCAAGACTACGACTGCGAAAAGTGCGTCTACGGCCAGAGCATCACGGACGCGTGCATCGGCTTCGCCGACACGGAAGTCTTGCTCGAAAAACTCGCCAAGACCGTCGCCGCCAGCAAGAAGGCCTAGGGTGTGTCTTCAAAATTCGGGAAACCAGATTTTTCAATCAGTTTACGATCAAACGTTTTGAGACTTTTTTTTCTAAAAATAAAACCGCATTCTTTTTAACCGTGCCCGACTTTCCCGCGCGGAAAAATTCGC
>JAVBTG010000051.1:0-11479 GCA_031556275.1 Opitutales bacterium
CAGCAAAAGCACGACGCGCGCCGTCTGGCTGTTGAAGGCCGAAGGGGTGTTCAGGACGGCGAAGTCCACGATCTCTTTGAGGGCCTGCGGCGACACCGCCGTTTGGCTGCCGAGGGCGTACAGGGAACGACGGTGCGCGACCGCCTCTTTGAAGTTGCGATTCATAAGCGTTGGGGATTATTGCACACACCCTATACGCGTTGCGGTTGAAATTCAAATGAGAGGGGCGATTTCATCCGGCTTACGGGCGTTTTTCGCTCAGGGAGCCGGGGGAATTTTTTATTTTTGGCTTGGCAAATACGCTCAATCATCTAAGGTTAATACTTTAAGCCTTTTACCCGGTGGGATAACCAAGTGGTCAAAGGAGGCAGACTGTAAATCTGTCGAGCTGAGCTCTTCGGGGGTTCGACTCCCTCTCCCACCACCATTTACGCCGGCACGGACCGGTGTTACAGCATCAAATCAAAAGCCCCCCAACACGCTGATGTTGGGGGGCTTTTACTTTTATACTTTCTTACACGTTCCGTCTTAAGCGTTTCGGGGAAAGCTTCCAAATACGGGCTTTTTCTAAAAAGACGGCCATCCCGCCGATTGAGTGTGCGAATTTCTCCAACGACTTATGGAGTTTCTGAAATCAAATTCTTCACGCGCCTTACTTGCTCAAGCTCCGACAAAAAAGAAATGTTTTCCAATTTTCAGAAACTGATCTTTTGAGTCTGGGAGGCCAGTTTCAGGTCAAGGACAAGTGCGGCCGCCTTAACGGACAGATTTCCGAGTAGCTTCAGTTTGCGACAAATCATGGCTGATTTTATTCCGAGCTGCACTTCCAGCTCCCGGATCGTAAATTGCTCCTTGGCTATCTTTTTCTGCCAGCGCACGACATCCCGAAGCCAATGGCATTTGAGACGTTTGCCCTGCCTCCATCTGCCCAAAACGTGCGACCATGTTTCGCAAAACCGAGAGTTTGCCGCTCTCGGTTTTTTATGGGGGTTTCATGGGGGCTTTTCTTGAAAATCCGGTACAGCGTCCTACAGAGGGAGTCGCATCGAAATAAAATCAGCATCCACAAACGCTTTCGGACGGTATGCCGGCTTTTTCAGAAACACAGACAGTAGCCCCAAAAGGCGGAAGCTCGATTTCAGACGGAACGGTGGTTTTGTCGCACGCATCAACCCATTGCCCCGTCGGCACGCGCACACGCTGGCATAAGGATGTATAGTTGATCAAAAAGACATAACGATTTCCGCCTTTTCGGCGCTCCGTGACGCCGACTCCAAGCGGCAATTCGCTTTCAATGGGACGCGCTATGCCCGAACGTTTCACCAGCATCCGGTAAAAATCGCGGTAAAATTCGTCGCAGAAATTCGCGCTGAGGCAGAAAATTTCGCCCTTGCCCACCCGGTTGAACGTGACGGCCGCGGCGCCGGTAAAATAATCTTCGGTGTATTCGGCCACAGGCTGCGCTCCCTCCAAACAGACCACGCCGCATGATTCGACGGCGTGATAATCCCCGCCGAGGCCGTCGCGCCAGCATTCGGGAATCCACAGACGCACTTGCTCGCCTTCAAACAAAGAATCTACCTCCTCCACCCTCGCTCCGGCCAACGCGTGCAGCCCCAATCCGGGAAGCCCTCCCAACAGAACGCGGTTTGAGGAATCGACGACGGCGGTGCGGTGCGTGAGCACGAGTGTTCCTCCGTCGCGCACAAATTGTTCCCACCGTTCGGCGATCGCGGATTGCGCCATACACACGGCCGGAGCCACGACGATTTTGTAGGCATCCAGCTCGTCATGCGGGCTCACCACGTCAATTCCGGCACCCGTTGTCCAGAGGCCGCGGTAATGCTCTAGAAGGATGTCGTGGTAGGCATCCCGAGGATCAATGCCCGTCTGCGCCGGTTGTTTGATGCCCATGCTGGCATTCAGCGCCCATTGGCTCTCCCAGTCATGGATGACCGCCACCCGGCTGGCCATGCGCGCGCCCGCCACATCGGAGATTTCGGCCAGCATCCGTCCGATATCCCGGACTTCCGAGAAAACGCGCGTGTCCGTCCGATCGTCATGATCCACGACGGCCCCGTGGAATTTCTCCGCGCCGCCCCTGTTTTTGCGCCATTGGAAATAATGGATGGCGTCCGCCCCGTGCGCCACCGCCTGCATGACTTCCATCTGATTGATGCCGGGCTTTTTGATTTTATTGACGCGTTTCCAATTTACCATTGAGGGGGTGCATTCCATTAAAAGCCATGGAGCGCCCCGCCCAAGCCCGCGCATCAGATCGTGCACGAAGGATGTGTCCGCCGCCTGTTTCCACATCAGCGGCGAAGCGTCGTAGCTGGGATAAGAATCGTTGGATATCACATCAAGCACCTTGGCCCACCGCCAATAATCCAACTCCATGCGCGAGCCCATGAAATTCGTCGTGCATGGGATATCGGGGGTGTGCGCGCGCAACGGTTTCATTTCTTCCTCCAGAAAACGGATATGTTGGTCGTTGATGAAACGCTTCCAATCCACCTGCATGCCGTCGTTGGAAAGGTCGCGCGGGTCGATCTGCGCCCAATCGGTGTAGGTGTGGTTCCAGAATCTGGCCCACCATGCCTTGTTGAGGTCTTCCAAGGAACCGTAACGCCCCTGCAGCCAGTGGCGGAAACCTTCCAGGCAATTTTCACAAAAACATTCGCCCTGAAGCTCGTTCCCCAAATGCCAAAGCGCGAGTGCCGGATGTTTGCCATACCGCATGGCAAGCTGCCGGTTGGCCTGCGCCACTTTGTCGCGATAAACGGCGGATGAGAGGCAATGGTTGTGCCTGCCTCCCGGCGATTCGCGCAGCCCGTCGCGGCCGACGCGGCGCGTTTCCGGATACTTGTGCGCCATCCACATGGGCTTGCTGGCGCTCGGGGTCGACAAAAACGCCTTCATCCCGTTCTGCGCCAGCATGTCCATGATCAAATCGAGCCAGCCGAAATCATAACGCCCCTCCTCGGGTTCAAGCAGTGTCCATGAAAAAATGCCGACAGACATGCTGGTGGCCCCCACCTCGCGCATGCGCTTTAAATCGGCCTGCATGATATCGGGGGCCAGATGCCACTGGTCTGGATTGTAATCGGCGCCGTAAAGCAGGCGTGTCGGGTGCATGGAGATTTTTTCGCCCTTGAGCGGCGTTTGAGAATTTGAGTTATAAATCATTTAAAAAAATAATAAAAATTATCGGAATTGCAGATACGTGAACGACCAGGGCGGCAAGCGCGCCGTGTTTTTATCCCCGCATGCCGGGGTTTCGCCGTCCTGCCCTTCGGCGATGTGTCCGATAATGCAAAGCCGCCCGCCCGCATTTCCATCGAACGCGACCGTTCGTGTTTCGGCGGATTTGTTGATCGCCCAAATATGCAGCACGCCGGCCTCGTCGCGCGCGGCGCCCACCACAAGTGTTTTTTCCGAGCTGTCCGCGCGCACCCAGGCGGCCCCCGGAAGCTCCTTCAAAAGCCGAAGCATCGCATAAGTGTCGGTCGGCTTATACGGGGGTATTCCCTCAAACGGGCTGCGAAAAGGCTGGTCGTCCTCTTCTTCGACCGTTCGCGAGAGCCCGGGGACTTGCACCTGCCAAAACAAAGGCCACATGCAGGCGATGGAAACGTCGGCCGCCGCAAACTGCAAAAGCATCTCTCCTTGCGCCATGGCCATTACGGAAGCGGGCATCGGCGGTTCGTCCTTGGGCAGCGGCGCGAGATTCCATTCCAAAACGGCAACGTCCATTTTCGGATAGCCGTGGGCGTCGAGCTGCGCTTTCAGCTTTTCAAGCGTTTCCGCGTAAGTGAATGTGTTTTTGGGAGATATCCATTTGGCGCTGTTGCGCATCGGCGCGTCCGTCTTCCAGCGTTCGGAAGTGGCGCGCCCCCATTCCCAATACAGGTGCAGGTCAATCACATCCGTGTATGCGCCCGCTATACTCAAAAAACGGGCCATCTTTTCATCCAGGCGCGGCGCGCTCGTCGGGTTCGCGACAAGCTTGATATGAGGCGCCACCTCGCGGATGGCCTTGGCGTACGCCAAGTACGTTTCGGCGTAAGTGTCGCCGGTGAAAAAATGATAATTGGATTTGTTTTTGTGCCATGGTTCGTTGTCCAAAAACAGATAGCGAACCGGATACCCGCGCTCAACAATGTGCCTGACAAGACGCACGGCCTCCGCGATCCCGTCCGTGCGGCGATTCATCACCTCACCCGAGGAGAGATTCACCCCGACGATGGGCTCGGCCCCGATCCGGCCGCAACGCGCGATAAATTTCTCCAAATCCACGAACAGGTCATTGTCTTTCCATTTTTCCTTGCCCACACGCACCGACTGCCAGACTTGTCCGCCGGGATGCGCGGGATTCCACATATCCATGTAGCCGTCAACCCCGGGATGCTCCCAGTGAAAGCGCGACGTTTCCTCGCCGCCGGGATAACGCAGCGCGCCCGTGCGGATGTCCTTCAGGCGCGCCTCGATCTCTCCCGTGGCCCACACAAAGCCGAGGTCGTTGAAATAGCTCGTGTTGAAGCCGACGATCATGCGGCTGACCGTGTGCGAGCGATCCCCGATATGCACGCGCACGGGGACTTGCGCCGATGGTTCCGGCGCGCCCTGCGCCCCGAAAATCGGCGCGAGCGGCAGGCAGAAAAACAACGTGCGGAAAAATTTAATTTTGAGTTTCATCGAAAATTCAAACATGTTTATGCGTTCAGACGGAGCCTCTCAGAGATTCGAGACGTGCCCTGGTTTCGGCGGCGCGGCGGCGGTCAATCGGGTAAAAGAAAACCAGAACAATCGCCAGCAATGAGGGCACTATATTCCCGCCCGCCATGCACATGCGCATGAACAGAAAGGTGTCCTCGCCCTGCGCCCCCGCCGATTCGGAATTGAATCCCGCCCAGACCAGGGCCAACCCGGTTCCAAAAAAAGCGAACGATGTCGCCGTCTTCATCACCCATGAATAGACGGAACTAAAAATGCCCTCGCGGCGCAGCCCGTAACCGAGCTCGTCCTCGTCGCATATGTCCGCGATCATCGAGGGGATGATCATTCCGGTCGCGATCCAATAATAGCTGTTGAACAGCGGATCGAGCACCACCCAAAAATGGTTCCCCGGGGTGAAGATAAACCAGCGGGCGAGCCCGCCAAGACAGGTAAGCATGTAGATGCACACGAGAACGCGGGACTTGTCAAAGCGCCGGCAAGCCCAGCTAATCACGGGGATGCTCGCAAAGCCCACCACCGCGTAACAGGAGGAAAGCACGCCTTTCCAGAGCGATCCCTGGATGATGTCGCCGTCGAACATGTAATAGACCAGCAGATAATGATCCATGCTGGCCCCGAGCATGCCGGTAAAAACCTGCAGCAAAAGCAGTCCGAGCAATATCAGGAACGGCTTGCTTTTCAAAGACTGCCCGAAACTTCTCCAAAAAGCTATGCGCGCAGTTTCCTTTTCGCGCACCTTGTAATACCGTTCCTTCACAAAAAGCGCGGGGATGCTGCCCAGCACGCCCATGCCGATAATGCCGATAACCCATCCGATAATCCGCACTCCCTCGACCATGCTCGCGAAGATCGCCAAGCCCGTCGCCGGAATGACCCATTGGTAGGTGAATTCGCCCAGTTTGCTGAAAAACGTGGCGTAGCCCATCACGCGGGTGCGCTCATCGTAATCGGGCGTCATCTCGTAAGTGAGGCTCGTGTAAGGCACCGCAAATATCGCCAAAAATGTGTAGAACAGCAATGAGGCGCCGATAAACCAAAGCAGCTTTCCTATTTCGCCCCACTCCTGCGGCACCATCCAGATAAGTCCGAAGCTTAATCCCATCAGCCAAGCGCCCGCCAAAACAAAGGGACGGCGGCGACCAAAGCGCGAATGGAAATTATCGGAGACATACCCCATCACGGGATCCGTCACCGCGTCCCAAAAACGCGGCAGGGCCAGCGCCAGCCCCAAAAGCGCGGGGCTTACGCCCATCATCATCTGGTAAAACGGCACGGCCAGCGAATTGACCCCGACTCCCCCGTAAAACATCGCCAACCCGCCCATGCCCGCGGCGATCTTGGTGCCGCGGGAAAGTGTGTCTTTTTTTACAGTGGGTGTCATATGCGTTTCGCGGGCGCGACGGAAAGTCGCAAACTTAAACCATCGTGCGGCGGCCGCGGAAATATTTCCCGCGCGGCGGCGCAAACGAAAAGTCCCTCGCTCATCTGGTCTCAAGGCGCGGGTTCACGTAATAAGGCTGAATCGGAAATCCCAGCAACTCCACATGCTTGTCCAGAAAAAGCCCGACCGTCCGTCCGTCATGCGGAAAATAAAAACCGCTGCGGGCCGCGGTCGTGGGCATGACGCTCATGGCAATGTCCTCGCACATCGACTCCTTAAACTCCCATATGCCCGTGGTGATGTACAGCGTGCTCTCCGGGCGGAAATACTCGTGATAGAATTTGGAGTTGAGCTGGGGGTTGTCCTTGTTGGAATTGGCCTCGCGAAACTCGCTGTTGAAACAGAGCGCATAGCGGTATGTCGTCGGGCCCCACGTCACCTCCGCCGGAACCGCCGGATCATGTAGGGTGTACAGGATGGGCATCACACTGTCCCATCCCTTGAAATAAGCCAGTTCGTTGAGATAGCGCGTGATGCGGAACTCCGCGCCCTCCTTGCGCTTGCCCATGATAGGATTGTAATACTCGCCCGATCCGAAGATCGCCTCCCGGTTCTCGCTGGAATAGAGCGCGGTGGCCTGCCCGATCACCCGCATGTTGGCGACGGCCTTGGCGGTGTACGCCGAGGCCCTGGCCTTTGAAATGAGCGGCAAAAGAATGGCCGCCAGCACGGCGAGGATGGCCACGACCGACAGCAGCTCTATCAGGGTGAATCCGTGGCTGTTTCGCGTCATTTTCATGGGAAATGGCTTCATGGGGTTTGTGAAACAAGAGGAACGCGCCGCATACCGACCCGCGCGGTGCCGCCATGCGAAACGGCCTGTCTATTTTGCTTTCGCCGCGCTGGCCTTTTGAAGGCGGGCCTGCACCAAATTCGGATCGGGGCGGAATATCACCTGTTTGGTCAGCGAGCCGGGCGAAACGAGCTTTCCCGCCAGAATGTCGTCCTCCGTGAAGCGGGCCATGAGAATTTCACCCACCCGGTCGCGCTCGCGGTCGTAGGAAATGACGATGCTGCCGTCGGGATTCTGGAAACCGTCGGGATACGTCACGCTATAGCGCTCGTCCAACATCAGGCCGCCCTTCCATGTCTTGCCGTCGTCGTCGGAAAGGTAGGCGGTGAGTTCGGCGCGCGTGTTTCCGTTCTGTTTGGGGGGCACGCGATCAATGCGGTTCCCGTTTTTCACCAGCAGCAAATTGCCGGATTGCAGCCTGCGGATGAAATGGCGCGAGGACGTGTTGGCGATGCCGGAGAACTGCGGCTCGCTCCATGTGCGCGCGCCGTCGGTCGAAAAACTCTCCCAAATGCCCTGTTTGGTGCGGGCGCTCATCCATAAACTGCCGTCTTTGCGCTCCACGATCATCGACTCGTCAAACTGCGGGTTGGGGAAATACACGCGCCCGCGGCGCTCCCACGTTTTGCCCTGGTCGGAGGAGACCAGGACATTGCTGCCACGGTCCGCCGCGAGGTCGGGGAACATCTCGTTGCCCCAATGCCACAGCACGTCGATCAGCGCCCATTCGCCGTTGGAAAGCACG
The DNA here is from genome assembly GCA_031556275.1 of Opitutales bacterium. Lineage (GTDB taxonomy): Bacteria > Verrucomicrobiota > Verrucomicrobiia > Opitutales > JAKPNF01 > JAKPNF01. Next base: position 7,720 of record JAVBTG010000051.1, read on the forward strand.
GTCGGTTTCTGCAGGGCCACCCCGTGCCACAGGCGGACGGGAGTGGACCATGTCGGGTTTTCGGCGTCGGGATTTTCGGTGTAGCTCGCCCAAAGCCCGGCGCGACCGTCATAGTACCCCATGGATTGGCAGAAAAACACCCACAGCCGTCCCAACGGGTCCGTCCAAAGGTTTGCCACCACGGCGGCGCGCGGAAACGGCAGCGTGTTGTCATGCGGGTCGATCACCACCCTCGGGGCCGACCATGTTTTGCCCTCGTCGTCGCTGCTGGCCAGCACGACAAACGCCTTTTCGTTGTCTCCGCCGCCAAACCAGCACGCCCAAAAACGCCCGCCGGGCGTGCGCTCGATGCCGGCGGTCATGCCGTAATCGAGCGTCCGGGCGTTGTATCTGTCCTGCGGGGCGGTGTTGATGACCGGTGTCTGCAATGCCGGCGCCGTATGCTCGCGCTTCATTTTCTTGGGGCGCGCCACCGAGGGCGATTCGGGCGTCGTGTAAGTGGTCTGCCCGAAAAGAAGCGTGCAGGCGGAAGCGATGACAAAGAGCGGCAGTGAGACGAAAAGGCGCATGGCTGACAAAAATATGAAATAGTTAAAAAATATCAAAAAAATCAAGCGCGGTCTTCGGGGACGCAGCAAGGGGGACGTCCCCGAAGACCCGCTTTGCCCGCACCGCTTATTTGCGACGGCGGACAATCACTCCCACAAGGACGAGCGCACCCAACAACACCGCCGCATGCGCCGCTTCGGGAACGGGAGTGTAGGTGACCTTGAACCCGTCAACGGCGATATAGTTCGTGCCGGCACCTTGTATTTGGACATAGCCGCCCATGCTTTGGCCGAGCACAAGCGTGCCGTTCTCGGTCAGCGTGTTTTCGTCGATATCAAAGGTGAATGTCCACTCGACCCACTCGCCGGCGTTGGGGATGGCGCTCGTGTCCTTCGCCGTGCTATAGATTCGGTCACCGCTGGGCGCGCCCGACATGATGCTCAGGTAGGCGATCAGACCCGAGCTGCTGAACTGAACACCATCCTGCGAGCTCAAGCCGAGATACATCGTCACCTCGTAAGTCCCGGCCAAAAACTTGTAGTCGTTGCTCCCGCCGAAAACGGCTTTCCCCTCATCCGTGAAGTTCGATTCCGTGAAAGACTTCTGATATCGTTGCCACGCCGGGGTATTCCAAATATTGTAGTAATTTGCCCCGATTTGCGGGGTCAATCCGCCCTGGGTGGCGCTCCAAAAGCCGCCCGTATTTGCAACAGCCGTCCATGCGATGTTGGCGTTATAGCCATCAAAGAGATCCTCTACGATGACTATCGGCGAAGCCGCCTGGATGTTGGACAACAAAGCCGCGGTCAGCGCGGCGTAGGCCATGAGTCGTTTCATTGTTTTCATTGGGGTTATAGTGAGGTTTTCTGAACAATTAGTAAAACAGTTTTACAACGATACTTTTCTTATGATGCGAAATGTAAAATAAGAGTCAATAAAATAATAGAGCAAACTTCTAATCCGGCAATATCAGCAGCTTACAGATAAAAAAATCAATGCGTCTCCGGATGCGGGATCGCAAAAAACCATGCTTCTTTCAAAAAGAAAGCCGCCGTCGCCGCCGCGCAAAAAAACACTTTTACATGCATCCCCGAAGGCGATGGCGGCGTTCCCCGCAAAACGGAGGAAAACACAAAATAACCGCAACGATCCTTTGATCGCAAAAAGCAAAACGCGTGTTCTATCTTGACCCGAATGAACATTTGGCTTCTTTTCTAAGGGAAGGACACGCCCGCATGAATATTTACGACATCGCCAAAGCCGCCAAGGTTTCCCCCGCGACCGTCAGCCGCGTGATCAACGGCAAGGACAGGGTTAAGGCCGAGACGCGTCAGCGCATTCTGGAGGTGGCCCGCCGCCACGGTTTCCAGCCGCAGGTCATGCGCCACATCCCGACGATCGGCATCGCCTCGGACCCCTATTTCTCCGACCGTATCGCGGGCTATTCGGCGACGATCACGTCCTATCTCTCCTTCGCGCTCACCCGCGCCGGCATGAACATCGTGCTGCCCGAAAGCCCGCTCGACGAACTGCCGGACGCCTTTTTGAATGGAATGATCGTGGTGACGCACAGCCCCGAGATCGAGCGGGTCATCCGCCCGATCGAGAAGCATGTGCCGACCGTCCACCTCGACCTTTTCGCGGACACGCGCCAACGGCACGCCATCGTTTCGGACCACGAGCAGGCGGGCTATTTGGCGGCCGAGTATTTTCTCAGGCACGGTCGCCGGCGCCTGGCTTTTCTTTCCAGCAACGAAGTCCCCTACCAAATTCGCCTCAAGGGATATCTGCGCGCGATGAAGGCCCGCCGCCACACCCCGGACAAGCGGCTCTTGCTCCTGTCGAAACCGCAAGACTCGCTGTTTGACGGGCTCAAGCGCATCGTGCGCGCGGGTGCCGACGCCGTTTACGTCCCCGGCGCGAGCTTCCAGGGGATGGAGGCGCTGCACCTGCTCCAATACGTGCTTCAGGTTCCCGTGCCCGCGCAGATCGCGGTGATCGGCGGCGAAAACGAGCACGTCTCGGCCTTCACCACGCCGCCCATGACCGCGATCAGCGAGCCCCTGCGCAAAATGGCCGAGGAAAGCGTGCAGATGCTCAAGGGGCTGATGGCGAACCCCTCCGCCAAACCGCTGAAAAAAACACTCCCCGTCAAGCTGATCCAGCGCGCCTCAGGGGGCTGACGCGGGCGGGCGTCGGTCGTTTTTATTTGACAACACGGCCCGGCATCGGAATAAAACTCTTTTACTTTTTTGCCTTCCGGATGAAAATTCAAGCACACATCGCCCTGCTCTGCGCCCTATGCGGCGGCGCGCTATTTTCGGCGCCGGTCGACTACGCGTCCGAGCCTACCTTCAAATGGGTGCCGACGCGTTCGAAAAAGGGCAATTGGTGCGACGTGAAAAATTGGCAGCCGCAAAAAATCCCCTCGGGCAAGGTGGTCGTCTTTTGCGCCGTCCCCGGAACGGTCGCGGTGATCGACAAAACCGTCCCCGAGCTTTCGCGCGTCATAGTCGGCTCCACCGGCTCCGCTCCCGTGCTGCTCATTGAGAAAGGCGCCGAATTGCGGCTGACATCCACGCTGCGCGCGGGCGTCCACGAGGACAATTCTTCCGGCGCCATCGAGATGACCGGGGGCCTGGTGGAGGTCAAGGGAAAATGGTCGGTGCTGCAAGTCGGCCGCACGCTGACCAATTCCACGCAGGGCGTCATGACTATGTCCGGCGGATTGCTTCGCGGCGTGCTGGTCGTGGGCAGCCCCCCCACCGTGACGGCGTCCGGAAAACTTCTGATGAAGGGCTCCGAGGCGAAAATCGCCGACTATCCGGGCGTTGGGTCCACGCTGCTGCTCGATCACAGCGGCGAGATCGCCTTTGTGCTCGACGCGAACGGCGGCGCGAGGATCGACTACCCCGACCGTGTTTTTGAGATAAAAAAAGGCGCGCGCGTGAGCGTCGACGCCTCCGCCTATCAGGGGAAAACGGGGCGAATCACGCTGATGACGGCCGCGCGCTTTCAGGGGCGTAGCGTGCTGGAGATGCTCGTCACCGGGCATCCCGCGCAGGGCAGCGCCGAGATAGGCATCGACGACTCATCCAAACCGCAGACGCTGTACGTGCGCATATCGGGGCAAAAGCCGAAAACGGCCCCCTGATGCGCGCCGGACAGATGACGTTATCCCATTTTCCCCAAAATATCCCAAACCCCCCCA
>JAVBTG010000056.1:0-3488 GCA_031556275.1 Opitutales bacterium
CCGAATACGGGGTGAGCCACATACCGGTGACGGAGGCGCTCATCCGCCTCGAACAAGACGGCCTCGTCGAGAGCGCCCCCATGCACGGCGCGCGCGTGCGCCGCATCGACAGCAAAACCGTTTACGAGGAGCAGGTGCTGCGCGAGGCGGTCGAGTGCCAAAGCGCACGCCTGTGCGCCGAAAAGGCCACCAAGGCGGACATGGAGACGCTCCACGCCTTGGCGGAGGAAGTCGACGCGCTGATGTGCCAAAAAACAAAAAATCCCGAACTGGGCAACCGTCGGCACATGGAATTCCATCTGGAACTCGCCCGCCGCACCGGCATCGACCTTTTGGCCAAGGAACTGCGCCGGATAGGCTTCATCGAGCTGATGCGCCTGAACTGGACGAACGCGACGGTCTACCACGAGATGCCGCCGCGCTGGCACGTTTCCCTCGTCGAGGCCATCGCGTCCGGCAAGCCCATCCAAGCCGAGAACGCCATGCGCACACACGTGCGTTTCGGCGCGGAACGCCTGTTAAACGCCTTTCAAAAGACCTCCAAAGAGAAATAAAAAAAGCGCGCCCGGCCTCAAAGCCGCGCGCGCTTTTTTTAAATTCTCCGCCGATTCAGCGCACCACGCGCCCCGAGGCGTTGCCGCCCATCAGCGTCAGCACCTCCGCCTTGGAGACATAGTTGAAATCCCCCTTGACGGAATGCGCCAGACACGAGGCCGCCACGGCAAACGCGCCCGCGCTGGCGTCGTCGGCCAATTCTTCCGAGTTGAGCGCGAAGACAAGCCCGGCGGCGAACGCGTCGCCCCCGCCCACGCGGTCGACGATCGCCGCGATGTCGTAGGGCTGGTACACGCCGTCCTTGGAGGGCGCGAAACTCGCCTTCCCCGTCGCGGTGTCGTAGAGCATGGCGCCCCACAAATTACGGCTGGCCGAAATGCTCTGGCGCAGCGTGATGGCGATCTTTTTCAACTGCGGAAACTGCTTGGCGATCGTCTCGGCGACCTGCGGATATTTTTCGATCGACAGCTCGCCCGCGTGCACGTCGGTGCCCTCGGTGCGGATGCCCAGCACGTCGGAGGCGTCTTCCTCGTTGCCGATCAGCACGTCCACATAAGGCAGCATCGCACGCATTGTCTTTTCCGCCAGCGCGCTGGGAGACGTTCCTGCCTCCCACCGCCAGAGTTTTTTGCGGAAATTCAAATCGCAGGAAACCCCCATCCCCGCCTCCTTGGCGCGGCACACCGCCTCCAGCGCGGAATCTGCGGCCATCCGCGAAAGCGCGGGGGTGATGCCGGAGACATGCAGCCATCCGGCGTCCTTGCAAATACCGCTCCAGTCGTAGGCCTCGGGGGGCGTCAGCGAAACGGAGGAGCCGTCGCGGTCGTAAATGACGTTGCTGGCCCGCTGGTTCGCGCCCGTCTCGACAAAGTACAACCCCAATCGCCCGGCGTCCGTGCGCAGCACCTGCGAAGTGTCCACGCCCAAGCCGGTGAGGGTGCGCACGCACGCGTCCGCTATCGCATGCTTGGGCAGCGCCGAGACAAACCGGCTCTGGGCCCCGAGCAGCGCGAGCGAAACGGCCACGTTTGCCTCCGCCCCCGCGAACGTGATATCCATGCGCCCCGGGCACGCCTGCGCGAAGCGGTAAAATTCCTCGGGCGCCAGACGCCCCATGATTTCTCCAAAGCAAACGACGGTTTTCATAATTTTATTTTCTGTTTTTTGAAATAAGTTCCATGGCCTGTTTCGCGCTCGCGGCGATCCCCGCCCAGTCCTGCGCGGCGATTTTTTCGCGCGGGGCGATCCAGGAGCCGCCGATCGCGGATATCAGCTCGTCCTTTACATAGGGCAGCATATTGTCCGCGTTCAGCCCGCCCAGCGGAATATAGCGGATTCCCAGATGCTTGTAGGGGGCAGCCATGTTGCGCAAATACGAAATCCCGCCCGAGACTTCGGCGGGGAAAAACTTCATCACGCGGCAGTTGTACTCCAGCGCCGCCTCGATGTCGCTGGGCGTCGCGATGCCCGGGGCGAACGAGAGCCCCGCGTCGGCGGCGGCCTGCATCACGCGGCGGTTCATGCCGGGAGCCACGGCGAAATGCGCCCCCGCGTCGCACACCTGCCTCACTTGCTCGGGGAACAGGACGGTGCCCGCCCCCACGATCATGTCAGGCGCGTGCGCGCGCATGCGCTTCATGGCATCCAACGCCTCCGGTGTGCGCAGCGTCAGCTCCACGGCCCCGATGCCGCCCTGCGCCAGCGCGTCCGCCAACGGGGCCGCATGCTCCGCCTTGTCGATCACGACCACGGCGATAATGCCGTTTTGGGCGACCCGCTCCGCCAAATCAGAAGAAAAAGCCAGTTTCATAAGTGTGAAATAAAATTTTATTGTTTTAGAAAATAAACAAAATCACAGACAAACTTGCGCATAGCGCGCCGTGATCTCGTAGCCGTCGAAATTTCCGCTGAGGGAACAACGCCCCCCCGAGTGCGCGTCGCCCAGCGCGTTGATGCGGGTGATCGAGTCAAACATAAAGCGGTCAATTTGCTTCAAACCGACCACCGACGGATCCATCCGCACGTCCAGCGTGTAATCGCCCTTGCTCTTTTTCAGCGAAACGGCGACGCCATGCATGGGTTTGCCGTCCATCGCGACGGCCGCGCCCGCGCCGCCCTCCCCGTCCGGAACCAGATAGCAGCGGCGGATCGGGCTCTCGTCGTCCTGCGCGAACAGCAAGACCACGGAAGACCCCGCGTAAGGTCCGGCGTGGTTGACCTGCACGTTGGAGTCGTTGACCTTGACAGTCAGCCCAAGCTGCCCGCCCGCGCGATAAAAGCACCCCTCGACAGCGGGGAACCCGGCCATGCTGTACGCAAAGCGCGCCTTCCCCTCTTTGTCCGCGGCGATTTTTTCACGCGGCAGCAGCACGCGGCCCACGGCCAGCACATTGGCCTGTTCGCAGGAAAGCGTCACGGGCACATTTTGTTCGCTGGCCTTTTTCAGGCGCAGATTAATGGTTCGGCTGACTGTTTTGCCCGAGGGCACCTCGAGCGAAATTTGCTTATATTCCTCCGGCACCGGCAACACCGCCGCGTCCGCCCCAATCGCAAACACAAGCGTCCGCGCGTCCGCCGCGGGGTTTTCCACATCCAGCCGGAACCGCACCTCACCGCCGACCGCGGAAAGATCGCCCGCCTCCAAATGCAGCCGCGCGATCGCGCGGTCGCCAATCCCCGCGTAGCTGCGCCCCGTGTTTTTAATGACAGGGGCAAACTCGCCCAAATAACCGTCCTTTTGGTGCGCCTCAATCAGCTCGTCGCACATCGCCCAAATCTTGTCGAGCGGCAGCGATGCCGCCGTATGCGGGTCCAGCATAGCGGCCTGATAAATATGCTCGCGCTTGCCCGTCAGCGCCGCCTCCACCGTCAAACGCTGCGGATTGATATTGGTCAAACACAGGGCAGCCAAATGATCGGGCAGCCGCCCGACA
>JAVBTG010000189.1:0-5965 GCA_031556275.1 Opitutales bacterium
CCGAAGCCTCGTAAAAAATTCATGCGCCTTTTTAACATCGTTTTTTTTTCATGCCTCGCCTTCGCCGCGCTCCACGCCGCGCAGTGGGGCGACCTCGCCCGCCATCAGGGAAAACTCACGCGCGCGCAGTTCGTCGAAAAATTGGAAACGCGCTACGCGCCCAACGGGGCCGCGTCCGCATGGGTTGAGATCGAAGACAGCCACGCCCTGATCCGCACAGGCGAAAAACCAGACAGCGACATTTTTTACCGCCTGAAATTCGCGGGCGAAATCCCCGCGACGGACGAAGCGGAAATCTCCCCGTGCACGCCGCCGCCCGAAGCCGATCCCGCCCTCCCGTTAAAAGGGCTTCGCGTCGCGCTCGAAGCGGGGCACGTCGGCGACCAATACGCCCAGTTGGAAAGCCGCCTCTTTCAGATCGCGGCGGAGCCGCCCGTGCGCGAGGGCGACCTGACGCTTCAGGTGGTGCGCCTCGCCGCCGAAAAGCTGCGCGCGCTCGGGGCGGAAGTGATCCTCGTGCGCGACGACGCCACGCCCCTCACCCTGTCGCGCGGGAAAGACTTTGCCTCGCAGGAAATCCGCGCGCGCGCCGAAAAAATCAACACCGAGATCAGGCCCGACATCCTGCTGAGCATCCACTTCGACGCGCTGCCCTGGCAAGACCCCGCGCACCCCGAGCTGATGGACGGCCCCTCCAAGGCGCACGCGATCATCGGCGGCGGTTATTCCTCAAGCGAGCTTTCCAAAGAGGAGCCGCGCATCCTCATGCTGGAAAAACTGCTCGGCGGCGACGGCGACAAGGAATTGGCCTTGGCGCGCCAAATCGGCTCCGCCATCGAGAAGCGCACGGGCCTGCTCCCCGCCCGCTACACGTCGGCCAGCGCGGTCGCCTTTGAGAACAGCCCCTACCTCTGGGCGCGCAACCTGATGGTGACCCGCCTGTACCGTGCGCCCACCGTCCTGTGCGAACTCTATGTGATGAACCGCCCCTTGGACTACGCGCGCATCCAAGCAGGCCGCTACGAGGGCACGCGCGAGTTTCGCGGAAAACCCTACCCCAACATTTTCGAGGAATACGCCCAAACCCTGACCGACGCCCTCCTCGCCTACCACGCCCCGGACTGGCAGCCACCCGTAGCCTTAGAACAAAAGACGCCGGAAACAAACATCACCCAAAACACGTCCGAAGCCCCGGCTGTTTTCACAAAACCCACGAGGCCGTGAGATCATGAAAAAAACAACCATTACATTTTGCATAATGACTGGGCTGTCGTTCGCGCATATGACCGCCGCGCCATCGGAAACGACCGAGAATCTCTCCTCCGAGCGAATCAAAACACCTTCCATGACCGTGGAAAGTGATTTCATTGAAATGGGTCAATTTGACGATGCAAAATGGAATTGGGCCGGGGAAAGTTTCATCGTGGCAAACAAGAACGATTGTCTGCAAATAACGAAACAGTCCGAAAGGGACAGAGATCGCAGAGACTCCAGATGCGAAACAGACATGGGTGTATTTGGCGGTTCAAACCATGGGGAATGGGGCGGCAAACTTTACACAATGGACAAGGACGGCACGAAAACCGTGATCAAAAAGGGCAATATCATTTCCATTTTCAAAATGGATGACGGCGACGTGTATTTTTTGGAAGGACTAAATCACTTAGGCTTTTCCGAGGGTGCTTTTTACCGTATAGAAAAAACAGACTCCGGCGTGCGTTGCGCGTTGCTGTGCAAATTTGAAAACGATTCGCCGGAAGCCTATTTAAAACACAACGGGAAACTGCTGATCGTCTTTAATAGAAAAATCTCCACGGTTGATCTTTCCGGGAAGGAAGAGGTTTTGTTCTCCGATCTTCCCTTTGGAATCCTCTATCCCACCTCAATAACGGTTTTTGGCGATCATACTTTCTATGTGGGAACCAGAGGCGGAATTTTCAAACTTGATCTGCAACCCAAAAAAATAACCCCTTATGAATATCGTCTTCTAAAAGATAACAGACCTTCGTATTAAGTTTTGCGCAAAAAAACCGCGAGCCGTTTAAGGCTCGCGGTTTTTTTGTGCAAGAGGCGGACTCGCGTCCGCTTCCGAGTTTGGATTAGAGAACCTTGCGGGGAGTCGGCAGAGCCTGCGACATCTGCTCGTAGCGCTCCCAGCGAGCTTTGACGAACTCCTGCGCGTCGGCGGCCAAGGCCGCGAAACGCTCGGGGTTGGCGCGCTTGAGGGCCGCGAAACGGGTTTCCGTCTCGAGGTACTTGGCGAGCTCCTCCTTGGGGGCCGGGCAATCGAGCTTCATCGGGGCCTCGCCCTTTTCGACGCGGCGCGGGTCGAAGCGGTAGAGTGGCCAGTAGCCGGTGGCCACCGCGAGCTTCTGGTGCTCCAATCCCTGATTGAGGTTGTAGCCGTGCGAGATGCAATGGCTGTAGGCGATCACGAGCGAGGTGCCGGGATAGCGCTCGGCCTCCTGAATGGCCTGCACCGCCTGCGAGTCCTTGGCGCCCAGCGCGATGGAGGCGACGTAAACGTTGCCGTAGCCCATCGCGATCTGGCCGAGGTCTTTCTTGGGGCGGGACTTGCCGGAGGTGGCGAATTTCGCCATCGCGCCGAGCTGGGTCGACTTCGACATCTGGCCGCCCGTGTTGGAGTAAACCTCCGTGTCGAGCACCAGAACGTTGACCTTGCGGCCCGTCGAGAAGATGTGGTCGAGACCGCCGAAACCGATGTCATAGGCCCAGCCGTCGCCGCCGAAGATCCAGACCGAGCGGGCGACGAGGTCGTCCGCCAAGACGGTCAGCAATTTCGCTTCCGGCGAGGCGTCGGTCGCGATCGCCTTGCGCAGGGCGACGACGCGCTCGCGCTGGGCGGCGAAGTCGGCGTCCGTGATCTGCGGGGACCCGATCAGGCCCTTGACCAGCTCGTCGCCGACCTTGGGCGCCAGCTTGGCCAGCAGCACGCGCGCCGTCTCGGCGCGGCGGTCGGCGGCAAGGCGAAGACCCAGGCCGTATTCGGCGTTGTCTTCAAACAGAGAGTTCGACCACGCCGGGCCGCGCCCGTCCTTGTTGACGGTATACGGCGTCGTCGGCAAGTTGCCGCCGTAAATCGAGGAGCAACCCGTCGCGTTGGCCACGAGCAGACGGTCGCCGAAGAGCTGGGTGACGAGCTTGATGTACGGGGTCTCGCCGCAACCGGCGCACGCGCCCGAGAACTCGAACAGCGGGCGGCGGAACTGCGTCGCCTTCAGCTCGTCGGTGAGCTTCGCGGGGTCGGGATCGGGCAGGCTCAGGAAGAAGTCGAAGTCCTTGCGGGTCGGCTCCAAAATGGGTTCGAGGAAGGTCATGTTGATGGCCTTCTTTTCCGGGTCCGCCTTGTTCTTGGCGGGGCAAGCCGCCACGCACAGGCCGCAACCGGTGCAATCGTCGGGAGCCACTTGGATCGTGAACTTGCAGCCCGGGTTTTCCTTCGAGCGGAAGTCGACGGACTTGAAGGTTTCAGGCGCGTCTTTCAGCTCGTCCGCCGCGTAGAACTTCGCGCGGATGGCCGCGTGCGGGCACACGAACACGCACTTGTTGCACTGGATGCAAATGGAGGAATCCCAAACCGGGATCTCCTGCGCCAGCGTGCGCTTTTCCCACTGGGTCGTGCCCACGGGCCACGTGCCGTCGACGACCATCTCGTCGGAGAACGCGCTGACGGGCAGCATGTCACCGTTGTTGGCCATCATGACGGCGGTGAGCTTTTGGACAAACGCGGGGGCCTTTTCGGAAACGACCGCCTGACGGGGCGCGCCGTCGGCCTTGCGGCCCTCAAGGGAAACCTCGTGCAGGTTGGCCACGGAGGCGTCGACGGCGGCATAGTTCTTCTGAACGACCGCGTCGCCCTTCTTGGCGTAAGTCTTTTTGATCGCCTGTTTGATGTGGTCGATCGCCTCCGCGGAGGGCAACACGCCCGAGATCGCGAAGAAGCACGTCTGCATGACGGTGTTGATGCGGCCGCCCATACCCGTCTGGCGGGCGACGGCGAACGCGTCGGTCACGTAGAACCGAAGCTTCTTGTCCAAAATCACCTGCTGGACTTCGCGCGGCAGGTGCTGCCACACTTCATCCTTGCCGTAAATCGTGTTGAGCAGGAAGACCGCGCCGGGGGCTGCCGACTGCAGCACGTCGTAGCGGGCGAGGAACGGGAACTGGTGGCAACCCACGAACTGCGCGCTGCCGTTTTGGATCAGATAGGGCGCGTCGATCGGGCGCGGGCCGAAGCGCAGGTGCGAGACCGTCATCGCGCCGGACTTCTTCGAGTCATACACGAAATACGCCTGCGCGTAGTTGTCGGTCGATTCGCCGATGATCTTGATGCTGTTCTTGTTCGCGCCGACGGTGCCGTCGGAACCCAGCCCGTAGAACACCGCGCGGAACTCGTCGGCGGGCTCGGTGCTGAAAGACTCGTCGTAGGCAATCGAAGTGTCCGTCACGTCGTCGTTGATGCCGATGGTGAAACGGCGGCGGGAGTCCGCCTTCTTCATTTCGGCGAAAATGCCGATCGCCATCGCGGGGGTGAACTCCTTGGAGCCCAGGCCGTAGCGACCGCCGATGATGCGGGGCTGGAAGTCCTTGGGCAAAATGCCGTCCTCGCGCGCTTCCGTGACGGCGGTGACCACGTCGAGCAGCAGCGGCTCGCCCAGCGACCCGGCCTCCTTCGTGCGGTCGAGCACCGCGATTTGTTTGGCGGTGGTCGGGATGACGGCGGCCAAAAGCTTCGTCGAGAAGGGGCGATAGAGGCGGATTTTCAAAACGCCCGTCTTCTCGCCCTTGGCATTGAGAATCTTGGAAGCCTGCAACGCCGTCTCGCAGCCGCTGCCCATGGCGATGACCACGCGGTCGGCGTCGGGCGCGCCCGAGTATTCAAAAGGCAGGTAGGCGCGGCCGGTGGCCTTGGCGAACTTCGCCATCAGCTCGGCGACGATGCCGGGCACTTTGTCGTAATACTTGTTCGACGCCTCGCGGCCTTGGAAGTACACGTCGGGGTTTTGGGCCGTGCCGCGGATGCGCGGGTTTTCGGGGGTCAGCCCGTGGAGGCGGAAATTCAAGCGCTCGCCGTCAAAGTCGTTGAACGCCCTGAGCTCGTCGTCGGTCAGGGGCTTGATCGTGTTGATCTCATGGGAGGTGCGGAACCCGTCGAAGAAATGCATGAAGGGCACGCGGGAGAGCAGCGTCGCCGCGTGGGAGATCGCGGCCATGTCCTGCGCTTCCTGCGCGGAGCTCGAGGCCAGCATCGCGAACCCGGTCTGGCGGCAGGCCATCACGTCGGACTGGTCGCCGAAAATGGAAAGGCCCTGCGTCGCGAGGGCGCGGGCCGTCACATGCATGCAAAACGGCAGCAACTCCCCGGCGATCTTGTACATGTTGGGGATCATCAACAAAAGCCCCTGCGAGGCCGTGAAGGTCGTCGTGAGCGACCCGCCCGTGAGCGCGCCGTGAACGGCACCGGCCACGCCGCCTTCGGACTGCATCTGCACCACTTCGGGCACCATGTCCCACAAATTCTTCTTGTTCGCACTGGCCCATTCGTCGCAGGACTCGGCCATGGGCGACGACGGAGTGATGGGGTAAATCGCGATCGTTTCGCTCAGGCGATAGGCGACCGAGGCGACGGCCTCGTTGGCGTCGCAGGTTTTCAGGTTGGCTTCTTTTTTCATACAGGAGAAATGAGAGTGAGCAGATACAGAAAAGGGCCCGAGGGGCCCATGCATATATATTCTTATGCTAGCCTTTTTCCCCGCGCGGCCCAAGCTTTTTCTGCCTTTTTCCAAGAGGGAAACAATGTCCATTTCAGGAACAATCCCCTTTGGAACGGCCCGCGCAAGCATAAGGATTTCGATACCGACATCCAATTAGTATACAAGTTCGCACATTTCGCCACAAGAAAAAACGTTTTTCCCTTTAGGCAAAAACCAGCGCTTTGTTTTCC
>JAVBTG010000084.1:0-11101 GCA_031556275.1 Opitutales bacterium
TTGCCAAACTGTTTGCCGATTAAAAGGCCGCCGACATCGCACGCCTTGATTACGGCGATCACGCTCACGACCAGCCAGATGCCGCGCGCTTCGCTATCCCCGTGGGAAAAACTAAAAAATCCAAAATGAAAAATGACCAAGAAGAAAGACAGCAAAAAAGGCACGTAAAACACGCCGAATATCGTTTCCACCACCGCCTCCACATGGCGTTTGGTCGGCGGTTTCGCCACGAAGCAGACCATTAGACAAACACATACCGCCAGCAAAAGGGACACGACAACATCCCCCTTTTTCATTAAAACCGCGCCAACTGCGCCCATCCATAGAAGGCCCGTCAAAAGGCCCATTTTTTTGTAGGCTGCCGCGCCCGCGCGCTCGCGCAAATCGTAATATTCCCATTGTGCGGCGCAGGAGAGCAATGCCAACAACCCCGCCCCGCCACAGATACCGAAAAAATACAGCACACCGATGATGATGGTCCAAATGGCAAGGGTGCTGGAGGTGCGTTTGAGCATGGCGTGTAGAGGGGTGATTGCGGTAGAAAACTAGGCTTTGGGGTCGGTTTGTGTTTTGACTTGTTCGCCCGTGAGGCCGAAGCGGCGTTCGCGGTGGCGGTAGTCGGCTATCGCTTGGTCGAAGCAGGCCTCGTCGAATTCGGGCCAGTGGACGGGGCTGAAGTACATCTCGGAATAGGCGGCCTGCATCAGTAAAAAATTGCTCAGGCGGTGTTCGCCGGAGGTGCGGATGATGAGGTCGGGGTCGGGGATGTCCGAGGTCGTGAGATATTGGGCGAAGGTCGGCCAGTCGAGTTTCTTGGGATCAGCCCTTCCCGAGGCGACGTCGCGGGCGTAGGCTTTGGCCGCTTCCAAGACTTCCGTGCGCGAGCCGTAGTTGAGGGCCAAGATCAGGTGGTAGTCGTCGAATTTTTCCGTCTGCTTGAGGGCCTTTTTAAGGAGGGTGCGCTGGAGCAGCGGCAGGGCCGAAATGTCGCCGATCACGCGCAGGCGGATCTTGTTTTCGACGAATTCGGATACTCCCTTCTTTAAAAAGGACTCCAAAAGGCCCATCAGGGCTTGGATCTCGTCCTTGGGGCGCTTCCAGTTTTCGACCGAAAAGGCGTAGAGCGTCAGGTAGCGGATGTTGTTTTTGCAGGCGGCGTGGGCGATTTTGCGCACGTTGTCCACCCCCTTGCGGTGGCCCTCGATGCGCGGGAGCCCCTGAGCGCGCGCCCAACGGCCGTTGCCATCCATAATGATGGCCACATGGTTTAACGGCGCGGTTTTTTCGGGCGGATTCACTTCGGAGGATGCGTTTGAAAATTAGAACCGAGGATGCGAAAGACGGTTTTGAGGCACTTTTTGGGGCTTCGAGCTGAGGCGATGTGAAGACATCGTCGAGGCGAGGACACCAAAAAGAGACCAAAATCCGGCTGAGCAGCCGAAGCGTTGTAATTTACAAACGCATCCAAGCTTATAGTGGCGGCGCGGGGCTTGGCAAAAGGAAAAGTGTCAGAGCAGTTCGCCCTGCGCGGGGGCGCCGTCGCAGGGGCCGCCGAGGAATTCGGCGTAGCGTTTTTCCCAGTCGGAGAGTTTGCGCAGGTAGTAGTCGGGGTCGTAGGGAGCCGTGGAGGGGTCGTATGATTCCAAGGGGCGGGCCGCCTGCCAGTCGGGCGCGCGGGCCTTGGCCGTGCGGGCGATGTAGTAGCGCACACGCTCGCCTTGCTTGGGGACGGGGGTCATCTTCAACGCCACTTCCAAGGAGGCGCGGCGGGGTTTGCCGTTTTCCACTTCCTTGGCGTAATTGGCGGGGTTGATGCTTAAAAACTCGGTTTTTGCCAGATCGGCGACGGGGAGTTTTCCGGCGGCGATTTGGCGGCGGGTGTCGTTTATCTCGTCGCAGATGGCGACTTCGCGCACGCCCAGCAGGCCTGCTATCAGCGCGTCGTTGAGGCGTTTGAGGAAAGGCTCCATGCTGCGCGAGCGCAGGGCGCTGCCGCGCAATATCACGTGCTGGCCGTCGAACAGGGCGTAGTTTTTCGCCTTGTACGACCACATGGAACGGTAGGCCCCATCGTGTTCCAAGTCGATGCCGTCGGGCAGGACGTGTTCGACTTTTTCCAACAGGGCCTCGGGTTTGTGGAACCAGTCTTTGGCTTCTATATAAAGGCCGTCGGTGTCGGCCTCGATGACGGGGAGGCCGAGTTTTTCAAAGGTTTCGATCAGCTTTTGCAGCAGTTCGCGGCCTTGGCGGGTGACCTCCCCCGCCAGATCGCTGTCCGCAAAACGCGCTCCGCCGAAGGCGAGGTAGCCGTAAAAGGAGTTGATGAGAATTTTAAAACTGGCTTGCCGGGCGGCGTACTCGCCGCGCAACTCCAAGGGGCCCGTGCGGGAAAGTTTTTTGTATTCCAAACGGTCGGCGCGCAGCTGTTTGAGCAAGGGGATGAAAACGCCGAGGGTGTCGTCTTGGGGATTGCGGTTTATCGCGAGCAGCAGGCTCGGATAAAGCGAGGCGACGTCGAAATGCAGGACGTCGTGGAACACGCCCGTTTTCAGGCCGCGCGTGTAGCCGCCCTCGATCGCGTCGACGGGCGGCGGCGCGGGCAGCGCCTGTTTCGCCGCGCAGTAGGCCTCCAAAAAGAGCGTCTCGATTTTTTGGGCCGTGCCGCGCAGGCAGATTTCCTGCAATGTCATCGGCAGGTTTTTTGTCTGCGCGAAATAGGTGGGTAGCAGGAAGTCGGCCAAGGCCGCCGTCTCGCGCAGGTCGTCGCCCAAGTAGGCCAGAAACGTCTTTCTGTCCTCAAAAAATGTGCGCTGGATGTCCGCGGGAGCCAAGTAGGTGCGGTTGTTTTTTTCGGTGGTGAAGCCGAAATATTTCGCCGCGCTTTTCAGGGAATAGGACGGCAGGTCGCGGTTGGCGATGTCGTAGAGCTGGAGGGCCAGATAGGTGTCGAACACCGTGCGCCCGGGCAGGTCGCAGCGGGGGAAATCCAGCGTGCGCTCTGCTATCTTCAGGCGGCTGTTGCGGAAGGAGGCGTGCTGACCGAAGCGTCCCCACGTGCATGGGACTTTGAGGCGCTTGCAGCGATGGCGCAGGAAATCGAGGTCGAATTTGAAAATGTTGTGACCCTCGATGACGTCCGGGTCGAACGACAACAGGTGGGTGTTGAACTTTTCCAGCAAGGCCCGTTCGGCCTCGTCCGACAGGGATTCCAATGTCAAAAAAATGTCGCCGCGGCCGTCGCGCAGGCCTATGGCAAGGACGCGGTCTGTCGGGCGCTTGGGGTCGGGAAACGATCCGGCCTCGGCGCTGTAGGTCTCGATGTCCAGCTGCAGGCGGCGCAGTTGGGAAAAGTGCATACCGTCGAACAGGCGCAGGCCGTTTTGCAAAAGATACTGCCCTTCCGCCGAGCGCAGCCACAGGGTGCGCGCGCTGCCTTGCGCGGACACGAAGGATTTTAGGGATTGCGCCGTGTCAAAATGGCGGAGGTATTGCAGGAATCCCGAGCCCTTGAGCTTTTCTGTTTTTTCGCCCGCTTGCGCGGGAGGGTTGTCCGCCGACCAGCAAAAAAAGGGCGTTTGCGCCTCGGTGACGGTGCGGGCGTTGTGATCGTCGCATTGTGCCAGATGCGCGCGGCCCGTGTCGTCCACCCACAGTCCCGCGAGGGATTGCGAGGGCTTTTGCTGCGTGTTCATCGCCTAAAGTCTCTCTTTTTCGGAGAATTCAGGCAACTTGTTTTTGCGGTTTTTCGGACGCAACGCGTTCGCGGACTTACTTTTGCAGATGCTTTTCCAAAAAGTCCATCGGGGGGCCATAGGCCTTTTCGACGACGGGGAACATGTGCCCGCCGTCAAGGGGCAGCACCGTGATGTCCATCGAAAGGGATTTCGCCTTTTCGATGAACGACTCGTTCATCTGGCGTTCGGGCGCGCCTTTGGCGTAGGCGATGAAGACGGGCATCTTGGCCTTGGCGAGCGACTCAAGTTTCAGGTAGGGGTTGACGCTGTCCCAAAACGCCCTGTCCTCGCCGTAGCGCGGGTGAACGGCGTAGTTTTGACCCTTCGGCTCGATCTGTTCACGGGGAAAATTGATGACGCCTATGATGCTGGCCAAGGCGCAGAAATCATCGGGACGGCGCGTGGCCGTGTAGGCCGCGCCGTAGCCGCCCATCGACCAGCCGCCGATCGCGCGCTTTTGGGCGGAGCCGCCGACGGGGAAATGTTTTTCGGCGAGCGCGATCACCTCGTCCACGTAGTCGGCGTACTGCTCGTCTTTCAAGACCGGCGAATTCACATACCAGCCTTCCCTCCCCTTGGGCAGGACGACCGCGCATTTGGAGGCCATCAGGCGCGCGCGGCAGGTGTCCGACTTGTCCAGCAAGGTGCGCTCGTTGCGGCCGCGCCCGTGGAGGAAATAAATGACGGGAAGCGCTTCTTTTTGCTTTTCCAAATCCGCCCCTTCGGGCAGGACGACCAGAAAATTCATGGGTTTGGGCACATGCGGGCTCGTGAACTCGCACTGCCAGACCCGGGGTTCGAGCTTTGTGATTTTCGGGGCGGCGGCGGGCGTTTTTTCCGCGCCGAAAAGCGCGGCGAAAGACAGGGGGATGACCGCCAGAAGGGAAATGAGTTTTGGCATGGGAAGCGGGGTTATTTTTTGTCGGCGGCGGCCTTGCGCGCGGCGAGGGCCTTTTCGATTTTTTCGGCGATCTGCTTGGTCATGATGTCCGAGCCTTCGCTGCGAAAATGCACGTCGCGCGGCACGCGCACTTTGTCGACGTGGGGCAGGATCAGCGTGTAGAGGTCGTTGATCTCGATGTGGTGCTTGTCCATCACGGTCTTGGCGAGCGCGTTGTATTTGGCGACGTCTTCGGGGACGCGGGCGTAGCCGCGATCCGCCTCGGCCGGCACCGGCGTGGTCGAGGCCCATATGAGCGTGGCGCCCGTTTCTTGCAGGCGAGTGACGATCTTTTCGAGATTTTTGGCGTAGGTTGTAGGCGAGACGTTCTGACGCCCGGGTTTTAGGTATTTGAGGTCGTGCAGGCCGAAGTTGAAATGGATGACGTCCCACTTGCCCTCCCCCAGCCACGCGTCGAGCTTGGACACGCCCGTGACCGTCGAGCCGCAGTTGGTGGGGGCGCGGTGGACGTTCGCCTTTCCCTTGAGCGCCTCGCGCACCTTCACGGTGTAGCCCATCGAGATCGAGTCGCCCAGCAGCAGCACGCGCGGCAGCGAGGGGTCGTCCTTGACGGGTTGCAATGACGGCGAGAGGCGGCGGTCTTCGTCGCGCTCGCTTTCGGAAAGCGGGTCCGCCGCCCACAACGAGGGGGCGAGCATGGCGAGGCAGCTGAGGAATATTTTTAATTTCATGAGAATTTTACGGTTTGCTTTTTATGCGGTGGCGGAGGTTTTTTCGCGTTGCAACAGCGGTTTGAGGAAACGGTAGAGCAGGAAGAACCCTATCGGGTGGAACGTGGCGGCGATCAGGAAGACGTATTCGTAGCCCATGCTGTCGCCCACCCAGTTCATGATTTTTATAAAACCCGCTCCCCAGAGGCTGCCCGCCGCGCCCATCAGGCCCATGACGGTCCCCACCTCCTCGGGCTTGGAAAGGTCCGCGACCAAGGTCGCCGTGTTGATCGACCACATCTGGCACAGGAACATGACAAGGCATATCAACCCCACGGCCACGATAATGTTGTCCGCAAAACCGATGAAGGCCCCGAAGGGCACGAGGCACGCCACGAGCAGCAGCGCCGAAAAGCGCGCGCGCAGGGGTTTTACGCCGCGACGCATCAGCGTGTCGGACGCCCCGCCGCCGAGCATCGCGCCCAAGTCGGCGAAGAGATACGGGACCCAGCCGAAGAACGCGAGCTGTTTCAAGTCCATACCGCGGTCGGACTGCAGGTAGACTGGTATCCACAGCAGATAAAAGTACCACACCGAATCGCTGCACATGCGGGCGAGCAACAGCCCCCAGACCTTGCGCTGGGAAAGGATGTCGCGCCAGCGCACCGCCGCGCCCGATGTGCCGTTTTGCGCGGCGAGCGCCGCCTTGTCTGCCGCGTCGAGACGCGGGTGGGCGGACGGTTTGCGGTATACATATACCCACAGCGGCACCCACAAAATCGCCACGATGCCGGGGAGGATGAAGGTCGCCTGCCAGCTGATGTTGTGCGCCAACAGCGCGACCAGCGGCACGGCGACGATCGCGCCGATCGCCCCGCCCGAGGAAAAGACACCGATCGGGAAGGCGCGCAGTTTTTTCTCGAACCACTCGCCGCAGGCCTTGATGCCCGCGGGGAAAATCCCGGGCTCGCCGATGCCCAAAAGGAAGCGGTAAACCGCCAGCGAAATAGGGCCCGTGGCCAGCGACGTCAACATCCCCGCGACCGACCACCACAGGACGCACGCGGCCGCGCCGATGCGCACCCCTATGCGGTCCATCAGCCGCCCCGACACCACGTACATGATCGTGTAGGAGACCAAAAACGCGGCGGAGGCGGTGGCGAAATCCTCCTTCGTCAGCCCTATGATTTTTTCCAATTCGGGCTGGAGGATCGAGAGCGTCTGGCGCTGGACGTAGTTGAGCACCGTCGCCACAAACAGCATGATGACGATCGCCCAGCGGATGATGTTCAGGGATTTTGACATCTTGGGGATTTCTATAAGCTATCAGGCGCGGCGCTGCTCGCTCGCGCGCACCAGGGCGCCTTGCGCGCGCAGGGTGTTTTGCAGTTGCGCGATGTCGACTTGGCGGGGCGCGCATCCGTGTTTCGCGGACAGGGCCGCCGCGACGCCCGCCGCCTGCCCCGTCGCCAGCGAGGTGCCGGGCACGCGCGTGGAACCGTGGGCGCGGTGCGTCGTCGAGATCGGTTTGCCGACGACGAGCAGGCCGTCGACACCCGCGGGCAGCAGGCAGCGAAACGGAATTTCGTACGGCAAGGGCGGGCTTTCCTTGTGCGGGTGCACGCCGACAAAACCGTTGGTCGGGTGGATGTCCACGGGCCACGCGCCCATCGCGATGGCGTCGTCGAACTGCGAACCCTGCTTGATGTCCTGCTCCGTCAGCACGTAGTCGCCTTGGATGATGCGGCTCTCGCGGATGTGCAGCTGGGAGCAGCCGGAAAGCAGCGTCGCGTCCTTGAGTTCGGGCGAGCGCTTTTTCAGGATGTTGAAAATCTTGTGGGCGCATGCGCGGCCCTCGATCTCGGCGCGTGTCATCTCGACGGGATCCACCGGGTTGCCGTACACGCGCGCGGCGTTGAGCGAGATTTCGTTGTCGTACATGCGGATGATCCACGGCCCGCCGAACACTCCTATCTCGCCTTCGGCGTGGGCGGCGTTGACGGCCTTGCGGGTGATTTCCTCCCACTGCGTCCAGTCATACCCCGGGGCGACGTTGCCCATGCGGAAGTGGCTGGTGAGCGCCTGCAGGTCGGGAGCCAAGTCGCACGTGGCGTCGGCGTAGTAGGCGATTTCGGCGTCGCCCGTGCCGTCGATGACGGCCTTGGCCGAAAAACGCGCGCGGCCGTCGCGCAGGGCCGCCTCGACGCCGACGACGCGGGTCCCCTCCTTTATGACGTCGATGACGGGCGCGTAGTAAACAACGGTGACGCCGTACTTCGCGTAAAGCCTGTCCATCGCGATTTTTTGCATCTCGGGATGCACGGTGAGGGCTTCGGGCGGGTTGTCGTCCGTCACGTAGCCGCCGAGCGATTTGATTTCTGCCAGCAGTTCGCCCGCCATGCCGCCGACCACGATCTGGTCGTTGTCGGCGCAGCTTTTCACGGCGTCGAAGGTGTGGATCATCGCCGCCGTCAGGATGCCGCCGGAATAGCCGTAGCGCTCGAGCAACAGCGTTTTGGCGCCCGCCTTGGCGGCCGCGCAGGCCGCGGCGAAACCGCCGCTGCCCGCGCCGCACACGACGACGTCATAGGATTGTCCGTCCAGAGAGCTTTTTTTCATGGTGTGATAAAATGTTTTTTATGAATCTTACTTAACTTTTTCAGGCGTGCGCGCGCTGGCGGTCGCGGACTGTGTCTGGCGGTTGCCGGCCCAGTCCTCCGGATAGACGCGGTAGTAATAGGTCTGCTCGGGCTCCAGCGTCGTGTCCTTGAACATCTCGACGTAGTAGCCGCTGGGCGAAATGACGCCGATTTCCTGTGCGTCCGAAAAATCCTCCTTTTGCGCGCGCAGCACGTGGTAGCGGGCGGTGTCGCTTTCGGGGGATTTCAGCCAGCAGACCATGAACGTGGAGGCGGATTCGCGCACGATGTCGAGGTCTTTGACGGGGGCCGGGGCGCTCGTGTTTTTGCGCGAGGTCTCGACCGTTATTTGCCCGCCCGGCTCGCCCTGCGCGTTGGAGGCGTTCACGGCCGCGAGGTGGTAATAATAAGGCGTGCCGATGTTGAGGCCAAAGTGGGTGAATTCCGGCGCGTTTACGCGGCCGACGACCGTGTAGCGCGTGGGCGGGGCTTTCGGGTCGAGCGAGGCGAAAACGTGATAGGCGCTGGCACCTTCGACGGGATCCCAAGCGAGCTTGACGGCGCTGTCGGAAACGGCTTCGCCCTTGAGGTTTTTGACGGCGGCGGGGATGTTTTTCTCGCTGTACAGGCGGATGGTCGCGAAGCCGAAGGGCGGAATGTCCACCGAGATTTTTCCGTCTTTGAGCGCGACGGGTTCCTTGTCGGTTTCGACCAAGTCTGTCGCCACGGCCTTGTCAACGGGCAGCAAACCGACATCGACGGTGGCGCGGGTCGCCTGCCCTGCCGTTTCGACCAAGCGGATGATCCAGCCGTGGCCGGGTTGCTCGCTGTGTTTGAGCGTCGAGAGCTGCACGTTGGACGCGTCGACGCTCAGCAGCGAGGCCGCCTTCGCGGGGAACGGGCCCTTTTGGTTGGGCGCGAGCGCGCGGGCCTCGAGCGGGCTGGCCATTTCCCAGCCGAACTTGGGCGCGGCCTGCTGCCAGTCGCCCTTGTGGGGCGCGAAGGCGAAGCCGAAGGACGCGTTCACGTCGCCCGGGGCCAGCTCGAGAAGGCCCGCCATGCGGTTGCTCCACGCATAGCTGTACAGGCGGGAATTCGCGGGCTTGTAGTCGATGGAAAAATGGTTGTAGCGGATCTCGCCGAAGTTCACGGTCGGGGCGTTGTCCATCACCATCGTGACGCCGTAGTCCGCGTTGCTCACGTCCACCCAGCGGTTCGCGGTGAGGTAGTCGTGCGAGCCCCAGCGCAGCTGGTCGTCGTGGGGGCGCACCACCCCGCCCGGGGCCTCCGCGCGGGCCGTGAAGTTGTCGACCTTGAAGGGGAACGAGAAGTAGATGTTCTCCTTGTAGCGCTCCTTCGGGCCGCCGAAGAGCACCCCGGCATGGCGGATGTCGTTAAAAACCTCGACTTGCGGCAGGCCGCTGTACAAACGGATCGTGCGGCGCACCTCGGCGTCGCCGAGTTTTTTGTCGGCGAACACGCTCGTGATCTCGCAGAAGACGGGGCCGTTGACGCGCTCGTAGCGCACCGTCTTGTCGGAGGCGTAGTCTTCGCCCTCGAGGCTCGTCTTGTCTTTTTTGGTGACGAGGATCACTTGGTTGAAAGGATGGGGCGCGTCGGCGTCGAGCAGCTCGCGGTTGAGCTGCTTGTCGAAAAAGCTCAGCACGACGCCGCGCTTCTTTTCGAGCGTGAGTTTGTAGAACTCGTTTTCGATGACGTATTCCTTGACGGAGGCCGCGCCTTGTTTTTCGGAAATGTCGTTGGCGGGGGCGAACGTCTTGTAGCCGAAGGGCGGGACGTTTTCGGCGACGAACACGCCGTAACCCTGCGCGTCTTGCTGGACGGAAACGGTCTTGCCGGTGGAGAGGTCGGTCATCGCCTTGGCATCTGTCTTCATGCGCACCACCCCGCCGCGCGCGTGGGCCAAGGGGTTGAAGACCGCTATCGTGGAGGCGGCGTCCGTCGCGATGCGTGAGCCTGCTTTTTCCAAAACGCCGTCGAGCAGGGCGTTGGCTTCGCGCAGGGCCTTTTTGCCCTCGAGGTGTTTGCCCCATTGGGCGTTGAACATGTGGAAGTCGCGGGCGCTGGGGCTCGTCGGCCAGCTGTGCTCGTTGTAGTCGATGAGGCGGTCGAACACGCGTGCCACTTGCAAGGTCGGCGGGGCGTAGGAAGGGTCTTGCGCGCCCACCACGGCCGCCATGGATTCGACAAAGGGCAGCACGCGGGAAGCCCGGCGTTTCCAGCCCTGCGAGGCCGGGTCGATCGTGGAATAGTCGGAGGAAAAATTGTTCAGCTCGCCCGAAAGCTCGGGCAGATTTTTGCCGTATTTCTCCTCCATGTAGCGCATGAAATCTATCGGGTCGGCGACGCGGATTTCCGGATAGCGGTACGCCTTTTGCCACGCGCGGAAACCGCGGTTGCCCCACGCGACGGCCTCGTGGTCCTCGTAGGACGGAATCAGCAAAGCGTCGTAGGGATAGGGCCCGAGCGCGCCGTCGCGCTGGACGCGGTTCAGCTCGCGGTCGACGTTGACGCCGGCCAGTTCGCTCAGGTCGGTGAAGCCGCCATTGGTCTGGCCGAACCAGAAATTTAAACCGTAATGGTTGCGCCACGAGAACAGCACGCGGCTTTGCCCGTCGGGACCTTTGAGCCAGAAAATGGCGGGGAGTTTAGTCGTCGCGTAGTCGTTGTTGCCGCCCGTGCGCCACGGCTGGCCGAAACGCACGACGTAGGGATAGCCGGAATTCGCCAGCACCTGCGCGTGCGCCCACGAGACGCTCGGGTTGTCCACGTCGAGATAAAGCGGCAGGTCGAGGCCGAAACGGTCGGCGTATTCGCGGCGGCCCGGATAGCTCTGGCGCACTATTTCCTCGTAGTCCATCCACTGCGGATGCACGCCCGCCGTCGGCGAGCCGCTCATGCCCATGCGGCCCGGCTTGATGTCCGTCTCGACGACCTCGCGCCATTTGGCCTCCGAGCGCTCGTCCATGTAGTTGCGCGGGAAAATGAGGGACTCCAGATAGTAGTGGAAATTCACGGGCGAGGGCTTTTTGCTGTCCACCGGCCTTTCCGCCGCGCCGCTGAAGTGGCGGCCGAGGTCGACGTACTCGGCGATCT
>JAVBTG010000210.1:0-20787 GCA_031556275.1 Opitutales bacterium
GCTTTTTTCTCGACTGGGAAACGGGCAAGATCGGCACCGACGCCTTCATGGAGGCCCTGCGCGCGCATACCGGCAAACCGATTACCCTCGAACAAGTCGCTTGGGCTTGGCAAGGCTTCATTTTGGAAGTGGAGCAATACAAACTCGATTTCGCCCAATCTCTGCGCCAAACGCACCGCACCTTTTTGCTGACCAACACCAATCCGCTCGTGTTCGGATGGGCGCTCAGCCCCGCGTTTGACCCGGCGGGGAAGGGTGGGGCGTCCTATTTTGAAAAAGCCTATCCCTCCTACGAGACGGGCTTTACCAAACCCTCCCCGCGTATTTTCCAACACGTGTGCCAAGACGCGGGCATCCTGCCGCAAGAAACGCTCTTTATCGACGACAGCCAAGCCAACCTCGACGGCGCCGCCACGCTCGGCATCCACACCCACCTCGCCGAAAACGGCGCGGACTGGCGCGCCGACATGTCGGCCCTGCTGGCAAAATAATCCGCCTATTTGCCTTTAGCCTGCTTGGGCGCTTCGGCTTTTTTCCAAACAGGATTAGGCCAGCCATCCCACTTGCTCGTCAGCACGGCGCTGTCCTTATCCAGCTTTTTAGGATCAATCAGGGCATAGCGGATATTTTTGCGCTTCCACGTGTAGACCGCATGCACCATGCCGTCATCCGTCTGAATGATGGCGGGGTAGGAGAATTCCCCGGGCTCGTCCTCGAGCACCAACATCCCATGCCACCGCGCCCCGTCGGGCGAAAATGCGAGGTTGAGGGGGCTGCGCGCGCGTCCCAACACATGATTGTAAATCAGCAGGTGCCCGCCCTCTTTCAGCGTCACGGCGTCCGTGCCGGAATTGTTGTTGGGCAGCGGCGTCGACGTCAGGCGGCTCCACGTTTTCCCGTTATCGGTGGAAAAGGTTTGGTAAACAAAACCGCCCGTGTCCATATGCCCCGTG
Organism: Opitutales bacterium; assembly: GCA_031556275.1. Lineage (GTDB taxonomy): Bacteria > Verrucomicrobiota > Verrucomicrobiia > Opitutales > JAKPNF01 > JAKPNF01. The sequence goes on from JAVBTG010000210.1 coordinate 954, forward strand.
CGGCCGACAGCCTGCAGCGTTCCGTCCGGATGGAAAAGCACGCTGGGCTGGATTCCCCGCACGCCTTTGGGCGCGGGAACGCACGCGGTCTTTTCCCACGTCTTGCCCTCGTCGTTCGTGCGCTCAAAATAAACGCGCCAGCCGTCTTTGTCCTCAATGCTGGTGGGGCACAAAATGCTTCCGTCGGCCAAGCGCACAGGCTTGTTTTTGATCGGCCCGTAAATGCCGTCGGGTAGCCGCACGGGCTCGCTCCATGTCTTGCCCTCGTCGGTAGAATCCATGCGCATGCCCCACCATGTCTGCGGCGTGGGCCCGAGTTTGTAAAACAGGGCGATCGAACCGTCCCGCATGCGAAAGAGCACGGGGTTCCATGCGGGTACGCGCTCGGTATGGCGCGTCGCGGGCGACGGCTCGCCGTTGGCCACCTCGACAGGCGGCAGCCATTTCCCACCCTTGCAATGCGACACCCAGATCCCCACGTCGGAATTTCCCTCCTTGGTCCCCGCGAAATAAGAAACCAGCACCCCGCCGTCCCTCAGCGGCAATATGGTCGAGGCGTGGCACTCCTCAAAGGGCGGTTTGGCGATGACGAATTCCTGCTTCACCAGCCCTTCTTGCTGCGCCGGAATGGCGGCGCACGGCGCGGCGGCCCCGACAAACAAAAGAGAGAGCCAAGCGCAGGCAATAAATGTAGTTTTTTTATGGATACGATACATAAAGTAGATGGCGTGGGTGGTTGCGAGTCACGAAGATTTATTTCCCCGTTTCGCCTTCGCTTGCAACACTTATTTCCCGTCGCAGGGTGGCGCGGACATCCCAGATCGTGGCCTCGATGTGTTGTTGGGGTTTTTCCTTCGTGGCGTAATAATAGAAGGTGACGACTCTGCCGTCCTTCGTCAGGTGCGCGCGGTTGTAGCCCAAATCCCACTCAAGCCCGTCGTCGCGCAGCACATAGATGTTCCTCCACGTCTTTCCGCCGTCGTCGCTCACGCGCCCGCGCAGGCCGTAGGGTTGGAAGCGGTTGCAGTAAACAAGGGCGATCTGCTGCGTGTCCGGCAACAGCACGAGCGCGGGGGGCGTGTCGCCGCCTTCCTCGGCCACGGAAACAAGTTCCCACGTTTTGCCCTCGTCTTTCGATTGGTAAATATCGCTCCAGCGCCGCTCGCCCGCGCGCGAACGCCGCGCCGCGACGAGCGTGCCGTCGCCCATGCGTACAAAACTCGGCATGGTGCCGAAGGCGGGTTGCGAAAGGGAGAAGGGGTCTTTTCCGAGTAGTTCCTTCGGGTATTTTCCGAGTTCGCCGAGTATTTGGAACGTCTTGCCGCCGTCGCGCGTTTCAAAGGCGTACGCCCATCCGCGCTCGACTTTCTTGCCCGGATTCTCATAGGCGTGTTCGCTCATGAAAAACACGCAGCGGTCCTTGCCCATCGGCAGATAGGCGGTGCGCGCCCACTGCCCCAACGGGCGGCCGAACGACGGAACCCGAATGGGCGCCTGCCATGTGTGCCCGCGGTCGGTCGAAACAACGATGTCGGCCCCGCGCACCATCACGGCGAGGTCGGGGTTGGAGAAATCAACGCCTTGCTCCGGCTCCGCGGGTTTGATGTCGCGCACGCGCGGGCGCTTCATCGCGGCCTCGGCGGTGGAGCAGCCGTCCAGTTCCGGATGCTGTTCGGGGGCCCATGTCTTGCCGCCGTCGAGGCTGCGCGCGCACATGCTCCACTGCGGCCCGTTCAAGTCCATATTGTGCCCCGATTTGTTCACGAACGGCGCCTGCGTGAAACACACGAGCATCTCGTCGCCCCAAACCCAGCTCCCGCCGTTCGCGGGCCAGGCGGCGAACGAGGCGGGGTCATAAAAAACCGTGTGGTTCTCCACCTCGCTCGGGGCCACCGCAACAGTCGTCGCCATGTGCGGGCGCACGGTGTCGCGCCAAATCTCCATGCCGCGCTCGCCCAAATGCTGGCCGTCGTCCGTGTAAAACGTCTGGTCGTACGATTTGTTCTTGAACGGCATCCGGGCGAACACATCCACATAAACCGTGCCGGGCCAGTTGGGCGTTTCGGCCTCCAAAAGCTTGTGCAGCGCACGCGCGGCGGGAAAATGCCATTGCGGGACGGAGTAGGGAACGGGCGAGACCACGGCCATTCGCATGGCGGGAAAGCGTTTGTGCAACGCCTGCACCCGCGCGCGCAGCGCCTGCGCCGTTTCCTGTTCCGTCACGCCTTTTTGCGCGACCGCTTGAATGATTGCCAATTCAGGCGGCTGTTTGGGCGATTGCAAGTCGTCGGTGACCAAAGCCAATCCGGGCACGCCCTCGAGTAGTGTGGCGTCCGCGGCCTCTCCCAGGAAAACGGTGTTCTGCCCGTGCGTTGCGGCCATCGCCAAAAGCGCGCAGGCGCAAAAAAATCCGTAGGTTCGCATGGTCTGTTTTCGCATCGTTTTTTCAGGGGATCATGGTGACGCCCAGTTTGGGCCGCCCTTCATTCTTGATGCATTCGGACCACGGGCGCAACTCCGACAATTCGACGGCTTCCGCATGCCCGTCGGCAAAAAGCATGGGGCACAAACCCGCGCTCAACGGATCGGCGGCGGGGTTGCCGTCGGAGCGGTGGTTCGCGGCAGGGCCGGTTTTCCCGCCCTGGGGGTAAGGCGCCTCGTTGCGCACCATGTCAGGGCGGTCCACGGCGTCGTCGCCAAAATAACAATCGGCCAGCACGACGGTCTGGGCCGGGAAGCGGATTTCCTCGAGCCGCATGCCGCGCACTTGGTCTTTGACGACCACGTTGATGTTCGTGCGGTAAACGCCTTTTTTATTGGGGCTGGCCCCGTTGTAATTTTCGGGGGGCACTTCGGAGCAGCGGAACACCGCGCTGCGGTTGGGGTCGGGCACGACGCGGAGGGATTCGCCAGGGAATTTCGTCTGGTCGCGCTCTTTCGCCTCGGTGGCAAGGCCCATGTCTATGTAAGGGGCGACGGTGTTGTACCACCGCTCGTTTTTGGCCGCGCCGTGTCCGGGGAGATAGCCGTCGTTTTCCGAGGCGTAGAGCGTCATGCCCGCGCCGATGGTGGCGAGGTTGGCGACACATTTGACCAAATTCGCCCGCCGGATCGCCCCGCCGATGGCGGGAATGAGAACGGCGGCCAAGATGCCGATGATGGCGACGACGGACAATAGCTCAATCAGGGTGAAACCCTTTTTGGGCGAGGGGGGATGGCTTGTTTGCATGGGGATATGCGATGGGGATGAACGCACCAAACCTGTAATGTCCGTCGTTTATGCGGACAATGCGTGGGATAGTGGATTGTCGCCGATGGAAGAAAAACGTTTTTTCAAGCAGCGGCGTTCGTAGTCTTTTTTGGAACGCAACCTATGTCAACTTCAAAAGAAAATGACACGCAAACAGGGGATAGTTGCGAAAAACGCAAGAGAAAACAACCCGCCTTCCGCCGCGTTTTCTCTCTTGTGAAAAAAACGATTTTCCGCGATAATTATACCTAATCTTTTTTCGACATTGGCGCGCCAAAACCACGCCCTTTCAAACCTCCTATCCCCGCGATGAAATCCCCCCTGCCTACCTTTGCTTTTTCCGCCTTGCTGTGCACGGCCTGCGCTTTTGCCGCGGCCCCCGCCGGCGAGTCCGGCACAAACCATTTTAAGAAAAAATCGGGCGCATGGGAAAAGGCGAGCAATTGGGATCTCGGCCGCGTTCCCGCCGCCGGCGAGCCCGCGATCGTGTACGATGCCTCGGTGAGCATTTCCTCAAAAATCCCGTCCGTCTCCACCTTGAACGTGGGTGGCGTGCAGGAGGCTACATTGACATTGCAGGACGGCGGCGTCTTGGACATCTCCGGCAAATGCTTCATCGGTCGCAAACGGCAGAACACGAAGGCCGTTTTCCTCATGGAGGGCGGACAGATGCGCACCAACCCCACGGGCGACAACGAGGCTTCCAAGCTGTATATCGGCGAGAGCGCCACGCATTCCTCGAGCCTTGGGTGGGCGAAAATTTCGGGCGGCACGTTCACGGGCGGCCTTTGGGTCGGCTCCAATCTGCCCAACACGGGTGTGGGTACCCTGAGCATCGTGGGGAGCGCCCCGTCCGTCTCGGGCAAAACCTCGCTCGATTCCGTCACCTGCAACTACGGGACGGTCGAGTTCGTGCTGGACGAAAAGGGCGTGGCCACCCTGAACTATTCGGAGGGCAACGCGCGTTTTTCCGCGGGTTCAAATATCCGCGTCGACGGCACAAACTACGCGGGGAAAACCGCCACGATTTCCCTGATGCGCTTCCGCCGCCTCATGGATAATCAGGCGAAAATTTCCTGCGAGGGATTTCCGGGAAACTACAAGGCCCAGTGCGTTTTTGAGAAAAACGCCCTCGTCCTCAAGATAAAACAAAACTAAGCCTCATTCTATTCGGCCATCTTTCTGGAAATCTCACTTGTCCCTTTTAAGGGTCGCCCTGACATCCCAGATCGTCGCGTCGATATGCTGCTGGGGCTTTTCCTTCGTGGTGTAGTAATAGAAGGTGATGATCTTGCCGTCCTTCGTCAAATGCGCGCGGTTGTAGCCCAAGTCCCACTCAAGCCCGTCGTCGCGCAGCACATAGATTTTACCCCACGTCTTGCCGCCGTCGTCGCTCACGCGCCCCCGCAGGCCGTACGGTGGGAAGCGGTTGCAGTAGGTGAGGACGATCTGCTGCGTGTCCGGCAGCAGCACAAGCGCGGGGGGCGTGTCGCCGCCTTCCTCGGCGACGGAAACAAACTCCCACGTTTTGCCCTCGTCCTTTGACTGATAGATATCGCTCCAGCGCCGCTCACCCACGCGCGAACGCCGCGCCGCGACAAACGTGCCGTCGGCCATGCGCACGAAACTCGGCATGATGCCGAAGGTGGGCTGCGAAAGCGAAAAAGGGTCTTGCCCGACCAGTTCCTTCGGGTACTGCCCGAGGTCGCCGAGCATTTGGAACGTCTTTCCGCCGTCGCGCGTCTCGAAGGCGTGCGCCCATCCGCGGTTGACTTTCTTGATCGGCTTTTCATAAGTGTACTCGCTCATGAAAAACAGGCAGTGGTCCTTGCTCACAGGCACATAGGCGGTGCGCGCCCGTTGGCGCAGGGGCCGCCCGAAATCGGGTAGCAAAACGGGGGCGCCCCATGTGTGCCCGCGGTCGGTCGAGACAAACAAGAAATTATCGCGCACCAGCAACGCCAAGTCGGGGAGGGTGAAATCGATGCCTCCCGTCGGCTGCACGGGCTCGATGTCGCGCACGCGGGGCATTTTCATGGCGGCCTCGATCGTGGAGCAACGGTCGAGCTCGGGGTGGGGTTCGCCCGTCCAGGTCTTGCCGCCGTCGAGGCTGCGCGCGCACATGCTCCACTGCGGGCCGGCCAGGTCGACATTGTGGCCGGATTTGTCGACGAACGGCCCCTGATAAAAACTCACGAGCATCTCGTCGCCCCAAATCCAACTCCCGCCGTTCGCGGGCCACGCGGAAAAGTATTTCGGGTTGTAAGCCACGATATGGTTTTCCACTTCCGCCGGCGCCACCGCGACGGCCGTGGCGATGTGCGGGCGCACGCTGTCCTGCCAAATCTGCACGCCTCGCTCGCCCAGCAGCCCGCCTTCGGTGAAAAACGTTTCCTTGGGCGCGCGGTTTTGCGAGGGCATCTTTTCCAAAATATCCACATAAACCGTGTCAGGCCACGACGGGATGCGCTCCTCCAGCAGCTTGTGCAGTGCGCGCGCTTTCGGTCCGTACCACTTGTCCTGCGGCGAGTAAAGAATGGGCGAGACAACGGCCACTCGCGTCTTGGGCGATATTTCGCGCACTTGCCTCACTTGTTGCTCGATCGTGTCCGCCGTTTGCTCGGGCGTGTCGCCCTTGTTCATGCGCGCCCAAAAAACAACCAGATCGGGCTGTGTCTGCCTGCCTTGCAAGGTCGACACGTCTTCGCCGAGCAGCTGCGCCCCGGCCAGCCCTTCAACCAGATAGGCGTCGGTGTCCTTGCCCACGAGCACGGCCTGCTGGGCCTGCAAGCCGGCGCATAAAAAAAACAGGCAGAAAGCCCACGGTAAAAGTTTTTGAAATGACATGATAATGCTCCCGAGAGAATATGAGTGTGCGCCGCCGTTATGTGCCGCACATCATTGTCCCGACTGTGGCATTTTGCACTTCCGCAGAGATTTTAACTGTAAAATAAAAGGCGTCCATTTCCCCTTGGGAAAGCGACGCCCTGCGCGCCTCATTTTTTCACATACACCTGCTCGTCTTCGCACAGCGGGCATTTTTTCGGCGGCTTGTCACCCTCGAAAATTTTTCCGCAACCCATGCATTCCCATTTGGCTTCCTTGGCGCTTTCGGCGGCGGCCTTCGTTTTCATGCGCCGCAACAGCAGGGCGTATTTGGCCTCGTGCGCCTTTTCGATTTTCGCCACGGATTGGAACCTTTCCGCCAGCTCCGTAAATCCCTCGGCCTGCGCCTGCTTGGCGAAGCCCTCATACATGCTGGCCCATTCGTAGTGCTCGCTCTCCAACGCGTTTTGCAGGTTGGCCAGCGTGTCCTTCTTCATCATGCCGAGGGTGCGAAACCACAGCTTTGCATGGCTCTTTTCATTTTCGGCCGTCTGCAAAAAGGCCTCCTCGACATCGGGCAACCCCTGTTCTTTCGCGATCATGGCGAAAAACGTGTACTTGTTCCGTGCCTGCGATTCCGCCGCGAAGGCGGCCAAAAGATTCTTTTCCGACTGCGTTCCTTTGAGAGATTTCATATGCGTGCTTGATGGAGATGGGGCAAAACCGTCTTTTTCGGAGAATCCCTTGTTGGACACATCCGCAGGCTTTGTCATAGGCACCTCCATCTTTGACAATGCCCCGCGTTTGACAAGCGGATTTGACGACACCAACTTTTCATTCCCCCTATCGACCGCCAAAAAAGGCCACCTGTCTAACGACAGATGGCCTTCAAAAATGGCGTCCTTTGGGGCGGGTTTGAAAATTCAAACACATCGGCTGCTCGGTCGGTTTCGGCCCCTTTTTCGGTTCCTCACTTTGACGATGCATTGCATCGCCTCAGTTCGAAGCCCGAAAAATTGGCTCAAAACCGTCTCTCGCATCCTCGATTTCAATTTTCAAACCCGCCCCGGGGATTGACTCGCCTGCTTGGTTGGCCTTCGGCCAATCCGCGCGTCTCGCCCTTCGGGCAAATGGCTGTCGCCATTTGTCGCACGGCCAAGCTTTGCTGATGCAAACTTGCCCGTAGCCGAACCCGGGTTCTCATCCCCTGTCGACCGCCAAAAAAGGCCACCTGTCTAACGACAGATGGCCTTCAAAAATGGCGTCCTCTAGGGGATTCGAACCCCTGTTGCAGGGATGAAAACCCTGTGTCCTGACCGGGCTAGACGAAGAGGACCGGTTGAAAAGATTTAATCTATCGAACACACCCGCACGCGCAAGCCTAAAAAACACGCGCGAAAAATTCCGCTAGGAGAGGGCGCTTTTATCGCCCGCCGCGTCCCGCGCGTCAAACGCCCCCGGTCGCGCGTATAACCGCAGATTTCCGCGCACCCGGCGGAACATGAAAACGGTGACGATCGTCAGCGCCACGGCCAAGCCCATCCACAGCCCGGGAGCCCCGACCCCCGCGTTGACGGCGAGCCCCCAGCCCGTCGGCAGCGCCACAAACCAGTACACGCACGCGGCGAACGCGCAAGGAATTTTCACGTCGCGCAGTCCGCGCAGCACGGAGATGCCGACCGTCTGCGTGCCGTCGGAAACGGCGAAGAGCCCCGTCCAGATCATGCACGCGCTCGCGATTTGGATGACGGCCAAATCCGCGGTGAACCAGTGCGGTATGATATGCCGCAGGCTGACGAGCGAGACGGCGTACACGCCCATAAACACCGTGATAAACGCGTAAGACGAGCGCATCACGCGCCGTATGCCGGCCACGTCGCGCAGGCCGAAGGCGTGGCTGACGCGGATCGTGGTCGCCATCCCAAATCCCAGCGGCACCATAAAGGAGAGCGAGCCGATGGCGTTGCAAATCTGGTAGGCCGCCTGCGCCTGCACGGAGATCATCCCTGCGAAAATCGCCATCATGGAAAAGGCCCCCGCCTCGGCGAAGATCAAAATACTGCTCGGGATCCCCACGGCCAGCATGCGGTGGAACCGCTCCCAGCGCATGCGCCACAGTGCGCGCCCGACCGGGCGCAGGGAATGCGCCGTAAAAACAAATACCGCCAGCAGCGTCATCTGCACGATGCGCGCCAACAGTGTCCCGACGGCGGCCCCCGCCACTCCCATTTGCGGCGCGCCGAATTTCCCGTAAATCAAAATCCAGTTGAAAAACACCGTGCACGGCAGCATGAAGGCGAGCGTGCAAAAGGGGATCCACGGCCGCCCCATCGCCTCGCAGTAATTGCGCAGGCACGCCCCCATGAGCGCGGGGGCGGCGGACCAGATGATGAGCACCACAAACGGCTTCGCCAATTTCGCCACGGCCTCGTCCTGCCCGATCAAGTCGAGCAGCCCGATGTTGCACTGCACGAGCGTACCCAGCCCGACGCCGAAAACCGCGGTGATGAGCAGTCCGTGCATCAGCACGCGCGCGGCCTCCTCGCGCTCGCCGGCCGCGTGCGCGGCGGAGACAAACACATGCACGGGCACGCACAGCCCGAAGCCGAACACCAGCACGATCCCCGCGATCGCGCCCGAGAGTCCCACGGCGGCGGTCGCGTCCGCGCCGAGCGGCCCGACCATCACGGTGTCGATCAATGCGATGAGCATCTGCGCCATGTTGCCCGCCACAATGGGGAGGGCAAGCCCCAGCAAGGAGCGCAGTTCTGTGCGGGAGGCTTGCACGCCCTACCGAGCCTCCGAAAGGGGGGCGGTCAGATCGCCCGGCGTGAGTACGGTCGGCAGCAGGATGGGTTCCTGTTGTCCCGGCAGGTAAAGCAGGTTTAACGGCACCGAGGCGCGCCCGAATTTCGCCAGCTCGCGCGTGATCGCCTCGTCGCGGTTGGTCCAATCCGCCTTGAGCAGCGCGACGTTCTTTTCGCGGACGAGCCGGTGCAGTTCCGCCGAACTCGCGAGCGTCGCCTTGTTTGTCAAACATGTCACGCACCAGCGCGCGGTGAAATCCACCCACACGGGCCGTCCCTCGGCCCGCAAAGCGTCCAGCCGCTGGGCAGAATAAGGCTCCCATTGAAAGCCCGCGTCCCCCTTCGTCGGCCACCCGAGCCAGCAGGCCCCCGCGAAGAAAATCAACGCCAGGGCAGTGGCGAGGCGCCGCGTTTTTGACGCGCGCGAAAACGCGCCCCACTTGCCATAAATCCACGCCGCCGCCCCGATGAGCACGAGGGCCCCCATCACGGCCAACAGCGCCCATTCGCTCTGGTCGGTCAGCCGCGCGAGCACCCACACCAAATAAGAGGCGGTGGCGAAAAACAAAAGCCCGAAAAACTGCCTGAGCGTCTCCATCCACGGCCCGGGTTTGGGCATTTTATTGAGCAACGCGGGAAACAAGCACAACACAAAGTAAGGCAGCGCCAGCCCGATTCCGACCCCCGTGAACAGCGCCAGCGACCCGACGGCGGGCATCGCGAGGGCGGCCCCGATGACGGGCGCGAAGAACGGGGCGGAGCAGGGCGTGGCCACCACGACCGCCAACACCCCGGAGAAAAACGCGCCCCAAAAACCTTCCTTGCGCATCAAAGACGCCCCCGCCCCCGTCGCGCGCTCGCCGATTTCAAAGACTCCCATCAGGCTCAACCCGAAGGTGAAGAAAAGAACCGTGAGCAAGAAAGTGAACCCGCTCGACTGGAGTTGAAACCCCCATCCCAACTGTGTCCCGCCCGAACGCAGCAGCAACAGCACCGCCGCCAGTATCCAAAGCGAAACCAGCACCCCAAAAGCAAAGGCCAATCCCTGCTTCCACGCGTGCTTGGCCGTTCCGCCCGCCTGTTGGACAAACCCCATCACTTTCAGCCCGATGACCGGAAACACGCATGGCATCACGTTCAAAATCAACCCGCCCAAAATCGCCGAAAAAAACAGCCACGCCCACGACGCGTCCGTCATCACGGGCGCGGGGGCGGAAATCGCCCACGCGTCCTGCAACGCCTCCACATCCTCCGCCGCAACTGTCTGCGGAAACGTCAGCTCGGCGGCAAGCAACACAGGCACGCACTCCTCGGCGCACGCCAACACGTCAGCCTTCACGCGCACCGTCTGCGGCGCGTTCACCCGTGCGCCTTCGGCGAGCACAAACGCGACAGGGATATAAACGGTGCCCTCATACCCATAACTCACAAGCCCGAACGTCTCGAACCGCTCCGCAGGCGGAAACTGCAAGGGCTCGGCCGTCCACCCCTGCGGCAGCTCCCACGCCACCACCGGCGGCGCGCCGACATCGCCTGCCTTGTCCGAATAAATGTGCCACCCGGATTCCATCCGGAATTTCAACGCCGCCCGCATCACCCCTCCGGCAACAGGTGCGCGTTCAAGGCACACCAGCTCCATCTGCACGGGCGTCTGCGCCCCGAGACACCCCAGAGCGGACAGCAGACCCATTAAGAAAACAGACAGAAAAAATCTCATAACTGAAGACCTATTCTATATACCTTAACACAGCCCGGGATGGAAGGGCGTTTGCGCCATCGCTTTCCCGGCCAACCATCCGGTCGTCCACGCGGCCTGCAAGTTGTAGCCGCCTGTCACGGCGTCCATGTCGAGGATCTCCCCCGCAAAATGCAACCCTTCGACGATGCGCGACTGCATGGTCTTAAAATGCACTTCTTTCAGCCGCACCCCGCCGCAGGTGACAAACTCGTCCGCGTTTTGCGCCCGCCCCGTGACTTCAAACAACCCCGCGCACAATTCCCGCGCCAGCGCCTGCGTCTTTTCGCGCGAAAGCGTGTTCCAGACGGCGTCGGGGGCAATGCCCGCCGCGATCGTCAGCCGCTCCCACAACCGCTGCGGCAACGCTTCAAACGGCGAATGCGCGGCGATGTGCCGCTTGGGAAACTGCCGCCGCACGTTTTCGAGCTGCGGGCCGATCGTCGCTTCCGTCCATTGCCCGGCCCACGCAATGCGCAGCCCGAAGCGGTATTGCTTTTCGAAAAGCTCCTTCGCCTTCCAAGCCGATAACCGCAACGCCGCGGGCCCGCTGAACCCGCGATGGGTGATCAATAGCGCCCCCGTCTGCGCCTCTTTTTGCCCGTCGATCCAAACGCGCGCCTGCGGCACGCTTAATCCCGCGAGATTGCGCAGCCGCGCGTCTTGGCATTTAAAAGTGAACAGCGAGGGCAGGGGCGCCTCGACCGCATGCCCGAGCGACTCCGTTATCCGCCGAATATCCGACGCGTCGCGCATCCCGCCGCAGGCCAGCAACACTGCGTCCGCCACTTCGGTAAATTCCCCCTTGTTAAACCAAAGTTTAAACCCGCCCCCTTGCTGGGCCGCGATCTCGCTCAACGCCATATGCGTGCGCACGCGCACCCCGCACGCGCGCGCGGCTTCTTCAAGGCACCGGGCAACAGAGCCGGAACGGTCGCTCGCGGGAAACACCCGCCCGTCCGCCTCCGCCTTCAGCGGCACGTCTTCCTCGGCAAACCACTCCATCGTTTGCCTCGGCCCGAAGGCGTGAAAGGGTCCCAACAACTCCCGCGTCCCGCGCGGATAAGCCTTTATCAATTCCTCCGGCTCAAAACACGCGTGGGTCAGATTGCACCGCCCCCCGCCCGAAGCCAAAACCTTTCTCAACCCCCGCTCGTTGCGTTCATAAACGACAACCGCGCACTCCGGGTTCTCCCGTTTGCACGCGATCGCCGCAAAATACCCGGCTGCCCCCCCGCCGACAACGGCGACACGGGGCGAGGCAGGAGAGATCACGGCGTCAGGCGGCATATATGGTCCACATTACCGCCAACCTCCGCGCCAACGCAAATGGGAACATTTTTAACACCCCAAAAGTTGCTTTTCTTAAAAACAAACCTTTTAAAACCATCCCGCCTTGCCGCTCGCAGGCAAAATTCCCCGCTTGCCACCCCAACCCCCGCTTTATTAATCTAAAGGGATTCACCGTTCCTCGCCGGATCGGCCCGTCTGCACTTTTTTCTCTCCCTCCCTTTTATGTCCGCCACCGAAAACACCGTTGATTTCGATCCCAAGACCGAAGGCAATTTCTTTACGACCAAGGCAGACGCCATCATCAACTGGGTGCGCTCGAACTCCGTGTGGCCGCAGCCCATGGGTCTTGCCTGCTGCGCGATCGAGCTGATGGCCGTGGGCGGTTCGCGCTTCGACATCGCGCGTTTCGGCATGGAGGTCATGCGTTTCGCCCCCCGCCAGGCCGACTGCCTCGTGGTTTCCGGCACGGTCACCTACAAGCAGGCGGAAATCGTCCGCCGCATCTACGACCAAATGGCCGCCCCCAAGTGGGTGGTCGCGATGGGCGCGTGCGCCTCGACGGGCGGCATGTACCGCTCCTATTCCACCTTGCAGGGGGTGGACCGCATCGTCCCGGTCGACATCTACATCAGCGGCTGCCCGACGCGCCCCGAAGCTTTTATCGACGGCATGATGGCCCTTCAGGAAAAAATCCGCCAGGAAAAGTCCCTGCGCAACCTCTGGCGCGGCAAGCCTGTCGAGGTTAAATAACCCGTTCTTTAACAATATTTTTCAGACAATGAGCACCGCCACCGAAACCCCCGTCGCCGACGCTTTGTGCGCGCGTTTTGAAGGGGTCACCCCGCGCCCGATTTCCAAGGACAGCGCCGTCACGGTTCCCGCGTCCAAGCTGTTGGAGGTCGCCAAGGCCCTGCGCGACGAGTACGGCTTCGAGATCCTCACCTGCGTCAGCGGCGTGGACTGGCTGGGCGAGCTCCCGCGCTTCGGGGTGTATTACCATTTTCATTCGCTTTCCCACAAAAGCTATTTTTGCGTCTACGCCGACTGTCAGGGCGACGACAATCCGTCGATCCCCTCGCTGACGGGTCTCTACCCCAGCGCCGACTGGCACGAGCGCGAGACGTTCGACATGTACGGCATCCGTTTCGACGGCCACAAAGACCTGCGCCGCATCCTGATGTGGGACAAATACCCGTACCACCCCCTGCGCAAGGAATTCCCGCTGGCGGGCCTCGAGACGGAACTCCCCGCGCCCGACATCGCCGAGGAAACCAAGGCGAAGGTGCTGCCCGCTCCCGAGCAGGGCGGCCCGTTCATCGCCCAAGTCGGCCCCGCCCACATGAGCGACCGCGAACCCTCCGGCCTCGACCAGTCTTGGAGCGAAAAACGCCTCAAGCCCTGAACCGCCCCCGCGCATCCCTAACACTTTTTTCGACATGGCTTTGACCAAAAAAGAAATGACCCTCGGCGACGTCGCGCTGCGCAGCGCCGAGGCCGAGAGCGAACTTTCGGGCGACCGCATGATCCTCAACGCGGGCCCCTCGCACCCGATGACGCACGGTGTCTTGCGCCTCGTCATGGAGCTCGACGGCGACACCATCACCAAGTGCGACCCGGTGCTCGGCTACCTCCACCGCGGCTCGGAGAAGATCGCGGAGAATTTCACCTACAACCAGTTCGTCCCCTACACGGACCGTCTGGACTACATCGCGTCCCCGGCCAACAACGTCGCCTACGCGATCGCGATCGAAAAGCTCGCGGGGCTCGAAGTCCCCGAGCGCTGCCAGGCGATCCGCGTGCTGGCGTGCGAACTGGCGCGTCTGGCGTCCCACTTGGTGGGCGTCGGCGTGTACGGCATGGACGCGGGCGCGCTGACGGTGTTCATGTACGCCTACACCTTGCGCGAAAAAATCCTCTCGCTCATCGAGGCGCTGACGGGCGCGCGTTTGACGACCTCTTACACCCGTATCGGCGGTGTCGCCCGCGACATTCCGGAAGGCTTTTTGGGCCACGTGAGCAAGGCGCTCAACGACACCTTGTTCGACATCGACGAGATCGACAAGCTGCTCACGCGCAACAAGATTTTCGTCGACCGCACCGAGGGCGTGGGCACGATCTCCCGCGAGGACGCCTTGGCCTACGGCCTGTCGGGCGCGAACCTGCGCGCGAGCGGTGTCGACACCGACCTGCGCCGCGACAACCCCTACAGCGGCTACGAAAAATACAACTTTGAAGTCCCCATCGGCACGAAGGGCGACTGCTACGACCGCTATCTCATCCGCCTCGAGGAAATGCGCCAATCCGTCGCGATCCTGCGGCAGGTGATCGACACGATGCCGGAGGGCCTGTGGTACAACGAGGAGGCAAAAAAGATTTTCGCCCCGCGCAAGCGCGAGGTGCTGACCTCTATGGAGTCGCTCATCCAAAACTTCATGCTCACGACGCAGGGCCCGCAGATGCCGGCGGGCGAGGCCTATTTCGAGGCCGAAAACCCGAAGGGCGCATTGGGCTTTTTCGTGGTGTCGAAGGGCGGGGGGGTGCCCTACCGCCTGCGCGTGCGCGGCCCGAGCTTCTCGTCACTGAGCATCCTGCCAAAAATCGCCCCGGGCCACCTGTTCCCGGACATGACCGTGATCCTCGGCAGCCTCGACTTCATCATGGGCGAGTGCGACCGTTAAAAACCGTTTTTTTTATTTCCGCGATGAATCTCAAATCCGAAACGATCGAAGCCATCGACGCCCTCATTCCGCGCTATCCCGAAAAGCGCAGCGCGATGATGATGGTGCTGCACGCCATCCAGGAAGACCAAGGTTGCATCGACGATGCGTCGCTCCAATGGGTAGCCCAAAAGCTAGAGGTGGCCCCGATCGACGTCGAGGGCGTCATCACCTTCTACCCGATGTTCCGCAAAAAACCGCTGCCGCGCCAACACGTGAAGGTGTGCCGCACGCTTTCCTGCGCCATGCGCGGCTCGCACGCGGTGCACGACACGTTGGCGGAAAAGCTCGGCTGCCAGTGCGGTCAGAGCCAGGACGGCGAGTTCGAGGTCGAGTACGTCGAGTGCTTGGCGGCCTGCGGCAGCGCCCCGGCCGTGATGGTGAACGACGAGCTGCACGAAAACGTCACCCCCGAGTCCGCCGAGGCTTTCGCCGACAAGCTCCGCGCCCAAGCCAGGCAGTAACCAACCCCTTTTTTCTTTCGCCTTTCGCCATGTCCGTTCAGGAACGCAAAATCGTATTTCGCCACATCGACGAGCCGGGCTACACCCCCGACATCGACTGCTACCTGCGCAACGGCGGCTATGCCACCTTGCAGGCGGCGGTAAAGCGTCCGCCGGCCGACATCACGCAGGAGGTGGTGGATTCCGGCCTGAAGGGCCGCGGCGGCGCTGGCTTCCCCTGCGGCGTCAAATGGCGCTTCATCAGCCCGAAAAACACGAAGCCCGTCTACCTCATCGCCAACGCCGACGAGTCGGAGCCGGGCACATTCAAGGACCGCCAGATCATCCACAAAGACCCCCATTCGGCGATCGAGGGCATTATGATTTCCGCCTACGCCGTCCAGGCGAAACAGGCGTTCATCTACATCCGCGGCGAATTTCCCAAGGGCGCGAAAATGCTCATGCAGGCGATCGAGGAAGCCCGCGCGAAGGGCTTCCTCGGCGATAATATCTGCGGCAGCGGCTACTCCTGCGACATTGTGGTCAGTCGCGGCGGCGGCGCCTACGTCTGCGGCGAGGAAACAGGGCTGATCGAATCTTTGGAAGGCAAGCGCGGCTACCCGCGCATCAAACCCCCCTTCTTTCCGGCAGTCCTCGGCCTCTACCAGTGCCCGACGATCGTCAACAACATCGAGACCTTGACGACGGTGCGCTACATCGTCGAGATGGGCGGCAAGGAATACGCCAAAATAGGAGTGCCCGCCGACACGGGTACGCACGTGTGGGGCGTGAGCGGGATGGTGCAAAAACCCGGCTATTACGAGCTCGAATCCGGCAAGGCCACGATCGGCCAACTGCTCAACGACCTGTGCGGCGGGCCGCTGCCCGGCCGCAAATTCAAGGCGGTGATCCCCGGCGGCGTCTCCACCAAAATCCTGCGCTTCGGCGAAAAATTCAAGATCAAGGAGGCCGACGGTTCCGAGAGGGAAATCGGCGTCGAGGACATCCCGCTGTCGGCCCCGGGCCTGATGGCCTGCGGCACGAGCCTCGGCTCGGCGGGCATGATCGTGATGGACGACTCCGTCGACATGGTGGAGCTGATGGCCAACATCAACGCCTTCTTCGCGCACGAGAGCTGCGGCCAGTGCACGCCCTGCCGTAACGGTTCGCTGTGGATCAGCAAGGTGACCCGGCGCGTGTGCGCGGGGGAGGGCCGTCTGGAAGACATCGACCTTATCAAATCCCTGGCCGACCAAGTGTGCGGCCGCACGGTGTGCGCCTTGGGCGACGCCATGTCGTGGCCGGTGCAAAGCTCCGTCGCCAAATTCCGCGACGAGTACACCGCCAAGATCGAGGCGCAGCTGGCGGGCAAGCCCCTGCCGCCGAAACAGCCCTGGTCTCTAATTTTCTAAACTTTCACTTTTTTTCCGATGAGCGAGACTGCACAACCGAACCAGGTCACCATCAATTACGACGGGCAGGAGGTATCCGTGCCCGCCGGGCTGAATCTGGTGGAGGCGGCGAAGCTGCTGGGCAAGGAAATCCCGCACTACTGCTATCACGAGAAGCTGAGCGTGGCGGGCAACTGCCGCATGTGCCTGGTCGAGACGGGCATGCCCATGCGCGACCGCGCGACGGGCGAGCCGATCCTCGACGAAAACGGCCAGCCCAAAATCGGCTGGGCTCCCAAGCCCGCGATCGGCTGCGCCACCCAGGTGTCGCCCGGCCTGCACGTGCGCACGCAGACCCCGCAGGTGAAAGACTGCCGCGAGGGCGTCACCGAATTTTTGTTGGCGAACCACCCGCTCGACTGCCCGATCTGCGACAAGGCGGGCGAATGCCGCCTGCAGGAGTATTCCTCCGAATATGGCCGCAACTACAGCCGCTTCGTCGAGCACAAGACCGCCAAGCCCAAGCATGTAGACATAGGGGAGCGCATCATCCTCGACGACGAGCGCTGCATCCTGTGCGGCCGCTGCATCCGTTTTTGCAACGAGATCATAAAGGAACCCTGCCTCGGCTTCACCGAGCGCGGCAGCCACGCCACATTGTCGTGTCACCCGGGCAAACGCTTTGACCACAACTACTCGCTCAACACCGTGGACATCTGCCCGGTGGGCGCGCTCACGAGCAAGGATTTCCGCTTCCAGATGCGCGTGTGGTTTTTGAAGGCGGCGGACGGCATCAGCGTCGAGAGCAGCGCGGGCGTCAACGTCAAGGTGTGGAGCCGCGAGGGCCGCATCTACCGTATCACGCCGCGCCGTAACGACGCGGTGAACGACACGTGGATGCCCGACAGCGGCCGCATGCTTTACAAGGAAGGCGAGGCGGATAACCGCCTGAAGCAGCCGCAAGTCGGAGGCCACCCGATGGACGCGCACGAGACGCTTTCGCGCGTGGCGGCCCTGCTCAAGCAAGGCAACGCGGCCTTCGTCGCCTCGTCGCACGCGACGCTTGAGGAAATGTTCCTGTTGAAGCGCCTGGCCAAAACCGTGAACGGCGAAGTCCACATGGTACCCCACACAGGCGAGGGCGACGGTCTGCTCATCGCCGAAGACAAGACCCCGAACCTGCGCGGGGCGCTCCTCACGGGCCTGACGGCGGAGATCCCGACACCCGGCATGGAATCGCTCGCCAAGGACATCGACTCCGGTAAGATCAAAACCCTTTTGTGCGTGCGCGAGGACTTGAAGGCCGCGGGCCTGCCCGCCGCGCTTTTGGAAAAGGTGAACCTCATCTACCTCGGCTCGCACGTGCCCGCCTTCGCGGAGCATTCCAACGTGCTGATACCCGTGCCCACCGTCTACGAAAAAGCGGGCACCTTCGTCAACTGCCAGTGGCGCGCGCAAAAATTCACACAGGCGATCCCCCCGGCCCCCGGCGTGCAAAACGACCTGACGGTCTTGGCCTCGATCATCGACTTTGTCACCTCGCAAAAGGGTGTCGCGCCCTCGATTGCCTCCGTCTGGAACGAGATGGCCCGCGAGATCCCGGCATTGGCGGGCATGTCCTACGAAACCCTGCCGCCCGAAGGCCGCGTCGTGGAGGCGGGAGCATTCGCCAAACTGCCTTTCGTCGAAACGGCGCACTTGCACTTCACCCCTAACGCATAAGAATTTCTTTTCATGAACTGGGATTTGATTATAGAACTGGTGCTCGACCTCGTGTTCGCGGGGGTCGTGCTCTGCGTCATCATGGGGGTGGCGGGCTACACCGTCTTGGCCGAGCGCAAGGTGGCCAGCTGGATTCAGGAACGCCCGGGGCCCAACCGCGCCGCCATTCCGCTGATCTCGTGCATACCGGTCATAGGGCCTTTTCTCACACGTTTGGGCGTGTTCCAACTCGTGGCCGACGGCGCGAAATTCCTTTTCAAGGAAGAGCCGACGCCGCGCCACACCCACATTTTCTACTACATCCTCGCGCCGATGCTGGCGCTGATCCCGCCCGTCATCGTCATCTCCATGCTGCCGTTCGGCGTGTGGTGGAAGGACGTGGGCGACGGCGTCTTGCAGCTGCGCCCGCTGGCGATCGCCAACGTCGACGTCGGCCTGCTCTTGGTGATGGCGATCGCTTCGCTCGGACTCTACGGCTCCGTCCTGGGCGGCTGGGCTTCCAACAACAAATTCTCCTACATGGCCAGCGTGCGCGCGGGCGCGCAGCTCATCTCCTACGAGTTGGCGATGGGCCTGGCGGTCTTGCCGGTCATCATGTGGGCGGCGGCCCCCGGCACGCTCGGCGGTCTCAACATGCTCTCGATCGTCCAGTCGCAGTCGGGCCTGTGGAACGTCATCTGGCAGCCCGTCGCGGCGCTCGTCTTCATGGTCGCGCTTTTCGCGGAGACGGGCCGTCTGCCCTTTGACATGATCGAGTCCGAAACCGATCTGGTCAGCGGCGCCTCCACCGAATACGGCGCGTTCAAATTCGGCCTGTTCTACTTTGCGGAATACATCAACCTCGTGATCGGCTCCGCGCTGTTCGTCCTGCTGTTTTTGGGCGGCTGGAATTTTTTGCCGTTCCTCGACACGCCGTGGCCGGAAAACTTCTTCGGCTCCTTCTGCACGGTCGTGTGGTTCACGCTCAAAACGTTCGGCGTCATTTTCTTCTTCCTGTGGATGCGCTGGACGCTCCCGCGCTTTCGCTACGACCAGGTGATGAAGATCGGCTGGGGCTCGCTCGTGCCGCTGGCCGTTGTCAACCTCGTCGCCTACGCGCTGATCATTCCCTTGATCGACAAATTTACCCGCTAACCTTTCTTCGTCATGGCCAAAGTCCTCGAACGCAAGCCCCTCAGCTGGGCCGAGAAAACCTACCTGCCGCAGATTCTGGGCGGTCTGAAGATAACATTGCGCCGCCTGTTCCGCCCGTGGGTCACGCTCGAATACCCCGAGCAGCGTCCGACGCTTCCCCCGCGCTACCGCGGCGCGCCGACCTTGGTGTGCGACCAGCACGGCCGAGAAAAATGCGTCTCCTGCCAGATGTGTGAGTTTGTCTGCCCCCCGAAGGCGATCCGCATCACTCCCGGCAAAGTGCAAAACCCGGCCCACGCCCATGTCGAAAAGGCACCGCAGGCGTTTGAGATCAACATGCTGCGCTGCATCTACTGCGGGCTGTGCCAGGAAGTGTGCCCCGAGGAGGCCATCATTTTGCAGGACATCTTTTCGCTGAACGCCTCGAAGCGTGGCGACTTGCTGATGGACAAGCGCCGCCTCTACGAGATGGGCGGCACGATTCCCGACACCATCCTCAAGTGGGACACGAAACTC
>JAVBTG010000215.1:0-6212 GCA_031556275.1 Opitutales bacterium
CCAGTCGCCCGCCGTTTTGGTGAGCTGGTGGATTGTCTTCTTCGTCGGCATCCAGTGGGCGCGCCTTGAGGCGCGCACCGTCCGTCCCCGAAAGGCCCCCAAGCCGCTGCTCAAGCGAAACGCGCCAGCACCTCGGAAAGACTAACTTTCTTTTCGTAAATGGCCTTGCCGACGATGACGCCCTGAAGGTTTGTGTGCGTCTTGGAAAGCGCTTCAAGGCGAACGAGGTCTTCCATGCAGGAGATACCGCCGGAGGCCACGACTTGGCAGTGCGGGACGGCCTCGAGCATGGCAGTCTGCGCGGCGATATTGGGGCCCGTGAGCATGCCGTCCGTCGCGATGTCGGTGTAGATGATGGCGCCCACCCCGTAGTCCGCCACGCGCTTGGCCAATTCCAAGGCGTCCATGCCGGAAGTTTCCACCCAGCCGCGCAGGGCCACTTGGCCGTCCTTGGCGTCGATGCCCACCGCGATGCGTTCGCCGCCGTGGCGTTTCACCAAGTTTTTCAAAATTTCCGGATGCTCGCAGGCTTTGGTGCCGATGACCGCGCGCGATACCCCCGCCTCAAAAGCCTCCTCGACCGCCTTTTCGGTGCGCATGCCTCCGCCGAGCTCGACCTTTAAGCCCGTCATTATGATTTTTTTGACGGCTTCGAGATTTTTCGGCACGCCCTCAAAGGCCCCGTCCAGATCGACGACGTGCACCCACTGCGCGCCTTCGGCGGCGAACTCGATCGCCGGGGCGACGGGGTTGCGGTGGTAGACGGTCTGCGCGTCGGCGCGGCCCTGAAGCAGCCGCACGCAGCGGCCTTCCTTGATGTCGATGGCGGGAAAAATGATCACGCATCTAGCCTAGACGTATTAAAGGTCTTTTTCAAAAGTAAAACGCGCTTCAGGAAGATTCAGGCGGCTTGCGTAATTGGGGGATACGGCCTAAATTGTAAAATTATGACCAAAAAGACGAAGGCTCAGGAAATTCCTCCTTTTTTAAAGGCCCTGCTTGAGGCGCGCTCGCCCACCGGCGCGGAGTACGAGGCGCAGGCCGTCATCGACAGGGCCGTGAAGCAGACGGCCGACCGCTATGAGACCGACCCTTTGGGCAACCGCATCGCGACGCTGAACCCCGGCGGCGACCCTGTTGTCATGCTGGCCGGGCACATGGACGAACTGGGACTGATCGTCTCCTACATCGACAAAAACGGCTTTATCTATTTCGACACCTTGGGAGGCCACGACAAGACGATGATTTCCGGCAGGCGCGTCGTCGTGCTGACGCAGGATGGCCCGCTCAACGGCGTCACCGGCAAGCGGGCCGTCCACCTGATGACGCCCGAGGACCGCAAGCGCGTGCCCGAAACGCACGAGATGTGGATAGATATCGGCGCCAAGACCCAGAAGGAGGCCGAGGCGCGCGTGCGCATCGGCGACCCCGTCCTCTCCAACCAGCCGCCCGAACTTTTGCTCAACGGCCTGTGCGCGGGGCGCGCGTGCGATGACAAGGCGGGTTGCTACGTCGTCATGGAAACGTTGCTGCGACTGGCGAATAAAAAAATCGCCGCGCGCCTTGTCAGCGTGGCCACGACGCAGGAGGAAATCGGCACGCGCGGGGCCCTGACCTCCAGCTACGCCGTGAAACCGGACATCGCCGTCGCCGTCGACGTGGGGCACGCCACCGACCATCCCGACTGCGACCCGCGCAAGCACGGGCAGACGAAGCTCGGCGCGGGACCGATCATCACGCGCGGACCCAACATCAACCCGATTGTTTTTGACCGATTGCTGGCGGTTGCCAAAAAGGAAAAAATTCCCTACCAGCTGGAGGCCGACCCGCATCCGACAGGCACGGACGCCCGCGTCATCCAGATGGCGCGCGGCGGCGTAGCGACGGGACTAGTCTCCATTCCCCTGCGCTATATGCACACGCCGGGGGAACTCATCAGCTTGGACGACGTGGAGGCGACGGTGCGCTTGCTCACGGCGTTCGTGGCGTCCCTGAAAAAGGGCGAGCGCGGCAACTGGTAGGTTGGCATGCGTCCACAAAAAAAAGACCGCCGTTATCGGCGGTCTTTTTTGTGAACGGAATTAAGCACGCTCTAACGTGGGAGCTGATTTGCCTTTGACGGCGTCGGCCGTGAGGATGACTTTGCGAATGCCGTTTTGCTGCGGCAGGTCGTACATGATGTCGAGCATCAGGCCCTCCATGATGGCGCGCAGGGCGCGCGCGCCCGTCTTGAGTTTCATCGCCTTTTCGGCGATGGCGTCGACGGCCTCGGGCGTCACTTCCAGCGCCACGCCCTCCATCGCGAAGAGTTTTACGTACTGCTTGATCAGCGCGTTTTTCGGGGCCGTCAGGATGTGAACCAAGTCGGAGCGCGAAAGCGGCTCCAGCACGGTGAGCACGGGCAGACGTCCCACGAATTCGGGAATCAGGCCGAACTTCACCAAGTCTTCCGGCTCGACGTCGCGCAGGGAGGCTTCCTTGCCGTCCTTGCCGCCGTCCTGCGGGCCGCCGAAGCCCAGCACCTTGTTGTCGGCGCGCTCGCGGATGATTTTGTCCAGCCCCACGAAGGCCCCGCCGCAGATGACGAGGATGTTCGAGGTGTCCACCTTCAAATACTCCATCTCGGGGTGCTTGCGGCCGCCTTTGGGGGGCACGTTGCACACGGTTCCCTCGATGATCTTCAACAGCGCCTGCTGCACGCCCTCCCCCGACACGTCGCGCGTGATGGAGACGTTCTCGGTCTTGCGGGCGATCTTGTCGATCTCGTCGACGTAGATGATGCCGCACTGGGCGCGCTTGATGTCGTAGTTGGCGGCCTGCACGAGGCGCAAAATGATGTTCTCGACGTCCTCGCCGACGTAGCCGGCCTCCGTGAGCGTCGTGGCGTCGGAAATGGCGAAGGGGACATCCAAGAGGCGAGCCAAGGTGCGGGCCAGAAGCGTCTTGCCGCTGCCCGTGGGGCCGATCATGAGGATGTTGCTTTTTTCAACCTCCACGTCGTCGTCCACGGCGACGAGGCCGTCCGTTTGCTGGCCGTCCTGCTGAAGCTCAAGGGCAAGGCGCTTGTAATGGTTGTAGACGGCGACGGAGAGCACCTTTTTGGGGTGCTCCTGCCCGATCACATACTGGTCGAGGCTCTCGCGGATTTCAACGGGTTTGGCCAGTTTAAAAAAGGGCTTTTCGGGCGCGTCCTGCTCCGCGTCGTCCGACGGGGATTCCCGCTCGATCACGTTGCGGCAGATGTCCACGCACGCGTCGCAGATGCACACGCCGTTGGGGCCGCTGATGAATTTCTTGGCCTTGCTGGCGGGACGGCCGCAAAACGAACACGTCTGCTCGGGGGAATCTTCGGACATGAAAAAAACTATTTTATTTGCCCGCGCGCGGTTCGAGCACTTGGTCGACCAAGCCGTAGTCGCGCGCCTCGTAGGCGGTCATGAAATAGTCGCGGTCGGAATCCTTTTCGATCTGCGCCGGGGTCTTGCCGCTGTGCTTGGACAGCACCTCGTTGATCGTGCCGCGCCAGCGCAGGATTTCCTTCGCGGCGATGGAGATGTCGGACGTCTGCCCCGTGGCCCCTCCCGTCGGCTGGTGGATCATCAGGCGGCTGTGCGGCAGGGCGAAACGCTTGCCCTTGGTGCCCGCGCTCATCAAGACGCACGCCATGCTCGCGGCCATGCCGACGCAGTAGGTGACGACGTCGCAGTGCAAAAAGTTCATCGTGTCGTAAATGGCCATCCCCGCCGTGACGGAACCGCCCGGGGAATTGATGTACAAGTGCACGTCCTTTTTGGAGTCCTCCATCTGGAGGAAAAGCAGTTGCGCGATGACGGCGTTGGCCACAAAGTCGTCGATCGGCGTGCCGATGAAGACGATGCGGTCTTTCAGCAGGCGGCTGTAGATGTCCCACGAACGCTCGGTGCGCCCGTCGCGTTCAACCACACTGGGAACAGGATAATAGCTCATGTTGAGAGGCGTTTGTTGCATGTGATGGGAGACACCCGCCGCCGGGGAAAGTGCCTAGGGGTGTGTTTTCAAATTTCAGATGGTGGATGCGAAGGGCGGTTTTGAGTTATTTTTTCGGCTTTCGAGCCGAGGCAATGTGCGTATTGTCGAGGTGAGGAAACGAAAAAAGAACCAAAATCCGATCAAGCAGACGCCGTGTGAAATTTGAAAACACACCCCCTCAACCTTAGGCGGCCTTGGCGGCCGACTGGTCGATCACCAACTCCAAGGTCTTGGCGAGCAGGAGCGAGCGCTGGAGGTTGGCCAAGAGCGAACGGTCGGCCTGCAGGGCCTTCACGATGGCCTCGGGCTTCTGGCGGGTCATGATCGCCTCTTGGATGATGCGCTGCTGGATGTCGGCGTTCTCGACCTTCACACCCTCTTTCTGGGCGATGGCGGCGAGGATGAGGTTGAGCTTCACGCGCTTTTTGGCGGCCTCGGTGGCTTGGGCAAAGAGCTCCTCCTTGCGCTGTTCAAATTCCTCCTCCTTCACGCCGTGGCGCATCTGGTCTTCCATGAAGTTGCGCAGGATGTCCTGCGTCTCGCTCTCGACGGCGCTTTCGGGGAGGGCGAAGTCGACCTTGGCCTGCAGGGCCTCGATCACCTGCTCGCGCTTGGCTTGGCGGTTTTTCTGGGCCTTGCCGTTGGCGATATCCTTTTTGACGATCTCGTTGAGTTTCTCGGCGCTGTCCGCGCCCATGCTCTTGAGGAAGGCCTCGTCCATTGCGGGAAGCACCTTTTCGCGCACTTCCTTGACCTCGACGTCGTACTGCGCAGTCTTGCCCGCGAGTTCCTTGACGTCAAAATCCTTGGCAAAGGTCTCGGAGACGGCCTTTTTGTCGCCGGCTTTCATGCCGACGATGCCGTCGACCACCGCGCGCACGCCGGGCACGCCCTCGGGCGCCGCGGCTTCCTCCCACGTGGAGGACTGGGTGCCCAAAATCGGGCGGTCGGGCGCGATTTCGGAAACGAGCTTGCCGTCGACCTTGCCCTCGTAGGAGAGGCGCACGTAGTCGCCCGCCTTGGCCGCGCGCTCGACGGGTTTGTACTCGGCGCGCTGGTTGCGGATTTCGGAAATGGCCTTTTCGACCTCGTCGTCGGCGACGTCCTCGCTCTGGGAGCTCACTTCGATCCCCTTGTACTCGGGCAGCGCAAACTCGGGGCGCACGTCGACCGTGAGCTTGACGTCGCCCGCGTTGCCCGCCGTGAAGGCGGCACCGTCAACGTTGATCAAAGAGTAGACGTCCAGCTTCGATTCCTTGACCATATAGTCGTAGGCCTTGCTGGTGACGCGGGAGTTCAGCTCGTCGGCGATATCCTTGGCGTAGCGCTTTTGCACCATGTCAACCGGGGCTTTTCCGGGGCGGAAGCCGGGAAGATTGGCCTGACGCGAGAACGCGGCGAGCACCTCCTTGCCCAACTGGGCGGTTTCTTCAGCCGTCACGGAGACGGTCACGGTTTTTCGGGTGTCGGAAATGTTTTCGACGGTGTGCTTCACGATGGTATGCGTATTGCTGGTTGAAAATGAAAGGAAAGGAAAATTATAGCCAGCGGCTTTTTCGCGGTCAATGGATTATTCCAGCCATGACGGCCTTACGAGAGGGAGATTATGCCTTTGACTCGAGGGCCCGCAGAGGGCATTTTTTCCTCGGGGACGGGAAACGCGCCGTGTTTCCGGCAAAATTAACGCCACTAGACCCATGAAAAAGATTCTGACTTACTTGTATTCCAAGGACGGGATTTTGGCGGTTTCTTGTTCGTATCCTGTGTTCTTTTTCATTCTGCTAGCCATAGACATATTTTTTCAGAACGAGGCACTACATAGTTCTTTGGGCGTGTTTTTCGGCGCGGCCGAACACAAATTGGGAAATATGCTTGGGATCATGCCCGGCTCCGCGCTGGGAGACGGTCTCACCGTTTTTTTTATAATTTTTACATCCTGGCCGATATTCGGATTCCTTATCACCAGAAAAAATCTGTTTTGCAAGCTGACGGCCGCGACCATGTGGGCGATATACATCGTCTTTTTCTTAATTTCGTTTTTCGAAAAAAATCTGCCGGTTTTCAGTGAAAAATCAGGTATTCTCGCCATTGCCTACTTCCTGTTTGTATTCGCGATTTTTCTCTTAGTCCAGGCCTATTTCCTATCCGTGAATATTTTTAATTTCTCTAAAAAACGAACGACACAAACATAAAACGTACATAGA
>JAVBTG010000018.1:0-3539 GCA_031556275.1 Opitutales bacterium
AGAGCACATCCGAAAGACGCCTTTTAACTTTCCCAATCCCCCCTTTTCTGCCGTGCCCGTCGGTCGTTCACTTTTTAAGTTCAAAAAACTGGATGGTTCCTGTCCTGTTACGCTTGTCCCCACGGGTTACTGCTTCCTGCACCGGGAATCCAAGCCGGAAGGGACGGTCAGGGCCGCGGACGTGCGCGCCTTCGCGGAGCTTTCGCTCGAGGGCCTTTCGCCCTTCCCGCCGGAGCAGCTGGCTTGGGGCTGGCTCGACGCGCCCAAACAAAGCTCCCTGTGGATCGTCGCCGCCTGCAAAGACAGGCTCGCACGCGAGGCCGTGGCCTTGGAAAACAGGGCCTACTATGTGCTTCCCGCCCTGATTGGGGCCTGCGCCCTCCAAACGGGCAAAGCCCGTCGGATCTTCTTGTGGGAGGAAAACACACTCACCTGCCTCGGGTTTTCGGAAAACACCCTGTGGCCCTCCCAGATCGTCGTCGAACCATTGCCCGCCCCAACCCTTCAAGCGGCCTTCGCCAAGCGCGCGCAACTGCTGGAAGACAAGCGCCTGAACAGCATGGGGGAGGCCTTGGAGGGCCTCTACGCCGAACCTTCCGCGCATGCGACCCCATCGGGCGGCCTGGCTTTCGAGTTAAAACATTTTAAAGACGAGCAGGCCGACCCCTGCGCAACGCGGATCCGCTGGCCGCGCGCGCACGAAAAACTGCTCTGGCAGGCCGATTTGCGCGACCGGGCGTTCCTCGACGCCGAAGGCAAAAAACGCGCGAGGGCGCTGCTGATCTGGCACGGCTGCGTGGCGGCGCTGGCCGCCGCCGTGCTTTTGTTGCTTTGGCAGTCGTCGCTTCAAATCGCCGACAAGCGTCTGGACGCAAGCTTCGCGAAAATCGAAACGCAAAAGCCGCTGGTCGAGGCCGTCCGCCAAAACCAAGACCTGCTGATGAAGATAGAGCAGGCTTCCTCCAGCGAGCTGCAGCCATTCCTAATGCTGGGCAAACTCAACCAGATCCGTCTGGCCGACGAATCCACCAAGGCGCTCTACCTGCTCAACGCGCAAACGGAGGGCCTCATGGGGCTGACCGTGCAGGGCAAAGGCCCCTCGATCCCGGCGGTCAACACCTTCGTCGAGGCGCTCAAAAAATCCGGCCTTTTCACGGCAGTCGATCTGACCAACGTGCAAGGACGCGCCAGCGGGGCGGATTTTACCCTCAAACTGACATTCAAGCCATTGCCCCCGCCCAAAGCCGGCGAATCGCAACTACCGCAAGCCGCCACCGCCGTCCAAAACGCGCAACCGGCCGCAACGCCTCCCCGCGCATGATTTCCTTTCTGCACAGCCGCTTCAACCGCATCTCCGCCCGTGAAAAGTGGATGCTCTTGGCCTTTTTGTGGGTGCTGGCTTTCATCTGGTGGGGCAACGTGCGCCAGAGGCAGGCCGCCTATTCCGATCGCGCCCGCACGGCCGCCGCCACCCTGAAGGAACAGACGGCGTGGTTTAACGAAAGCCCGATGATCGACGCGGGCATCCAGGCGGCGATGTCACGCCTGCAATCCCAACCCTCCTACGGCGGGGGCGAACTGGCGGGGCAGATAGACGGATTCATCCGCGAGCTCGGCCTCAACGGCGACCTCGGCGCGCCCCGCGCCCAGACGGGGGAAATTTTTAACGTCCACTCCGTCAAGCTGCGCATCCGCCGCGCGACACTGCAAGACCTCATCAAATTCGACGACAAACTGCGCGGCCGCTCCCCTTACCTAAACCTCGAATCCTTTTCCCTGCGCCCCGACACGACCGACCCTATCTATCTCGACGCCCAGCTTTCCATCCAGTCGCTCGAACTCAAACACGCTTTCTAGATGTGCTCTAAAATTCCCATGCTCCGCTTCATCGCATTTTCCGCGTTGGCCATAACCCTCCTGAACGCCCAAGAGGCTTCCCCCGACGCGCAAACCGAGCCGCAGCCGGAAGCAGTCACCGTGGCGGAAGTCGTCGCCGAGCCCGAAGTGACCGCCGCCGTCGAAGTGGCGGCTCCCGTCGAGGCCCCGCAGGCGCAGCCCCAAGCGGCCGCGGAAACGGCGGTTCCCGCCGCAACGCAAGCCCAGCCGCAACAACAGCGCGGCCCGCGCCCGCGCCGCGGCATCTCGCCGCCGCCCGCCCAAGCGCAGGCGGCCACCGTGATAGCGGCACCCCAGCACGCCCAGGTCATTTCGCAAGTGGACGATGTCCATGTCATTACCGCCTCCACCGCCGTTTCGTACGCAACCCCCACCCCCGAACAACCCGCCGATCCGCGCCTGCAACCCGAGCAAAAACCCTACGGTGGCTCAAAAGGGCTTCCCGTAGTGGGCGGCATCGACCCCGACGAACAAGTGGGGCCCTTCATCCTTGTGGACGAAACCGGCCCGCTAGTGCTTTCGCTGATTGAGCAGCTTACCGGCAGCATTATCCTCTCCCAGCAGACGATTCCTCAGGTGAAGATCAACTTCAACAGCCGCGGCACTATCTCCCGCCGCGACGCCATCACGGCGCTGGAAACCCTGCTCTCGCTCAACGGCATCTCGATCCTGCCGCTGAACGGCAATTTTGTGAAGGCCGTGCCCTCGGGCGGCATCAACACGCAATCGCCCGAAATTCTCATGACCGAGGACATCCAAAAGATGCCGCCCAGCCAAATTTTCTACACCCGCGTCTTCAAACTAAGCTCGCTCACCCCGACGGAGGCCGCCCCGCTGCTGGCGCCGCTGCTCACCAGCATGCCGCAGGGGGCCGCCACCATGGTGCCCTTTGAAAAAGCCCGCGCCGTCCTAGTCACGGACACGCTCACCAACCTCCAACGAATGGACCGCGTGCTCGCCCGCCTCGACCGCGCCGACGACTTCGACAGCACGGTCGTTTTCATCCCCTTGAAATACGCCAAGGCCAGCGAGCTGGTCGCCCGCCTGCAACGCCTGCAGGGCACGATTTTCCGCCGCAGCATGTCGGGCAATATCACGTCCTTCGAGGCCGACGACCGCACCAACCAGCTGATGGCCATCACCATCCCCGAAAATGTCCAGATCCTGCGCCAGATCGTGGGCGGGCTCGACGTGGACATCGACCCCCTCGTGCGCAGCGAGGTTTTCTACATTCAGCAAGCCGACGCCAAGGAACTCGCCGACGTGCTCAAACAGCTGGTGACAGGCCAGCAGCAAGCCGCCAAACAGGCGCAGGCCCAGGCCCAGAAAAACGCGCAGGCCGCCCAGGCCACCCGCACCAACCAGCAGACCAAGCAGACCACGAAGGTCGATACGGCCGCCTCCACCGCCGCGGCCGCGGGCCCGCGCGCCGAAGTCATCCCCACGATGTACGGCGAGGAAAACAACACGTTTGAATTCAGCCAGTTCGTCACCATCGTGCCCGACGAGCGCAGCAACGCCATCGCCGTCTACGGTACCCCGGCGGACATCCGCCAAATCAAGGGCGTCATCGACAAGATGGACATTTCCCGCATGCAGGTGCGCGTGGAGGTCGTCATCACGGAGGTGACCCTCACCCAGCA
>JAVBTG010000165.1:0-17668 GCA_031556275.1 Opitutales bacterium
CCCGACGCAAACGCAGCCACAGCCCATTTTTACAGCGGGAACGCGAAAAAGCGGAGATTTTTCGCGGGTGGACTCGAGGCCTTCCGTTTCCCAAATGCCGCCCCGCAAGCGTCAGCCTCCCCTCCTCTCTTTCAAACACCCCAAAACACTGCTTGACGCCTCTATCGCGCCGCGTTAATCTGACACTTTACAACCTTTCATTTCCCGGCCGCCGCCCACCCACGGGCCAACGCCGGACATTTCCTCCACTACCATGGCCAATCCCAAACGCAAACAATCCAAGCAGCGCAGCGCCAAGCGTCGCGGTGCCAACCGCTTCAAGGCGCCCCAGCTTTCCAAGGACCCGACCGACGGTTCGGCCTGCATGCAGCACCGCGTGAACCCCGCCAACGGGATGTACCGCGGCCGTCAGGTGCTCGACGTAGAGGTGTAAGCTTCTCCGCTTTTCTGTATTGCGGGGCATGATCTTTTGCGGGAAACTCCCTAGGTCATGCCCCTTGTTTTTTGTCCGGATGCGGCGTCCCGCGCCCGCGCGCGTCAACGCCCGCAAGGGGAGGTTCACAACCATTTTTTAAAATGATGCAAACCGGCGAATCTCATCTGCCTCTGGCGCTCGACGCCATGGGCGGCGATCTGGGGCCCTCCGAAGTGGTCGCGGGGCTGGTTTTGGCGTTGCGCGACAAGCGCACGCAAGGCGACGTCATGCTGGTCGGCGACCAGGCGATTCTCAAGCCGCTGGTGGCCAAAGCGGGCCTTGCGGGCAATCCCCGCGTGGGCATTTTGCACGCCAGCGATGTCATCCACATGCATGACAAGCCGATCCAGGCGCTGCGGCAGAAGAAAGACTCCTCGATGCTGCGCGCGATCGAGGCGGTGCGCGACCGCCAGGCCTGTGCGGCCGTGAGCTTGGGCAACACAGGGGCGCTCATGGCGGCGGGGACGTTGCGCCTGCGCCCGATGGAGGGCATCGAACGCCCGGCCATCGCCACGATTTTGCCGACGCGCGGGGCCAAGTGGGTGCTGATCGACGGAGGGGCCAATCCCGATCCCGATCCTCTGCACCTGGTGCACAACGCGATTTTGGGCAGCGTCTACGCCAAGGCCGTCCTGAGCATCGCCCGCCCGCGCGTGGGCCTGCTTTCCATCGGCACCGAGGAGGGCAAGGGCACGATGAAAACCACCCTCACCGACCAGATGCTGCGCAAGACCAACGGCATCATCGAATACCTCGGCCTCGTCGAGGGTTTCCAGATGTTCAACCAGACGGCGGACGTGATCGTGTGCGACGGTTTCACCGGCAACATTTTGTTAAAGTCGCTCGAATCCTGTTTCTCGATGCTCAAAAACTCGATGAAAAAGGAGCTGATGGCAAACCCCCTGCGCATCTTGGGGGCGCTCATGTGCACGGGGGCGTTCAAGGCCCTCAAGCGCGAACTCTCGCCCGCCGACCTCGGCGGCGCGCCGCTGTTGGGGCTCAACGGCCTTGTCTTCAAAGCCCACGGTTCCAGCCCGCGCGATTACGTCGCGGGGGCGGTGCGCATCGCCTTGGAAACGGCCCATCGCAACATCAACGGCCTGATCGCCGCGGACGTGAGCGCCGCGCGCGAACGCCTCGAGCAAAACGAGGACGCGGACGACGAGCTCGACCGCCTGCCCTCCCCCTAATTTTTCCGCAACGACATTTTTTAAGAAAGCACATGGAAAACGCCTTATCGCCCATCGTCATCCGCAGCACGGGGTACTACATCCCCGAAAAACGCGTCACCAACGCGGACATGGCCAAAATCGTCGAGACTTCCGACGAATGGATCTACGAGCGCACGGGCATCCGTGAGCGCCGCCTCGCCCGCGAGGACGAGACGACGGCGGATCTGGCCACGGGGGCCGCGCTCGACGCGCTCAAAAACGCGAACCTTAAGCCGGAAGACATCGACCTGCTGATCGTCGCGACGATCACGCCCGATTACAAGACGCCCTCCGTCGCGTGCCTGGTGCAGCACCGCCTAGGCATGCGCAACATCCCGGCCTTCGACATTTCGGCGGCCTGCTCGGGCTTCGTCTACTGCCTCGAAATCTGCGGGCAGCTCATGCGCGGGGGCATCTACCGAAACGCCCTGATAATAGGCGCGGAAAAGCTCTCCAGCGTCACCGACTGGACTGACCGCACGACCTGCGTGCTCTTCGGCGACGCCGCGGGGGCCTGCGTGCTCTCCAAGACGGACGAGCCGGGGGTGGGCCTCATCGGCAACATTTTGGGCTCGGACGGCGGTCATCCCGACATCCTCATCGTCCCCGGCGGCGGATCGAAGCTCCCGCTGACCAAGGAGAACATCGACGACAAGACCCAGTACATCAAGATGAACGGCCGCGAGGTGTTCAAGCTCGCGGTGCGCGTGATGGAGGACGTCGCGCGCAAGCTGCTCGAGCGCCACAACCTGACGCCGCAGGATATCAACCTCGTCATCCCGCACCAGGCCAACACCCGCATCATCGACGCCTTGACCAAGCGGCTCGAAATCCCCGACGAGCGCGTCGTGCTCAACATCGAGAAACTCGGCAACACGTCGTCCTCCTCCATTCCGGTGGCGATGGCCCAAGTCAACGCGGCGGGCCGCATCAAGTCGGGCGACTACGTTTTGCTCTTGGCCTTCGGCGCGGGGTTGACGTGGGGAGCATCCCTGATAAAGTGGAAGTAAAATTTTTCTCCTTTTTGGCCGTATGTCCTCCCTTTTCCACATCCTGCTGAGTTCCCTGTTTTTTCTGAGCCCCCTGCTCGCGCACGCGGAGCTGGTGTGGGTGCAGGGCAAGGGATGGGAGGCCCAAGGGGGGCTTTTGGAAACATTCATCGGCAAACCCGAGGACGCCAAGAGCGCGCTGGAGGCCATGAACAAGGCGCGCGAGGCGCAGGAGAAAAAACAGCGCGGGACCGCGCTCGAGCTTTACCAGCAGATTTCCGAAAAATACCCCGACTCGGTGTTCGCCCCCGAGGCCCTTTTCCAAAGCGGCAAAATTTTCATCGAGCGCCGCCAGTTTGAGAAGGCCAACCGCTGTTTTGAGGAAATCCTCACCCGCTATCCCGACTACCCGAAGTTCAACCAGGTGATCGGCGAAAAGTTCGCCACGGCGGACAAGATCCAATCCGGCACGCGCCCCTACCTGTGGGGATGGATGCCGTGGTTTCGCGACTACAACGTGGGCATCCGCATTTACGAGCAGGTCGTCAAAAGCGCCCCGTACGACGCCTACGCCCCGCTCGCGTTGATGAACATCGCGTCGCTCTCCGAAAAAGTCGGCAAGCCCGACGTGGGCATCGACGCCTTGGAGCGCCTCATCAGCAACTATCCCGAAAGCATGCTGACCTCCGACGCCTATTTGTTCATGGGCCAAATTTATCGCGACTTGGTGCACGGTCCCGCCTACGACCAGGGCCCCACGCGCAAAGCCATCAGTTTTTACAAGGACTTTCTCATCCTCTATCCCGAAGACGCCAACGCCGCCCACGCGACGGAAAATCTCGATCTGATGAGCGACACCTACGCCCGCTCGCGTCTGGTCTTGGGCGATTTTTACTACCGCTACCGCAACAACCGCCGCGCGGCGCTCGTGTACTACAACGAGACGATTTCCTTGGCCCCCGACTCGAAGGCGGCCCAAGAAGCCCGCGCCTCGATCGACAAGATCAAACGCGGCATCCTCCCCCCGCCCACGCTTTACGACATCCTTTTCGGCCGCTACAAGGCCCCGACGGACTATCAGTTCGAGGAGCAGCTCCACTACGAGACCCTCGCCAACGAGCGCTTTACGGAAGAGGCCACCGACGCCTTCCTGAGCGTCCCCGGCGCGACCGCGCAGGAGGTTATCCGCCCGTCGGGCCAAGTGGAAACTTACGAGGGCTTGGAAGATCCGCTCACGCCGCCCGCCGCCCCCTAATGAAGCTGCATTCCATCCTTTCGCGCCGCCTCTTTCTGGCCGCCGCTTTCGCCGCGCTGCCCTTCCTCGCGGGGGTCGGCTGCTCACACTACACGCTCGGCGACACGGCCTCCCTGCCTTACCGCAGCATCTACGTGGCACCCGTGGACAACACCTCGGTGGCGCCGCAGGCGCAGGCGCTGGTTTCCGGGCAAACGCGCACGGCATTGCTCAACGCGGGAATGGCCCTCGAGCCGCGCGGCCGCGCCGACGCCGTGCTGACCCTCACGATCACCCGCTACTCCCGCACCACAGGCGCCACGGACACGACCGACACCATGAACGTGCGCGCTTACGACCTGACGCTGGGCGTCAAGGCCACCCTCACCAGCGCCGACGGCGGCACCACCTATTTTAAAGACGTCGAGCTGGACAGCACCCTGCAAATCCTCGGCACCGACGGTTTCACGCAGGCCGAGTACGAAATCATGCCGATATTGGCCCGCGAGATCGGCCGCAAAGTGGCGGACACGGTCACGACCCTCTGGTAACACAATCCAATCACCCTAACAAAAAGCCGCCTATCGCGGCTTTTTTTACGCCCATACCACAACACCTCCCACCCCGCGCGCTTTCCCATTTTACTTTGCCATCCCCATTGGCTTAATATCTCCCTCCATGGAAGACCGCATTTCCCACGCCTTGTTTGAACGCGCGCAAAAACGCATCCCGGGCGGCGTCAACTCCCCGGTGCGCGCCTTCCGCAATGTGGGCGGCGAGCCGTTTTTCACCGCAAAGGCAAACGGCGCGCGCCTGACGATAGTGGACGGGCGCGAACTGATCGACTACGTGTGCACCTGGGGCCCGGCCATCCACGGCCACAACGACCCCGACATCCGCGCGGCCTTAAAAACCGCCCTTGAAAACGGCACCAGCTTCGGCACCCCCGGCCCGCTCGAAGTCGAGATGGCGGAGGCGATTTGCGAGCGCGTGCCTTCCGTCGAAAAAGTCCGCATGTGCAACAGCGGCACGGAAGCCACGATGTCCTGCGTCCGCTTGGCGCGCGGCTTCACCGGCCGCGAAAAGATTATAAAATTTGCGGGCTGCTACCACGGCCACGTCGACGCGCTGCTCGTAAAAGCGGGCTCCGGCGCGCTCACGGGCGGTTATCCAGACAGCGCGGGCATCACCCAAGGCGCAGCCAAAGACACGATCGTCGTCCCCTACAACGACCGCGCCGCGCTCGAAGCCGTGTTCAAAGCGCAGGGCGAGCAGATCGCGGGCCTCATCGTCGAATCCTACCCCGCCAACGTCGGTCTCATCCTCCCCGATGCAGGCTTCTTGCAGTTCATGCGCGAGCTCTGCACGCGCCACGGGGCCTTGTTTATTTTTGACGAAGTTATGACGGGCTTTCGCATTTCCCGCGGCGGCGTCCAACAAAAGGAAGCCATCCACCCCGACCTCACCGCCATGGGCAAAGTGATAGGCGGCGGTCTCCCCGTCGGCGCCTTCGGCGGGCGCGCCGACATCATGGACATGCTGGCCCCCCTCGGCCCCGTCTATCAGGCGGGCACATTGAGCGGCAACCCGCTCGCGATGGCGGCGGGCCTGGCATCCCTCAAAAAACTCGACGCCCGCAATGCCTGGGCCACCCTCGACACTTTGGGCAAAACCCTCGCCGACGGCATCCGCGAGGCCGCCAAAGACGCGGGCATCCCGGCCCAAGTCCCGCAATCAGGCTCCCTGCTCTCCCTCTTCTTTTCGGAAACCCCCGTGCGCAATTACGAAGACGTCCTGGCATCCCGCACCGACCTATTTTCCAAACTCTTCCGCCACGCCCTCGCCAAAGGGGTATTCTTCCCGCCCTCCCCCTACGAATCTTGGTTCCTCAGCACCGCCCACACCCCGGCCGACATCACCCGCACCGTCGAAACCGTCGCCGAGGCATTCAAAAAGGCGCTGTGAGCCCATAACCCCATATACCCCATGCTCAAACACGCCATCCCCCTCTTTCTCTTGGCCTGTGTATGCTTGCATGCGGATGACGCCGCCGACAAACCATTCCTGCGGCTGACGGACAACGAATACGCCGAATATCTTAATCGAGGGCAATCCGTCCCTCACAACTTCGGCGTCCCGTTTAGTCCACAAGGCGACGACCTGCTCGTATTGCACCGCAGGTGGAAGAGTGGACCAATAATATACCCAGTCGATGATTTGGCGAAAAACAACTGCATTTACGCGCAGTGGACGCAATGGATTGAGCGTTCCGGAACAGCATGGGAAACATCCTTCCGCTGGCTTCAAAAAACCGCCGAACAAGGATATGCCCCGGCGCAATACGAACTTGGGTTGTGCTACGGATCAGGGCGCGGAGTCAAAAAAGACGCGAATAAGGCTGTATACTGGATGGAACAAGCGGCAAGGCAGGAATACCGTAAAACGCAATACAGCCTCGCCAATCCGCTTGAGATCGACGGCGATTTCATCCCTGACCGCGACACCGCGCGCGCGTGGGAAAAAGCCGCAAAAGAAAACCTCCGGCGCAATGACTATTTTGAAGTCAAAAACAAATTCTTCGTGCGTTTCCCAGGACAAACTCACGCGGATCGTGTGCAAAAACTCCAAAACGCATCGGATGCGGGCGATCTCGCCGCGAAATCCCATCTGGCGCTGCATTGCTATCTTGGGAACGGCACCAAGTCGGATCCAAAACGCGCGGGCCAACTCTGGAAGGAACTCGCCGAAAAAGGAGATTCGCAGGCGCAATACGCCCTCGGCGTGTGCGGCCTGCGCGGCGAAGCGGACGTGTGCGCCGAAAGCGACGCCGCACGCTGGCTCGAAATGTCGGCCGCCCAAGGAAATGTCCCGGCCCAATACGCGATGGGGATGTGCCGCCTCTATGGCCATGTGTTCCCCCAAGACCGCACGGCAGCCGTCGCGTTTCTGAAAAAGGCAGCAGCCGCCAATTACATGTACGCCAAGGAAGTTCTGCGCACGCTGGACGCGCGCATGCCGCCTCAATAAAACACCCTGCGGTCGAGCGTGCGATAGCGGATCGCTTCCAGCAAATGATCGGTGGCGATGTCCGCGCTGCCCGCCAAGTCCGCGATCGTGCGGGCCACTTTTAGGATACGGTCGTAGGCGCGGGCGGACAAATCGAGCTGTTCCATCGCCTGCTGCAAGAGTTGCCCCTGCTCCTGCGAGAGCGCGCAGTGCTTGCGCAGCTGCGCGGGGCCCATGCGCGCGTTGCACACGGTGAGGGAGGCGCCGTCTCCGGTTTTGCGCGCGGCCGCTTTCAAACGTTCGGCCTGCCATGCGCGGGCGGCCACCACCCGCTCGCGCATGGCGGCGGAGCTTTCCCCCTGCTCGTCGGTGCGCAGTTCCCTGATCCGCAACGCGGGCGCCTCGACATGGATGTCGATACGGTCGAGCAACGGCCCGGAAATGCGCGCGCGGTAGCGCTGGATGGCGGTGGGGCCGCAGCGGCACTCGTGCTTCGGGTCGCCCAAATAGCCGCACGGGCACGGGTTCATCGCGGCCACCAGCATGAAAGAGCACGGCAGCGAAACCTTCCCCGCCGAGCGCGAAATGCACACACTCCCATCCTCCAACGGTTGCCGCATCACTTCAAGCGCGGAGCGGCGAAACTCCGGCAGCTCGTCCAAAAACAGCACCCCGTGGTGCGCCAGCGAAATTTCGCCCGGCCCGGGAATCGTGCCGCCGCCCAAAAGCCCCACGTCGGAAATCGTGTGGTGAGGCGTGCGAAACGGCCTGCGATAACAGCGGTACTCCGCGTCCAACGAAACCCCGGCGGCGGACTGGATCGCCAAAATTTCCAAAAACTCGTCAAGGGTGGGTTCCGGCATGATTGTCGGGATGCGCCGAGCCACCATGCTTTTGCCGGAGCCCGGCGGCCCGATCACCAGCAAATTGTGCCCGCCCGCCACGGCCACCTCGACCGCGCGGCGCAACCCCAACTGCCCCTTCACCTCCGAAAAATCAACCGCGTGCCGCTCGTCGGGCGTGTGCCGAAAGGGGCTTTCCTCCTTCGTCAGCGCCCTGATCTCCAAACGTCCCTCCAAAAATCCCACCGCCTGCCCCAGCGAATCGACGGGGTACGCGTCCACCCCCTCCACCAGCGAGGCCTCCTGCGCGCTCTCGCGCGGCAACAGCACACCCTTTTTGCCGAGCGTCCTCGCCAGCAAGGCCAACGCCAGCCCGCCCGCGATCGGCCGCGTCTGTCCCGACAACGACAGTTCCCCCGCCACCAAAAATTCGTCCAACCGCTTCGATTGCATCTGCTCCGTCGACGCCAGCAGTCCCAGCGCGATCGGCAGATCATACATCGGCCCCTCCTTGCGCAAACTCCCGGGGGCCAGATTGATCGTGGTGCGCGTGGGCGGGGTACGGTAAGCGCAGTTCGCCAGCGCGGAGCCCACGCGGTCGCGCGACTCCTTCACGGCGGCGTCCGGCAACCCCACCAGCACCAGTTCGGGCGCGCCGCTCTCGCCGGAGTTCACCTCCACCTGCACGGGTTGGGCCTGAATGCCCCAAAGGGCGCCGGAATGAAGCGATGCGAGCATTTTTAAAGTATGACAGAATACTACCGTGAATGAAACTATTTTATACCCTGATGGATGAACTGGCGTGCCGCCGGCGACAGCGTCGCCCCCTTGCGATAAACGACCGCCAATGGGCGCAAAATCTCAACCCCTTTGATCGGCACGCAGGCGAGCGTCTTCTGCTTTTTTTGCTGCGCCACCGTCACCTCCGGCACGATGGCCACGCCCTCGCCGATCTCCACCGCGCGCTTGACGGTCTCCACGTTGTCAAATTCCAAAACCGGAACGACCGAAAACCCGGCCTTGCGAAAAACGCCGTCCGTCACCTTTCGCGTCGGCGTGTCGGTCTCGAAGCCCACGACGCGCTGCGCCGCGATCTCCTTGAGCGTCACCGAGGCCCGCCGCGCGAACGGATGGCGCGGCGCGCAAATGACGATCATCTTGTCCGTCTTGAAAGGCACGATTTCGAGCAAATGGTGTTTTGGCGGAAAGGCGACCATGCCGATATCGGCCTCGCCCTTGAGCACGTCCTCGTAAAT
This sequence comes from Opitutales bacterium, assembly GCA_031556275.1. GTDB lineage: Bacteria > Verrucomicrobiota > Verrucomicrobiia > Opitutales > JAKPNF01 > JAKPNF01. Next base: position 9,014 of record JAVBTG010000165.1, read on the forward strand.
CTGCGCCGCGCGGCGGTATTCCACATGGAAGCGCACGTCGGGATATTCCGCGCCGAACGCCTTGACCAGCGGCGGCAGCTCGTGCAGCCCGATGCTGTAAATCGTCTCGATCCGTATCGTGCCGCCCACAATCCGCTTCATCTCGAGCAATTCCGCCCGCACGGCCTCGTACTCGCGCAAAATCCGCTTGGCCGCCTTCAAAATATGAACCCCCTCGGGCGTGAGACGCAGCTGCTTTTGCCCCCGGTCCACGATCAGCGCCCCGAAATGTTTTTCCATCGCCCGCAACTGCTGGCTCACGGCGGACTGCGTGACGCCGTTGAGCGCGCCCGCCTTCGAAAAGCTGGAATTCTCTATCAAGTCGATGAGAACTTTGAAGTTTCCGATATGCATGCGTCCATCATACTCATTAAAAAAACTAATAATGTCAGCCCGAAAAATGCGATTCACCCCGCCGCCGGAAAGCTATACGATTTTTAGAAAATGATTTCCTACGAAATTTTTTTGGAAAACCTCGCCCGCGTGCGCGCCCAGATCGCCGACGCCTGCCGCGCGGCGGGCCGTCCCGCAGACGAAGTGCGCCTGCTCCCCGTCACCAAAAACCACCCCGAAACGGCCCCCCTGTACGCGCACCGCGCGGGCATCCTGTCCATCGGCGAAAACCGCGTGCAGGAAGCCTCGGCCAAAAAAGAAAAAGTCGGCCCCCTCGCGCCTCCCCTGCACTGGGAGCTGATCGGCCACCTGCAGTCCAACAAGGCCAAAGCGGCCCTTGCCACTTTCGAGCGCATCCAATCCGTCGACAGCGTGGAGCTCGCCCAACGCCTCAACCGCATCCGCGCCGACATAGGCCCGGGCACCTTCCCCATCCTGCTCGAAGTCAACACCGGCGAAGACCCCAACAAATTCGGCCTGACCACCCAAAATACCGAAGCCGCCTTCGAAACCATCCTCGCCACCTGCCCCGCCCTGCAAATAGACGGCCTGATGACCGTGGCCCCGCTCGACGGCGGCCGTCCCGTCGCGGCCCGTGCCTTCGCCGCCCTGCGCACCCTGCGCGACGCCCTGCGCGCCCGCACCGCGCTCCCCCTGCCCGAACTTTCCATGGGCATGTCCGGCGACCTCGAAGAAGCGATCCGCGAAGGCTCCACCATGGTGCGCGTGGGCACCGCCCTTTTCGGGATACGCACCTAAAAAATACATTTCACCTCCCCCAAAAAAGACGCCAGACTATGGGCATGTTTGAAAATTCAAACACATCGGCTGCTCCGACGGATTTCGGCTGCTTTTTGGTGTCCTCGCCTCGACGATGCTCGCATCGCCTCAGCTCGAAGCCCCAAAAAGCAGCTCGAAACCGCCTGTCGCATCCTCGGTTTCAATTTCCAAACATACCCTAAATAAACGTGGACACACGCCCGACAGACGACAACCGCATTTACACGCTGGACGACCTGAGCCAGTGGGACACTCACGCCGACGCCGTGTCGCTCGCGGTCTTGGGCCACCCGATCACGCACTCCGTCAGCCCCGCGATGCATAACGCCGCGCTGTCCTTGCTGACGCAGTCCGACCCCGCCTTCGCGCACTGGCGCTATTACAAGTTCGATGTGGAGCCGCCGATGCTCGGCACAGCCCTCGAAAAACTCGCCCGCAACGGCTTTCTGGGCCTAAACCTCACGCTCCCGCTCAAGGTGGACGTGCTCACTATTTTAAAGGACGCCCTCATCCTGCCCGCCGCCCACAACGCCCAAGCGGCCAACACGCTCCTTCACACAAAAGACGGCTGGCGACTCGACAACACCGACATCGCGGGCCTGCTATACGGCATCAAAAACGTATTAAACTCCGACATGCGCGCACACCCCTGCGTGATCCTCGGCACAGGCGGGGCCGCCCGCGCGGCCGTCGCCGCGGCGCGTCAGGCGCAGGCCCCATCCATCCAAATCCGCAGCCGCACCCCCGAGCGCGCCGAACAATTCTGCGCGGAAATGAAATCTGTTGCTCAAATGCAATGGGCGGACGCCTCGCATCCCCTCCCCGAAAACGCCCTCGTCATCAACGCCACCCCGATGGGCCTGAAACCGGCGGACCCCTGCCCGCTGAACCGGGCCTTGCTCCAAAGCGGCATGAAAATTTTCGACATGACCTACGGCAAACAACCTTCGCAACTGCTGCTGTCCGCCCGCGAACGCAACCTGCCCTATTGCGACGGCCTGCCCATGCTGGCCGCCCAAGGATTTTACGCGCTCGCCCAATGGGTGCGCGCGGCCTCGCCGTCGACGGCATTCCCCGAAACCACCACTATCCCCCTGATGCTCGCCGCAGCCCGCACAGCCGTCGGCATCCCCCCTTCCCATGATTGAGGCCGCCGAAAATCTCCAAACGCTCTGCCCGTGGTTCTGGCCGCTGGCCGTCTTCATCTTCGGCGCGTGCGTGGGCAGCTTCCTGAACGTGTGCGTCTACCGCATCCCCGCGGGCAAATCGATCGTGCGCCCGGGATCCGCCTGCGCCTGCGGCAAACCGATCGCGTGGTACGACAACATCCCGATCCTCAGCTGGTTTTTGCTGCGCGGCAAAGCGCGCTGCTGCAAAGCCCCCTTCAGCATCCGCTACCCGCTTATAGAAGCGCTCACCGGCTGCGTTTTCACGGCCGTCTTCCTGCTCTACCCGTTTCCCCAAGCCGCGCCGCTGTGGCTCTTCCTCGCCTTGCTGATCGTCGGCGCGTTTATTGATTTAGACACGATGGAACTCCCCGACATCATCACCGTCGGCGGAACCGTCATTGGCGTCATCCTCGCCTTCGCCATCCCGCAGTTGCACGCGCAAACCTACGACGCCCCGTGGCTCTTCAACAGTCTGCGCTCCGGCGCGATCGCGATCCTCGGGGCCATCGTCGGCAGCGGCGTCATCGTGTGGATCCGCGAGATCGGCCACCTCGTCTTCCGTCGCGAGGCAATGGGCCTTGGCGACGTCGTGTTGATGGGCTGCATCGGGGCGTTCTGCGGCTGGCAGGGCGCCCTGTTCGCCATCTTCGGCGGCTCGGTGTTCGGGGCCGCGCTGATGATCCCATGGGTCCTATTCTCCCGCCTGCGCGCCCGCCAAAAAGATACCCCGCCGGCCGACACCGCCATCCCCTTCGGCCCGTGGCTCGCGCTCGGGGCGGCCGTCTATATATTAGGCGCGCGCGCGGGAGTGGACACTTACTTCGCCAACATCCAGTCGCTGCTTTTTCCGTGAAGAACGCGTGTCTCCATCTGTGCGCGGCGGCGGCGTTATGGCTGACCGCCTGCGCGCCCCCCGCCGACGCCGAACGCGGGAAATTCCCGATCCCCCCGCAGGCGCAGATCGTCGACATCGAGCCGGGCGCGTACGGCGGCAGCTTCGTCTACACCTTGCCCAGCGAGCCGCGCACCTTCAACGCCCTGATCGCCGAAGACGCCTACGCCGCCCAAGTCATCGATTTGCTGCTGCCCGCGCTCGTCACGCAAGACCCGTTCACGCAGACGCCCGCGCCCGCCCTCGCCAAAAGCTGGGAGGTCTCGCCCGACCACAAAAGCTACGTTATCCGCTTGCGCGAGGGGCTTTTTTGGAGCGACCACACGCCCTTCACGGCGGACGACGTCATCTTCACCTTCGACATCATTTTCGCCGACACGCAAGACCCGGCCACGGGAAAACGCGCCGCGAAAATCCCCAACCGCTACCGCCAGCAATTCACGATCGGCGGCGAGCCCTTGCGCTACGAAAAGATCGACGATCACACCGTCCGCTTTGAAACCGCGACGCCCTACGCGCCGTTCTTAAACGACCTGGGCTTCATCTCCATCCTGCCCAAGCACAAGCTCGCCCCCTTCGTGGAAGACGGCACGTTCAAAAGCCAGTGGAGCAATCAAACCGCCCTCGACACGCCGAAGGAAATCGTCACGATGGGCCCGTTTCGCATCCACTCCTACCGCCCGGGCGAACGCCTCGTGCTCGAGCCGAACCCGCATTATTGGAAGGCCGACAAAAAGGGCCGGCGCCTGCCCTACATCGACCGGATGATCATCAAATTCGTGCCCGAGGCCAACACGGGCCTGCTGCTGTTCGCCACGGGCCAAGTGGACGTGGCGTCCGTCTCGCCGTCGGACGTGGCGTGGGTCGAGCGCGCGGCCAAAACATACGACTTTTCGATCTACGACCGCGGGCCGGACACGGGCATCTTCTTCATCTACTTCAACCTCAAAAGCGGCCAAAACCCGCAGGGCAAACCGTATGTGGACCCCGTCAAACACGCGTGGTTTTCGAACGTGAAATTCCGCCGCGCGCTCCAGCGCGCGATCGACCGGCCGGGCCTGATCCGCGCCGTGTTCTTCGGCGACGGCGTGCCGCTGGACTCCATCATCTCGCAAGCCAACGGCAAGTGGCACAACCCCGACACCACAAAATATCCTTACGACCCGCAGCGCGCCCTCGCCGAACTACAAGAAGCGGGCTTCACCCAAACCCCTGACGGCAAACTGCGCGACGCGAAAAACAACCCCATCGCCTTCGAGCTGCTCGTGGCCGACGGCAGCGAACGCGGCGCGAAAATCGCCACCACCTTCCTCGACAACATGAAGTCCCTCGGCATCGACGTGCGCCTGGCCTACCTCGACTTTGGCACGCTGATCGCGCGCACGTCTAACACGCACGACTTCGACGCCACGATGATGGGCCTGACAGGCGGGGGCGACCCCTCGGGCGGCAAGGCCGTCTACCTTTCCAGCGGCCGCCTGCATTTTTGGAACCCCTCCCAGCCCAAGCCGGAAACCGCATGGGAGAAAAAGGCGGACGACCTCTTCACCGCATCCGAAAGCGAGTTCGACGAAAAAAAGCGCGTCGCGCTCATCTACCAAATGCAGGAAGTCTTCGCCGAGGAAGTCCCCATGTTACTCCTCGTAACACCCACCAATTTCATTGGCCTGCAAAACCGCTGGCGGGGCGTGCGCCCGCCGCCGATAGGCTCGCTGATGTGGAACCTTGACGAGCTGTGGGAGGGGCCCAAAACGCGATGATCTCCTTCCTCTTGCGCCGTTTCCTCGCGGCGATTCCCTTGCTCTTGGACATTTCGCTGCTGGCGTTTTTGCTGATGTACCTGTCGCCAGGCGACTCGCTCTCGGAGGCGCGCGCCTCGCGCGACATTTCGCAGGAATTTATCCAACAGCTCGAGCGTGAACGCGGGCTGGACCAGCCGTGGTACGTCCAATACGGCCGCTGGCTCGGCCGCGCGGCGCAGGGCGATTTCGGCTACTCGTGGACATACAAAACGCCCGTGTCGCAACTGCTCGGCCAGCGCGTCCAAGCCACCCTCCTGCTGTCCATCAGCGCGCTGGTATTGGCATGGCTGGCGGCCGTTCCGCTGGGGGTCTTCGCCGCGATCAAAAAAGACGGCCTGTTCGACCGCGCGAGCTCGTTGTTCGCCTACGCCGCGATCTCCATCCCGAGTTTCTTCCTCGCGCTGCTCGCGGTTTTTCTGGCGGCCAAAACCGGATGGTTCCCGACAGGAGGGCGCACCGCGCTCGACTACGAATTCCTCTCTCCCGCCGCCCAATATATAGACATTCTAAAACACCTGTGCCTGCCCGTGCTCGTGCTCGCCGTCGGCGGAGTCGCGGGGATGATGCGGGTGATGCGCGCGAATTTCTTGGACGACATGCGCGCCCAATATGTGACAACCGCCCGCGCAAAGGGCGTGCCGGAAGGCCGCGTGATGTTCGTGCACGTGCTGCGCAACGCGATCAACCCGCTGATCACATCGCTGGGCTTCGCGCTCTCCGGCCTGCTTTCCGGCGCGGTCTTGGTGGAAAACGTGATGAACTATCCGGGCCTCGGCCAGCTCATCTACGACGCCATCGTGCGCAAAGACCAGGACGTCGTGCTCGCGGCGGTGACGATCGGCTGCGTGATGCTCCTGTTGGGCAACCTGCTCGCCGACGTGCTACTCGCGGCGAGCGACCCGCGCATCCGTTTGGAAAAAACCGCAAACCTGCGCCTCGACAAAAAACGCCTGCGCGCGATCGGTATCGGCGCCGCCGCCATCCTTTTACTCATCCTCGCGGGCACCCTTTTGGCACACGCCCCCGCCGCCGTTCGCAACATCATCCTATACCTCGGCGCCGCCATCCTCGCCTTGGCCGGAATCGCCTGCGTGTCCATACTCGCGTGGGTGATCTGGAAACTCATCCGCCGCCTCTGGCGCGCGCTCCTGCGCCGCCCGTGGGGCTTGGCGAGCCTGTCCGCGCTGGCGCTTCTCTACACACTGGCCCTGTTCGCCCCATGGGTGGCACCCTACTCGGCCGAGCTGCCCAACCTCGAAAAAGCCTACCACCCGCCCACAGCCCTGCACTGGAAAGACGGGCGCCTGTGCGCCCAAGTCTACCAACTCGCCGACGCCAAGACCGCCCGCTACGAGCCGATCTCCGGCGAATGCATTCCCCTCACATTCTTCTCCGACGGCAAACTGCTTTCGCTCGACACCGACAACCCGCACGCCCGCGTCTACCTGCTTGGAGCCGACGGCACGGGGCGCGACGTCTTTTCACGCCTGCTCTACGGCGCGCGCATCTCGCTCTCCATCGGGCTTGTGGGCATCTCCATCACGTTCGTGATGGGCTTTCTGGTGGGAGGACTCGCGGGCTACTTCGGGGGGCTGACGGACTTCTTCTCCATGCGCGGCGTCGAGTTCATCATGGCCATCCCGTCCCTCTACCTGCTGCTCGGCCTGCGCGCGGCGCTGGCCCCGCATTTCGACTCGGGGGAAATGTTTTTGCTCATCATCCTGATCCTCTCCTTCATCGGCTGGGCGGGCACGGCCCGCGTCATTCGCGGCATGGCCCTCTCCCTGCGCCAACGCCCGTACGTGCTGGCCGCGCAGGCGATGGGGGCGTCAACGCCGCGCATCCTCATAAAGCACTTTCTGCCCAACCTCGCCAGCTACCTGCTCGTCGCGGCCACCCTTTCGATCCCCGGCTACATTCTGGGGGAAGCGGCGCTGAGCTTCCTCGGCCTCGGCATCCAGGAGCCCTCGGCCTCGTGGGGGCTGATGCTCAAAGACGCCCAGCAGCTGAAAATCTTCATGCTGGGCCTATGGTGGATGTTCCTGCCCGGCGCCGCGATTTTCCTCACCGTCATTTCCTTCAACCTGCTGGGCGACGTCTTGCGCGACATCATCGACCCCCAAATGAAGCTGTGAGCTAGGGCGTGTCTGAGTTTTCAAACACAACCAAACGAAAAACCTTCCCCTTTTAATCCCTTTGCCCGACAATAAAAACACCGCCGTGAACACCGACCAATCCCCCCTGCTGTCAGTCTCCGATCTGCGCATCCGCTTTCGCGGGCGCGGCAAGGGCGCGGCGACGGAAGTGGTGCACGGGATATCCTTCGACATCGCTCAGGGAGAAGTGCTCGCCGTCGTCGGCGAAAGCGGCTCCGGCAAGTCCGTGTCGGCCCTGTCGCTCACGCGGCTGCTGCCCGCGCCGCCCGCCTGCGAAGTCTCGGGACAAGTGCGCTATCGCGGGCAAGACCTCATCTCCCTGCCCGAAAAGCAGCTGCGCAAAATCCGGGGACGGCGCATCGCCTATATTTTCCAAGAGCCCTCGACCTCGCTCAACCCCGTCTTCACGATCGGCTGGCAAATCGCCGAGGCCGTGAAACTGCACTTCCCCGAAGTGGAAGACACGCGCGCCCATGTCGAAAAAGCCCTCGCCGACGTCGGCATCCGCGACCCGCGCCGCTGTTACGAGTCCTACCCGCACGAGCTTTCGGGCGGCATGCAGCAACGCGCGATGATCGCGATGGCGCTGGCCTGCGAGCCGGAAATCTTGGTGGCCGACGAGCCGACGACGGCCTTGGATGTGACAATCCAAAAGCAAATCCTCATCCTGCTCAAAGAACTGCGCAAAAAAAGGGGCATGGCGATTTTGCTGATCACCCACAACTTCGGCATCGTCGCGGACTTTGCCGACAAAGTGGCCGTCATGTTCCGCGGCGACATCGTAGAGCGCGGCGACACGCAACAGGTGCTGCGCCATCCCGAGCACCCCTACACAAAGGCGCTGATCGCGTGCATCCCGCGCTTGGGCGACACGCGCGAGCGGCTCGCCACGATCGACCACGCGGCACTGGAGGCGGCCCGATGAATAGGGAGATCCTCATCGACGTGCGCGATCTGCGCGTGCACTACCCGGTGTCGGGCGGCCTTTTCAAAAAGGCATCCGTCGTCAAAGCCGTGGACGGCGTTTCATTCACCGTGCGCCGGGGAAAAACCACAGGGCTTGTCGGAGAAAGCGGCTCCGGCAAAACGACGATCGGCCGCGCCCTCGTGCGTCTGGCCCCCGTCACCTCGGGCGAGATTTTTTGCGAAAAAACGGCGCTGCCCGCGCTCTCGGACGGGGAGTTCTTCCCCTACCGCAAGCGCATGCAGATGATTTTTCAAGACCCCTTCAACTCCCTCAACCCGCGCATGACGGTGGCGGACATTTTGGAGGAACCCCTGCGCATCCATTTTCCAAAACAGGGAAAATCCGCCCGCCAAAACCGCACGGCGGAGCTGTTGGAGCAAGTGGGGCTTTCCCCCGACATGCGCCCGCGCTATCCCCACGAGTTTTCGGGCGGCCAGCGCCAGCGCATCGGCATAGC
>JAVBTG010000041.1:0-10928 GCA_031556275.1 Opitutales bacterium
CCACCCACCCTCACCCCCGCCCCCCCCCCCCCCCGCCCCCCCCCCCCCCCCCCCCCCCCCCCCCCCCCCCCCCCGCCCCCCCCGCCCCCCCCACTCGGGCCCTTACGCCGGCTTTTGATTTTCCAAGGCTGCTTTGACGAAGGCGGCGAAGAGGGGGTGGGCTTTGTTGGGCTTGCTTTGGAATTCGGGGTGGAATTGGACGCCGACCATCCACGGGTGGTTGGCCACTTCCGTGATTTCCACGAGGTCCTGCTCCGGGTTCACGCCTGCGACGCGCAGGCCCTTTGCTTCCAGGCGGGCGCGGTAGTCGTTGTTGAACTCGTAGCGGTGGCGGTGGCGCTCGCTCACCAGCTCCTTGCCGTAGGCGGCTGAAGCGGCTGTGTTGGGAAGAATCTTGCAGGCGTAGGCTCCGCGGCGCATCGTCGCGCCGAGCTGCGTGATGTGCTTTTGGTCCTCCATCAGGTGGATGACCGGGTCGGGCGTCTTTTCGTCGAACTCGGCGGAGTTGGCGTCTTTCAACCCCGCGACGTTGCGGGCGAATTCGATCACCAAAATCTGGAGCCCTAGGCACAGGCCGAAGTAGGGGATTTTGTTTTCGCGGGCGTATTGCGCGGCCATCACCTTGCCCTCGATCGCGCGGTGGCCGAAGCCGCCCGGGATGAGGATGCCGTCCAGCCCCTTCAGGATCGCGGCGGCGCCGTCCTTCTCGATGCGGTCGGAATCTATTTTTACGATTTTTACGGCTGACTCGTTGGCGATGCCCGCGTGGGTGAGGGATTCGTAGACGGATTTGTAGGCGTCTTGCAGCTCGATGTATTTGCCGACGACGCCGATAGTGACTTTATGCTTGGGGAAGCGCAGGCGCTGGGCGACGTTTTCCCACGCCGAGAGGTCGCGCGGCGGGACGTCGAGGTGCAGGGCCTTTATGACCAGCTCGTCCATGTTCTCCTTCGCCAGCTCCAACGGCAGCTCGTAGATGGAGTGCTTGACGTCCTGCTCCTCGATCACGCAGTTGACGGGGACATTGCAGAACAAGCTGAGCTTTTGGCGCAAGTCCATCGGGATCGGATGCTCCGTGCGGCACACGAGAATGTCCGGCTGGATGCCGATCTCGCGCAGTTTGGCGACGGATTGTTGCGACGGTTTTGACTTGAGCTCCCCCGCCGCCTGTAGGAAGGGCACCAGCGTCATGTGGATGAACAGGACGTTTTCGCGGCCCACTTCGAGCGCGAACTGGCGCATGGCCTCGAGGAAGGGAAGCCCCTCGATGTCGCCGGTCGTGCCGCCGATTTCGGTGATGAGCACGTCCGTGCCCTTGCCCGCCGCGTACAGGCGCGCCTTGATCTCGTTGGTGACGTGCGGGATGACCTGCACCGTCTTGCCCTCGTAGTCCCCCCGGCGCTCCTTTTGGATGACGGACTCGTAGATTTTGCCGGAAGTGTGGCTGTTGTTCTTCGAAAGCTTGCAGGAGGTGAACCGCTCGTAGTGGCCGAGGTCGAGGTCCGTCTCGGTGCCGTCGTCGAGCACGTAGACTTCGCCGTGCTGGAAGGGGCTCAGCATACCCGGGTCGACGTTCAGGTAGGGGTCGAACTTTTGAAGCAGGACGCTCAGGCCGCGCGCCTCGAGGGTCGCGCCGAGCGCGGCGGAGGTCAGCCCCTTGCCGAGCGAGGAAACCACCCCGCCGGTGACGAAAATGTATTTGGTGGGGCGGGTTTTTTGTTCCATGGGATTTGCCATGGAAATACATTCAAAGGCTGCGGGGCGGGGCGTGGCAACGGAAAAAATAATCAATAGCGGACTATGGACGTTCGATAGGTTGTAGCGGGGGCGGATGCGCGCGTTGGGGCTCTACGAAAAAAATCTCCGATTTTTTCCGTCCCCGCGGCCAAAATCGCCCGTGGCTACATTTGCGTCGGGCCAAGTAGTGGAGCAGTACCTAGGTACAGCCCCACTACCTGTCCCTCCTTAAATTTCGCCACAGACAATTTTTTCGCGCGGGCAGGGGCGAGCGGTTGTCATGCCGCGCCGAAGGCGCGGTGAGTCGAGTGCGGGGAAAAATAAAGAATTTGGGAAACAAACAACTGCCGTTTTTATCTCCCTTGCATTTGACTTACCGCGCTTTTACGCGGCGTTTGTAAACATCCTCTACGCGCCCTCCCTCTTTCGCTTAGATTGCGCCCGCTTTTCCCGCGTCGGCAAAATGGCGCAAGGCGAAGTTTGAGGCTGGAGATGTCGTAGCTACCTCGACAGCGAAAACAATGCCTTGCGCCATTTTGACCGCGGGAACGTGCGTTTCCGAAGGAAATGCGCGTGGGATTTCTCAGAGGCCTTGCGCCGCTGGTTGTTGTGGCTGGTGATTATATGGGGGCTATGATGCCGCGCCTGCGGCGCGGGGAGTCGAATGCAGAGGGTTGATAAGGGGATCAGCAGAAGGGGGCCAAAGGGATTTTTTGCGGGCGTGTTTGCGCTTGGAATTGTGAGGGTTTTGGCCAAGAATTGAACTTCCGGCGATAATTTTGGTAATATAGCTGAACGCTTTAACAGCCGAATAATTTTATGAAAAAACACGCACACGATTGTCACAACGCTTGCAAGGGCGAATGCGAGGGGGGCGAGTCGCCCGACTGCGCGGAGCCGGAAGTGGTTGAAAAGCAGGCGGTTGAAACGCCCGAGGCGAAGCCTGATCCGCTTGAGGTGCTCAAGGCCGAAAATGCCGCGCTCAAGGACCAGTATTTGCGCAGCGTCGCGGATTTGGAAAACTACCGCCGACGCGTCAACCGCGAGAAGGACGAGCTGCGCAAGTACGCGGTGGACAGCCTGTTGGAGGAATTTTTGCCCGCGCTGGACAACCTGCGGCTCGGGCTGGTTGCCGCCGCCGCCTCGCCCGAGGGCAAGAATTTGACCGCCGGATTCGGCATGGTGGGCAAGCAGATTCAAAAGGTGCTCGCCGAGCATGGGTTGACGGAAGTGAACCCCGAAGGAAAATTGTTTGACCCGAACGAGGCCGAGGCCGCCGCGCACGAACCCTCCGACATCGTGCCGGAGAACCATGTTTCCGCCGTGCAACGCGTGGGCTATCGGTTGCACGACCGGTTGCTGCGCCCTGCCATCGTCGTGGTTTCCAGCGGGCCGAAGGCGTAAGTTGACGGTTTTTAAAAGAGATTTTTGAAAAATGCCGCCCGTCAAAGAAGACTATTATGTGCTGCTCGAAGTCGAGCGCACCGCCACCTTTGAGGTGATCAAAAAGGCTTACCGCAAAAAAGCCGTCCAGTACCACCCGGACAAAAATCCGGGCGACAAGGAGGCCGAGGCCATGTTCAAAAAGGTGGCCGAGGCGTACGAGGTTTTGAAGGACGCCGACAAGCGGGCCGCTTACGACCGCCACGGGCACGCCGCGTTTGCCAACGGCGGCAACGGGTTTGGCGGGTTCGGGCGCGGGGGCATGCAGGGGTTTGACCCGTTTGACTTGTTCCGCGAAGCGTTTGGCGGCGGCGCGGGCGGCGGGATTTTTGACGGTCTTTTCGGCGGCGGGGGGCGACAGGCGGGGCCACGCCAGGGCGCGGATTTGCAGTACGAGCTCGAGATTTCGTTGGAAGAAGCCGCGAAGGGGTGCGAGCGCGAGATCACTTACCGCCGCCGCGCCACGTGCGAGGCGTGTGGGGGCACGGGGGCCCAAAAGGGCTCTGCGCGAAAGACGTGCCCCACGTGCCGCGGGCGCGGGCAGGTGCAAGTCTCGCGCGGGTTTTTCAGCATGGTGCAGACGTGCCCGGATTGCCGAGGCGCCGGGTCCGTCGTCGAAAACCCGTGCCGCGAATGCGGGGGCGACGGGGTGGCCGTGCGCCAGACGAAGGTGAAGGTGAGCATCCCCGCAGGTGTCGACACCGGCATGCGGCTGCGTGTCTCCGGCAACGGCGAGGCGGGCGCCCAGGGCGGCGGCTACGGCGATTTGTACGTGGTGCTCTCCGTCAAGGAACACGACCTGTTCGAGCGCGACGGCGACGACCTTTTTTACGTGCTGCCGATAAAATTCACGCTGGCGACCCTCGGGGGAACCGTGCAGGTGCCCACGCTCGACGGCAAGGCGGAGTTAAAAATTCCGGCGGGCACGCCCACAGGGACCTCCTTCCGCCTGCGCGAAAAAGGGATGCCGCAGTTGCGCGGGCGCGGGCGCGGCGACCAGATCGTCCGCGTCGAGGTGGATGTGCCGCGCAAGCTCACGAACGAGCAGCGCGCCGCGCTCGAGGCGTTCGCCAAGGCCTGCGGCGACGAGGCGGCCCCGCTGTCGGAGTCGTTTTTGGAGAAGGCGAAGCGGTTTTTTAGCTGAGGATAAAGTGCCGCGGCGGCGCGACGGTGAAATTTGGGGTTGTTTCCGCAGTCGTTGACGGGGAAGATGGTTGCATATGAACGTTGTCATCCTCGGTTCCGGGCGCGGGTCGAACGCCGCCGCCATTTTGCAGGCACAGAAGGAGGGCAGGCTTGGGCGCGCCCGGGTGCGCGCGATTTTTGCCGACCAGCCGGGGGCCGGAATTTTGGAACTCGGCGGCGGGGATGTGGTGGCGAAGTATTTGCCCGCCACTACTTTTAAGACGAAGCTCTCGCCCGAGGAGGAGGCTGCTTACATCGAGGCGGTGCGTGCGTGCGCTCCCGGTCTTGTCGTGCTCGCGGGGTTCATGCGGGTGTTAAAGGAGCCGTTTTTGCGGGCGTTCGCGGGGAAGATTATTAACCTGCACCCGAGCTTGCTGCCGAGTTTCGCGGGGCTCAACGCGATCGGGCAGGCGTTTGAGAAGGGGGTCAAAATCGCCGGGTGCACCGTCCATTGGGTCAGCGAGGAAGTGGACGGCGGGCGGATCATCGACCAGAAGGCCGTGCGGCTGGAGGACGGCGACACGCTGGAAAGCTTTGAGGAAAAAATGCACGCGGCCGAGCACGCGCTGCTGCCGGAGGTGATCGCGCGGCTGTCGCTGGCGAACGGGTGAACGCTTTATATTTTTTTTAAAAATGATCGAAATAAAACTGCCGGTCGAGGAGGCGATGGTCGCCCCGCTTGAGGATGTCTTTTGCGAAAAAATCCGCTGCGCGTGGGGCGTCATGCAGGAGGGGACGGCGGGGGCGTATCAACTTTTTGGATACTTTGAGGACGCCGACGAGGCGCGGGCCGAGTGGGATGGTCTGCGGGCAGTCTTTAGGGAATTGCCCGAAACTCCCCCGTTCACGCAGATGGACGACCGCGACTGGAAGGAGGCCTACAAGGAGCATTTGAAGCCTTGGGACTCGCGCGGGCTGCACTGGGTGCCCGTGTGGATGCGCGACACCTACCGCGCGCCCGAGGGCGAGGCGAAACTGTTTTTCGACGCGGGGCTCGCGTTCGGGACGGGCGACCATCCCACGACGCGCCTGTGCGCGGGGCGGCTGCTCGACTACCGCGATACGCATGGACCGGAAGGATTGAAAAAAGCGCGCGTGATCGACGCCGGGTGCGGCTCGGGGATTTTGGCGATTTCGGCGGCGCTGTTGGGGTTTAAAAACGTCTACGGGTTTGACCGCGACCCCGAGGCCGTGCGCGTGAGCCGCGAGAACGCGGCGTTCAACGGATTGGACGAGGAAAGGGTGAGATTTGCGGACGGGGGCATTGAGGCGGGGTTGGAAGGGCGGGAGGCCGACGTGCTTTTATGCAACATTCAGGCGGATGTTTTGTGCCTGTACGCCGACGTGCTGTTGGAGGCGACCGCCCCCGGAGGCGTGCTGGCCCTGAGCGGGATTTTGGCGCAGGAGCAGGCGGCCGTGCGCGCGCATTTCGAGCCGCTGGCAAAGGCTAGATTTGGCGAGAATGTCCGCATCGACGGCCGTGTGATGGGGGACTGGTCGGATCTGGCGATTTTCGCCTGAGACCGGCGCTCAGTTCGAATTGTATCCAAAATTTCGCGACAAAAGCACGTCTTTCCAGAAAGATTCGCGTTCGATGATGTAATCGTCGGGCGTGCTCGCGGTGAAATTTTCCAGAAGCGAAAATTTGAAGTTTTGGCGGGCGTGTTCGCCGCCTTTTTCTTTCATCAGAGTGGTGAACTGGTCGTTGTCACCATGCTTGGTGTCGACGTATGACTGCCATCGCGACCAGATGCCCTCGCCGCCGTAGGCGGAGCCGACGTAGCCTCTCCCTGTTTCCTTGTCCATGATGAGGTAGACGCCCTTCGCGCTCGCCAAGGCCCCTTCCAGTCGGGTTTTTGCGTTTTGAAAATGTGCTCCAACACCAAAAAATCGAGATTGATGTTTTGGTGTCCGGGAAACTTCTCGCCTGTGTAGACTTCGGGAAAAATTTCGGAAACGGTGAATTTATCAATGAAGGTTTCCAAATGGAAGGCGCGTCCGCGAAGACCTTGGGTGCGATGAAACTCTATCATCACCCTGCCTGTGAATTTTTTGAATTCTTCCACTTCTTTCACGTGGTAGGATGTGCCGAGGTCTTCTATTACCTTAAACACGCCGCCGAAAAGGTAGCTGTTTCGCTTCGGGTAAAATTCAATGAGAGAAAATATGTAATCCCGCGTCCAGTCGTTCCGTTTTCCTCGCCACTCATTCCACGCGACCCATTCGCGCTTGTCGGCGACGAACACATCCAGCGGACTTGTGCCCTCGTCGTTTCGACAGGCCAAGTGGAGTTTGTAGTTTTCTAGGTCTTCTATTTTGAAGACATCGTTGGCGAGGATGGGGTGCATGGGAGTATAAAAAGGCCCCCTGCTGTGCGCCCCGCGATCAAAACGCGGCGGCGATGTCGCGGACGGCTTGGGCGGGGTCTTGGGCTTGGAGGACGTCGGAGACGCTCACGGCGCGGCGGCCGCCTGCCGCTGCCACTTGGTGGGCGTTTTTGCGGGTGATGCCTCCTATGCAGAACCACGGTAACGGCGGGTTCATGCGTGAGACGAGTTTCACCAGCTCTAGGCCGACGGGCGTGTAGTCGGGCTTGGTGGCCGTGGCGAAGACGGGGCCGACGGCGAAATAGTCGAGGTGCGCGGCGAGCGAGATTGCCTCCTGCGCCTGGCGGGGGGAGTGGGTGGACAGGCCCAGGATGCGGCCGGGGCCCAGCTTTTCGCGGGCGGCCGGGACGCTCAGGTCGTCCTGCCCGACGTGCAGGCCGACGCCCGGGTGGCGCAGCGCCAGCTCCAGGTGGTCGTTGACGACGAGGACGACGTTGGCGTCGCGGCAGATCGGGTAGAGGGTATCCAATAAGCGGATACGCTCGAAGGGGGAGCTTTTTTTGGCGCGCAGCTGGAGGATGCCCGCCCCGCCCGCGATCAGCGCGCGGCACAGCGACGGCAGGGCCGGTTCGGCGGCGTAGCCGGTGTCCAGAATGCCGTAAAAACGGACGGCGGCGAGCGGTTTTCTCACGGCTCGGGGAAAGAGGGTACGCTGGCTCAGGCCAACGTCAGATAAGGTCCTTCATGTTTTCCTCGACTTCGGCGGAGGTGTTGTCCTCCACGGGCTGCTCGCGCGTGCCCAAGTCGTAAAAACCGGTGACGACGACGTCGACCTGGCCGATCTGCTCCTCGCCCAGGGCGTCGCGCAGGGCCATCGTGATGCGCTCCTGCACGTCGTTCACAAAGCCCGTGAGGCGGCGGCGGCCTTTCAGGCGCAGGCGCAGCTTGACGTTGACGAGGCCGCCGCGCTTGCGGAAAAAGGCCCTGGGCTTCACCGTGCCGGGCACTCCCCGCGCCACCGTCTCGACGAGGTCGGCCAGCGCGTTGCGCGAGACGCTCACGCGGCCTGAGGCGTTGCGGAAAAGGCCGAGCTCGGCCTTGCGGGCGCGGGCCACGAGCCACAAGACCAGCAATAAAAAGACGATGCCGCCGCCGAAGATGACGGCGTTGGGGTTTTCGCGCACGTAGGCGAGGGCCTTTTCGCGGTAGGTGGGCGTGGCAGCCGCGTGGGTCTGCGTTTGCGGGGCGATGGCCGTGGATTCGGCTTGGTCGACGGGTTCGGGGAAGACGGTCGGCTCCGGTGTCGGCGCGGGGGCGGCGGAAGGCTCGGCGACGGGCGTGGGCAATTGCGCGGCGGCGTCCGCGGCGGGGGCGGGCGTATCCTGCGGGAGAGTGGGCGTTTCGGCGGTTTCGGGTGCGGGAAGTTCGTTCATGGAAAGGAGGGAGAATTTTTTATGGAAGGAGGAGGGGGAAAATTAATCGGTGTGCGGGAGTTCCTCATGCTTGTCGTCGTGCTTGTGGGCGCGTTTGTGCGGGGCCGAGCGCACCCCGTCGATGCGCACGTGGACGCTGGCGACGGGCTTGCCCGTCATTTCGCCGACGCGGCGGCGGACCGCCTCCTGAATGTTTTTGGCCGTCTGCTGCATCGGCGCGCCGAAGCGCAGGATCACGCGGATTTCCACGAGGTAGGCGCCGTGCTCGTCGAGCGTGACACGCACGCCGCGGTCGCTTTCGCGCTTGAAGAAGATTTCGGTGAGGCGGTCGGTGAAACCTTTGCCGACGGAATACACGCCGTCCACGTCGAGCGCGCACAGGCGGATGACGCTGGCCACGACGCTGGGTTGGATCGTGATGTCGCCGTCGCCGGTGGGCGCGGAGGAAGGAGCGGGTTGTTCGGTGTCCATGGCGTTTGGGGGCATTATCGGCGCAAATGCGGGGTTTTTCAAGGGTGTTCGCTCGGTGAGGGGGCGGGGGTCTGCTTCTCCGGCGGCATGACGGGGGCCTGGTAGTCGAACTCGAACAGCTGGGAGGGGGAGAATTCGAGCTGCCAGTCCGGCTCTTTGGTGGTGCCTTTGAGGGCGATGGTGAAGGTGTTGGAGAAGGGGCGCACCGCCGTCGAGATCGCGCGCATGAACGCGGATTCGCGCCCGCCCAGCGGGTAGAAGCGGATGCTGAAATCGAGGCTCTGGTCAACGAGGCTCAGGCGGCCCGCCGCGTCGATCTTCGCCGTCGGGCCCGTGACCGACAGGTCGGGGAAGACGAGCACGCCGTTTTCCAAACGCAGCGCGCTCTCGGCGTCGGTGAAATGCAGTTGGCCCGAGGGCAGCACCGTTTTTTCCAAAAAACGCGAGAGCCCGCCCAGGAGGTTTAGGCGGCCGACGTCGGACTGGCGGATTTTGACGACGCCTTGGCCGTTAAAACTGTCCGCGTGGCCGAAGATGCCGGTGCCTTGGGCGCGCAGTTCCATGTCGCCGATTTTTTCGGGCGTCGGCGCTTCGGGTTCGGCGGGCGGGGGATTGTTGTCCTTGATGAGTTCCGCGTAGGGACGCATGCGCGACACGTCGCCGAGGAAACGCGCGTGGTCGGCCCCGAGGACGGTGAAGTCGAAGTTCGCGCGGGTTCCCTGCGGGGTGCCGGACAGCGTGAGGGTGGCCGACGTCGTGCCGCCCGAAAGGCCGACCGCGATGTCGGTGAGCCGCACGCGGCGGTTGTCGATGCGCGCGCGAAGGAAAAGGTTTTGCGCGGGGACTTGGAATACCGTGCCCTCGCCGTCGAAGCGGGCGGTCAGATCGATCAGGCAGTCGCCCGCGACGGCGCTGCCTACCCCCCATGTGTAAAAGTTGCCCTCCAAAACGGGCGGGGCGGCGCTGGAAAGCTCGCGCGTGATCGCCTCGACATCCTCGCCGCCGACTTTGCCCAAGAGTGGCAGGGGAAGCGTGCTGCGGATGTCCAGATGCTGCAAAAACATCAGGCGCGGGCGCATGTCGTTTTTGTAGAACCAGCGAAAATTGCCGGAGAGCACGCCCTCGGGGTTTTTCAACAAAATGTCGTCGATCGCCGTGTAGTCGGGCGTCAGCCGGATGCCGACGCGCCCCTGTTCCCACTGGCTTTGGCGGAAGGCGAAGTTTTCCAAACGCACTTCGCCCACGAGTTTGGACTCCAGATCGTTGCCCCATTGGCCGCCGAAGTCGATGTCGGCGTAAGGGGGATTGTGCTCGATGTCGAACTCCCGCCAGATGTCCTGCCACCACGGTTCCATCAGGGCGTCGAGCTGGTGCGGGGGGATGTGGCCGCGCAGCAGAAAGCGGTAGGTGCTCTTTTTGAAACTTTGCGCGTAAGTGCCGCCGATAGAAAAACTCGTTCCCCACAGGCGCAGGGTGCGGGTGGCGAGCGCGTCTTTGTCCACCGTCCCCTCCACGGTCGCCCCGAGAATGTCCACGCTGGCGTAGCGCGTGCCGAACAAGCGCAGGGAAAAATCCCCCTTTTCGAATTGGAAATTTTCGCCGAAAGTCGCGTCGAGGCCCCATTCGGGCGGCTGGGTGAAGACCACACTTTTAATACCCTCGTCGCCGATGAGCGAATCGGGCACGAGCGCCCGGGGATCCGTCCGCGCGCGCAGGGACGCCGTGGCGGTTTTTTGCCCCGTGTCGGCCTTGGCGGAGAAATCGACGCCCTCCATGCCGACGAGCACGCGGCCCTCCAGCGCTATTTTGGGGAAATCGCGGATGTCGGCCTCGGCCCAAACGGCGTCGACATGCGCGCCAAAGCCCGCGATGTCGTGCGCGGAGAGCCGCAGGGAATTTAAATATTCCAGAAAATTTTTTGGCGGGACGGCGGGGCGGTTGATGTGCGCGCTCAGGCGCAGGGAGCGCGCGGTGACGGATTCGGGCGGCTTGCCCTCGCCCTGCGGCACGTTTCCCGCAATGCCGGAGATGTCCAAAAAAGCGTCGCCGTCGGGGGCGAAGGTTTTTTTGCCGTCGAAACTTAAAGAAAGGCGCGCCATGGCCCCCTCGCACCGCAGGTCGTCTTTTTCCCAGCCGTTGACGAGCGCGACGCAGTTCACAAACGTTTGGCGCGTGGCCTCGTTCGTGCTCAAGACGAGTTGGAGGCGCGGGTGGCGCACCTGCTCCAACGCGGGCCGCAGGGCCAGCAGTCGGGCGGCGGCCTCGCCCAGTTGTTGCGTGGGAGTGGTGTGTTTTTGCGGGGCGTCGGGTTCTTCTTGGGGCGGTTTTTCGG
>JAVBTG010000125.1:0-7340 GCA_031556275.1 Opitutales bacterium
CCTTCCGCATCTACACCCATGGACGCAGCACTGAATCTCAGTATGGCTCCATTCAGCTGGGCGAGTTCAACATCTGGGACGGGGCGATTGCTCCCATTCCGGAACCCGCGCAGGCGTGCGCGTTGCTCGCGATGGCGGCGGCTCTGGCCGCGCTCGTCAAGCGCCGCAGGGCATAAGTGCGCTTGTCCTTCAAAAAAAGAGCCTCCCAAAGGGGAGGCTCTTTTTTCTTTGGCGAATCTGTCGATGGCTTGGTTCTTACCAGTTCTCGCCCAACAATTCGAAGTGCGCCTGCGGATGGGCGCACGCGGGGCAGAGCTTTATGGCTTCCTCGCCAAAATGCAAATA
This sequence comes from Opitutales bacterium, assembly GCA_031556275.1. Classification (GTDB taxonomy): domain Bacteria; phylum Verrucomicrobiota; class Verrucomicrobiia; order Opitutales; family JAKPNF01; genus JAKPNF01. Next base: position 346 of record JAVBTG010000125.1, read on the forward strand.
CCCGCAGTTGCGGCAGCGCCACATCACTTTTTCGGCGCGTTTGAACACGAGGCCCTCGCGCACGTTTTTGAGCAGGTCGCGGTAGCGTTTTTCGTGCTGTTTTTCGGCCACGCAAATGGCATCCCACACGTTGGCGATCGCCTCAAACCCTTCCTCGCGCGCGACTTTGGCGAAGCCGGGGTAGAGCTCCGACCACTCCTCGTACTCGCCGCCCGCGGCGGCCTCGAGGTTGGCGGCCGTGTCGGCGATGACCCCGGCGGGGAAGGCCGCGCGCACTTCGACCATCCCGCCTTCGAGAAACTTGAAAAAGCGCTCGGCGTGCTCCTTTTCTTGGTCGGCGGTCTCGGCAAAAATCGCCGCGATCTGCTCAAACCCTTCCTTTTTCGCCTTGCTGGCAAAATACGTGTAGCGCATGCGGGCCTGCGATTCGCCCGCGAAGGATTGCATGAGGTTCTTTTCCGTTTGGGTGTCTTTGACGCTTTTTTTCATAGAGGGTTTTTTAAATAAGAGGTTATCCGCGTGGGCGCAACGCCTGCGGCTTTTCCCCATTATACCCCGCCCGCGCGCGGTTTGCATGGATTTTTTGCGCCCCGCCTTCCTTGCGCAAAAAATCAGTCGTAATCCGGCGCGACGTATTCGCCCGCGATCAAGCGTTCCTTGACGATCCGCACCATCACGTTTCGGCGCTCCCCTTGGCCCGTGGGGAAAATGCACAGCCAGTAACGGTTCTCGGGCGAGACGTTCAGGCTGGAGCGGTGCGTGCTGGCGATGCGGTTTTCCGTCTGCAAATAGACATACACGTCCAGATCGAGCTTTCCCGAAAATTTCTTCGGCGGCACGTAGGCGGGGAAGGGGTTGAATGTGTCCTTGCCCACGCGGCCCGCCACGGGGATTTGCGAGCGGTTGATAATCTGGTAAGACCCCGCGGGCGCGAACTTTTGCGTGTCGTCGAGGTCGATCAGCTCCAGCACGGGTTTGCCGTCCTTCTTTTCCCCGGTGTCCGTGAGCATGAACATGCGGCGCTGCTGCCCCTCGGGAATCCGGTACTTGACGGCGGGCACGGGCGGGGCGTCGGGGGTTTCGGGCATCCAGTATAGTTGCAGCTCGCGCGGCCCGTTGTAGCCGTAAATGCTGGAGAGATTCTGCCGAGGGATGCGCAGGGGCATGATCTTCGGCGGCAGCGTCGGGTCTTGCGGATAGGAGAGGTAGCACAAATTCCCCATGTGCTCCAGTCCGAGGAAGCTGAACCTGAAATAGGGTTTTTTATAAGCGACCTTCTGCTCCTGTTCGGATGCCGGCGCGGGGGCCTCCTGCGCCGCGCAAAACGGCGCCGCGAGCATGAAAAAACAAACGGCCGCGCCCAGCGCGATTAAATTTCTTTGATCCATTTTAAAGCGATGATTTTGAATTGGCGCCCCATCGCGCCCGGGTTCGCGCGCGTGTCCGCCGTGTCGGTCTCGCCGACGGGGTTGGGGTAGCGCTGGACGGTCATCTCGCACAGGGCGGAGGCCTCCGTCTGCCCGTCGGCCCCGCGCACGTCGCCGTAGGCGACGATCTTGAACGTGTCCGAACGCGCCTGCAGCACGGGGGCCAGCGCGGTGAGAATGTCGGCCTGCGTGATCGCGGCGGGCGCGCCGTCGTCGATGACGCCTTCGGTGGCGCCCGTCTTGGGGTCGGCGCCGACTTCCGCCGCGGTCCACTTGTTAATAGGCGTATTGCCGTAGGCGCCCGCGTCCTCGCTTTTTTCGGGGGGGGTGAGGGCGTACTCGATCACGCTCATCTCCTGCCCCGTGACGCGGGAGGAGAGAAAATCATCCATCGAGGCGAACGGCTTTTTGTGCTCCTTGATTTTCTTGACGATCAGGCCGGCCAAAATGTCGATTTGCTCCGTCGTCAACCGCCGCAGGCCGCGCCGGTAGTATTTGGTGGGAAACTGTTCCGTTTGGGGGTCGCCGTTTTCGGGGGCGATGAAGGAATCCTGCCCCGTATGGGCGAAGCGGAAGAAGGCGCGCCGGAGCGAGGAAAGGTCCCCGGTGGGTTTTGTCATGTCCGTCGTCGAGTCCGCCACATTCTGGTTGGCAAACTCCCATTGATCCACCCATATCCCCGAAAGCGCGGCCTTCCACGCCTCCTTCGAGGTGGAGTTGATGTTAAAGGCCCCGCGCACCAAAAAGTGGCTGAGCAGCGTCTTGTCGTTTGGGGGTGCCTTGTCCTGCGTCGTCCACAGGGGGAGCAGGTGCGAGTTGGTCAGCGTGGTCAGCGGATTGACCGCTTGCATGGAAGACAGCGTCCAAGGCAGGCCGCTCAGGTAATAGTCGTCAAAAATCGTGTTGACGCTGGCGTTGTTCACTCCCGCGTTGCGGCCCCACGAGTTGCCGATAGCGTTGGCGCGGCGGCCGTTGAGCGGCAGATGCTGGAGGGTTCCCAGCGAGACGGGGATCGTGGTCGGAATCTCAAAAAGCGGCACTTTTTGCGAGAGGTGTTTCGGCCCGTTGGTCTCGGTGCCCTCCTCGTTGACGACGAGCGAATTGCGTTGGTAAAGATAGTCCTTGAGGTCGGCCCCCGCGATGACGCCGCCCGTGCCGAATTTTCCGCTGGGGCGGTCGAGCAGCTGGTTGGCCGTGTTGATTTCGGGCACGGTGTTCAGGTAGCTGGTAATGCCCGCCAACTTGGTGATCTCCACATAGGCTTTGCGCGGGTCGGCCTCCGATTTGTCGCCAAAGGTGAAGGCGTCGGCATTGCTGGGCTGCGTCATCGATCTAGGGTCGACGGAGAGGGTGGAAGTGAGCCATTCGTTGAGGTTGTGCTCGCCGTCCATGACGCTGTGGCTGGTGTCCTTGCGCGCGAAATGGTAGCTCATGCGCGGTTCCAAGTTTTGCATCTCGTATTCTTTGACCAGGAGCCGGTCGTCCGGTGGCACGGGTTCGGTTTCCTCGAGTTTGAACGCGGGCATCCTCATGCTTTGCAGGCGCACGGCTTTGGTGAGGTCCCCCACAAGGTTGCTTCCCGTCAGAGTCGGGGAGATCTCGCGCTCGTTGGGCACCCACCACAATTCCATTTCGACGGTTGAAGGCTCGACCTCCACCGTCATGGCGGTGTAGACACCTTGGTTGTGGCTTGGCACCGTCCACTCCCATTTCCCGCCAAACGCGCTCGATTCGGGGGGCGTACTCGGGTACCACGGGGCCTTGGCCTGAATGGCGGGCCACTGGATGGCGCTGCCGGCTTCCACATGCAAAAAATACGAATAAACGCGGTTGCGCACGGCTTCTTCCGCGGCTTCCTTGGCGGCGCCGCCGCCCGCGAGAAATTCCAGCCCCGAGTTGATGATCTCGCCGTTGTAGCGCTGTCCCTTGAACCCGAACCAGTAATTCATGTCGCCCGGCTCGTAAACGGAGGAAGGGGCCCCTTTCGTCACGCGGTTGAGCAAATGAATGCCCACATAGTCCCCGTTGCTGGAACCGATATTTTTTTTGCCGTCGCTTTCGTTGAGCGAGAGCCACTCGGATTTTCCCTCCGGGTTATGCCATGTGTTGCGTCGCCAATTGGGAAAATTCTGGACAGTGTACCGGTCGAAGTCGGCCAAGTATCCGCGTTTGGTGTTGATCCAGTAGATCAGCCGTATTTTTGGCAGTTTGCGCAGGCGCAGCTGCAAGTGCCCGCCGTCGGCGATCAGCGGCAGATTGTAGGGGTTCCACGTCTCATACCAGCCGAACAACCGCGCGTCCACGCCGAAGGGGGTCTGCTGGGCTTCATCCAAAAGAAACGGGTGTATGTAGCAGCCGCTCCAATCGGGTTTTGAGGGGGCGTCTTTGGGCGCGGGGTAAATGGAGTTTGGATCCGTCGGATGGCTCCCCGCCGCGCACGTCGTCCCCTTGGGCACGCGCGAATTCGGGTAGGGCGCTATTGAGAAATAAAACTCCGAGAGCACCGGCGCCACGACGAGGAAGGGCTCGCCCTCGGCGGGATCCGCGGGTCTCGGGGTGATGACGGGCAACCCCATCCGGCCGCTGCCGTCGGACAGCGCCCTCATCTGGGTGTGAGCGGTCAAAAACGCGCCGATGCCCTCGCCCGCGGAGAGGGTGTTGGTCGATAGGTCGGTCTTGAGCGTTTCCGCGCCCGAAACGGTCGTGGTCTTGGCTAACACCCCGTACGATTGGGCGGTCAGGTCGTGGAAATAGCGGTTGTGTTTAAAGGTTTCGTCTTGTCCGTCAAAAAATATCCCATCCCCCAAAAACTTTAGTTGCTTGGGGTCGGTCATCAGGCCGGCCAAATGCTGTTGCGCCGGGGAGAGGGTGTAGGTGTCGTCTTGGGCGAGGGCGAGCACTTCGAGCGCGGTGCGCGCGGGGGCGAGCTGGAGGTTGCGCTTGCGTTGCGCGGGCGTCATGTTGGGGTCTTTGGCGAGGTCTTCGCCTCCGTCGGGCGTTGCGTTGTAGCCCAGCGAGGCTTTCACGCCCTCGTCGGCGATCCACCACGCGTACCCGCCGCCGAGCCTGTCGGCGGAATCAATGCTCATGCGAGGGACGCGGACTTGCCCCGCCAACGTGCCGGTCGCTTCCTTGCGTGTCGGGATCAAAACGACGCTCTCGCTGTCCGACAGCACCGTCGCGGGGCTGATGCTTGCCGTCGGCTTTTGCGAAACCAACCAATAGGTGGCCTGCGTGGACACGGTGCCGTTGCCCGAGTCCCACACGCCGGTCCAATAGGGGTTCGCGGCGTCCTCGCCCACAATGTCGGCGCGGGCGGTCACGCGCGTGTCGGCGCCGGCCGTCTGTTGCAGCACCCCGAGCGCCTGATACGCGCCGGCCAGCGCGTTTTGCTTGGCCAGGGCCAGGTTTTTTGCATTGTTGGTCGCGGTCGACTCGACCATGAGCAACGCGGAGAGGGTCATCAAGAGCAACACCAGCAGCGCCATCAGGCCGAGTGCCATGATGAGAGCGAATCCGCTCTTTTTTTGAAAATGAAAGGGAGGTGGGGACATGGGGGCGATAAATGGCGGCAAAATGAAAAAAGGGGGTGGGCCGAAAATCTGTGCGAAGGCGCGCGCCTTCTGCGTGTGTCTTACACCTGCGCCCGAACGATGCGTGCATCATCAAAGCGCAAAAAAGAACATGAATCGAGATCCGCTGGGAGACTTTTTTAAAAAAACGCGAGACTCCGAGATATCACTGTTATTACAGAGTGCTCGCATTCTTTTTTCAACTTAAATTTGACTTAATCCTTTCTTTTTTGTTCCCCAAAGTCCCAGGGTGTGCTTGAAAATTCAAACACACTTTATGCCGTGATCTCCAACCAGACAGGGCAATGGTCGGAACCCAGCACTTGCGGCAACAGCCGGTTGCCCACGACCGTGTCTTCGAGCTGCGGCGAGCCTATAAAATAGTCTATCCTCCATCCGACATTGCGCGCCCTGGCCCCGCCGAAATAGCTCCACCACGAGTACAGCCCGCCTTCCTTGGGGTGGCGCCTGCGCAAAATGTCGACAAAACCGGCGTCGAGCAGCCGTGTGAAATCCGCGCGCTCGGCGTCCGTGAACCCCGCGCTCTGCCGGTTCTCTTTGGGTCGTGCCAAATCGATCGGTTCGTGCGCCACGTTAAAGTCCCCGCATGCGAGGACGGGCTTTTTCCTGGCCAGCCCCCCCAGCATCGCGCGCACGTCGGGCCCCCACACGTCGCTGCGGTAACCTAGCCGCGAGAGGTCGGGCTTGGAATTGGGTACGTAAAAATTGACCAAATAAAACCCCTCGAATTCCGCCGTGAGGATGCGCCCCTCCGCGGGGTGCCTGGCCCGCGCTTCGGGCGCGATAAATCCGGTGCTCACCGACAGCGGCTCGACCTTGGAGACAATGCCCGTCCCCGAATACCCGGGCCGCTCGGCGGGGTGCCAGTAGCGGTAAGGGTAGGGCAGCGCGAGGGCCTCCGCTTGGTCGACGTTGGCTTTGATCTCTTGCATGCACAACACGTCAGGGTCGGCGTTTTTTAAAAAAGTGGGCAGCGTCTTCGCCGCGATCGAGCGCAGGCCGTTGACGTTCCACGAAACAATGGACAGCGGTTTTCTCATAGGGGCCGTTCTCTCACTTTTTCTGCGCGAACAGCCACGGCAAAAACTCCGGCTCCGCATACGCCTTGTGCCAGCAATTATGCCCCGCGTTGGGGTATTCGGTGTACTTCACGTCCTTGGCGCGCGCTTGCTGCAGGCCCTTGTGCATCTTTCGGCTTTCGCTCATGGGAACAACGCTGTCCTTCGCCCCGTGAAAAATCCAAACGGGCAGTTTCCTCAACTCCCTGAACGTGCGCTCCCCCGGCTCGTAATACCCGCAAATTGGCGCGGCGGCGGCAAAGAAATCGGGATCGCATTCCGCCAGCAGCCACGTGCCGTTGCCTCCCAACGAAAGCCCTGTCAGGTACACGCGGTTCAAATCAATAGGATATTTTTTGGCCAGCGCCTTCACGCATTGGATAACGGCATTGGGTAGCGCCACATCCTTCAGCGGCGTGTCGACCGTGTAAAATTTCTCGCCGCGCCAATTATTTTCTGTCTGCGGCGCAAATGTGAAACACGGGTATTCCTCCCGCGCTCGCGGCGCGTGGAGCGGTTTGAGCAACGACATGAGATCCGGCACCTGCGCCTGGTTATCCTTCCCGCACCCACCGGAACCGTGCAGGAAAACAATAATGGGGTACTTTTTTCCCTCCTCCATTTTCACGGGCCGATATAAGCGATAAGGCACCTCGGTTCTCTTGTACGAGAACGTGTCCACCACCGGCTCGGGCATCTCTTTCGCTTTCCCGCCCTTATCCTGGCAATACCCATCCCCCATCCCCCAAAGAGCGACGACCCCCGCCCAAAGAAAAATCGCGATCCTTTTCATGCCCCAAAACATGCCCCTTTTTTTCAAAAAGTCCACCTTTAAAATCCTCCTCTTTGTTCGTCGTCCTAGAGCTTCTGATTTTCCGCGTACCCATCCCCTTTATCTCCATTCTCCGGAATACCTC
>JAVBTG010000049.1:0-5771 GCA_031556275.1 Opitutales bacterium
ACAGGCCTCTTTTGATGACAATCCCGCTGCCGCCGAAGGCTCCATTCTCGACGAGACGGGCACAATCGAGTTCATTCTCGACGCCCAAGGCGTTTCAGCGATCGATTTTCCCAAACGCGCCTTCAAATTCAAGCAAGGCTCGCGCCTGACGGTGGATGCATCGCAATACCTCGTTTCGCCACCCAAGCGTATTGCCTTGATTTCCGGCACAAAGCTCGAAGGCATAGAGCTTTGCGAAAAAACGGTCGTCGCGCAGCCCAAACTCGGCGTCGCCGAGATCGAGGTGGGTCGCACCCCCAAGGGCGAGACGCTCTACCTGAAGGTCTCTAAAAAATAAGAAACCGACGCCCGGTTTAATTGTAAAAGAATCGCCCTTTTATGATTTTAAAACGCACAAATCGCATGCGGCGAGTGATGCCACCGCGCAATGAAACGACGCGCTTTAGAAAACCGAGGCGATCATGGACCTACCGGTCCCTAGCAGACAGACCACCCATCTGATGCGCATGAAAGAATTTAAAAACATCCTTTCGGGGTGGATCGTGCTGACGGCAAGCGCCTTGATCGCATTGGATTGCAACGTATATGCCGCAAATCCAGTTTCGGCGATACCCGCCCGCAAACGCCCGAATATCCTTTTCATCCTCAGCGACGATCATTCGCGCGAGACGATCGGCGCGTACAACGGCGGGCGCTTGAACATCACGCCGAACATCGACCGCATCGCACGGGAAGGAATGCGTTTTGACGGGGCATGCGTTGTGAGCGCGCTGAGCGCGCCAAGCCGCGCCTCGATACTCACGGGCAAACATTCGCACGTCAACGGATACACTCAGCTATGGGATTTCATGAAGAATAAGCGTCCCGTGTTTGACAACACGCAGGCGACGTTTGTCACCGCGTTGCAGGACGCGGGCTACAACACCGCCATTGTTGGCAAGTGGCATTTAAACTGCGCCCCCGCCGGTTTTGATTATCATAATGTATTGGGCGGCGAATGGGAGCAGGGGACTTACTGGAGTCCCCTTTTTATTAAAAATGGAAAAGATACGGTCTATGAGGGGCGTTATGTCGAGGATGTGATCGCCGATGAAAGCATTGACTGGCTTAAAAATCGCAAGGAAACACATCAACCTTTTGCCCTGATAGTGACGCCCAAAACACCGCATGCCATTTGCGAACCCAAACCCGAAAAGGTCGCAAAATATGCCGCCAGAATATTCACCGAACCAGCCACCATAAACGACGATCTAAGCGGGCATTGCAGGGCCGCGGCCGCTTCAACGCAGCGTCTGGACGAATGGGGGCATTATGTCAAAAAGGCCCCGCGGGGTCTGAGCAAAGTCCAACTGCGCTCATTTGTTTATCAGCGTTACATGCGCGATTATTGCGCGGCCGTCGAATCGATGGATGAAAATATAGGCCGCATTTTGGATCACTTGGAATCAACGGGCGAAATCGACGAAACCATCGTGATATACGCCTCCGACCAGGGGATGTTTTTGGGCGACCACGGCTGGTATAATAAGATGTTTATTTACGAGGAGGCGATCCATATTCCGTTCATAATCCGCTACTCGAAGCTGGTCGCGCCGGGAAGCGTGAGCAACGACATGGTGCTGAACATAGATTTTGCGCCGACCTTGCTCAGCCTTGCGGGCATCACGCCGCCGGGCTGCATGCAAGGCCTCGACATGACAGCTATCTTGAAGGGCGAAAAACCGAAAAATTGGCGCGACGCTTTTTTTTATCAGCACTACGGTGAGTGGGTGCCCCCGCACATAGGAATGCGCACGGACGATTATAAGCTCGTCTATTTTTACTCTCCGCGCGACGAGCAATGGGAACTGTTCGACCTTAAAAAAGATCCGGAGGAAATGCGTAATATTTTTGACGATCCCGCATATGCCGCGATAAAGGAAAGACTTTTGAAAAAATTTGAAGACGTGAAGCGCGAAGCCGCCTATACCGAGGCGACGCATGAGGGCGTGCTGGCGCGCTGGAACAAACGCCTCGCGGATTTGGACAAGTGGGCGAAACAGGCCGCTCACAGAAAGGCATCCGACTCCCAAACGACAGACGCCAATTGATTTGGGCGGCGTTATTTCCGCAAAAATAGGCGTCTTATTGTTGCCTTAAATTCAAGATTTACTTCACCCAGCTTTTTCATTTTTGCGAGCCAATGTCGTTTTTGGAGACGGCGCAGCTAGTCCTCAAGCGGCAACAAGAGCACCGCGTCGGCGCTGAGGACTCCCTCGCCGTCGTCGGAGCGCAGCTCCACGAAGGCCGGTTTTTCGGGAGTGAAGCGGATTTTTCCCAAAGAGATGTTGGTCTTGTTTTTCGGCCACACCGTGAGGTCGACTTTGCGCGTTGTCTTTTGGGATCCGTTGTCGATGACGACGGTGGCGTCGCGCTTGCGGTCGGGACCGTTGCGGTAGTAAAAACGCACGTCGTAAAGGCCCGCTTTTTTCACGTGGATGGGAAACTTTACGGAGCACCCGTCGGAATTTTCGCCCGTGTAGGAAAAGGTCAGCCCGACGCGGTCGCCTTTATCGCCTTTTTTCCATTGGCCCTTGAAGACGGCGTGCGCCTCGTCAAACGCCACGGCGCGTCCTTCCTCAAGGGAGGGAAGGGCTTGGCCGTTTTCGAGGAGACGGCGGCGCAGCTCCTGATAGTCGACCTGTTGCACGGGCACGCCTTTTTTCGCCGCCATAGAGGCGATGGTTCCTGCCGATTCGCCGAGCACCATGAAGACCGGTTCCATGCGGATGGAGCCGAAGACGGAGTGCGTGGCGGAGAGCCCGACGGGGACGACGAGGTTCGCGCATTCCTCGCGCTTTGGCAGCAGCGAACGCATGCTGATGCCGAAGGGGTAGACCGCATCGATGAAGATGCCCTCGATGTCGACGGAGCCGTCGGTGGTGAGATAGCGCGTCGTCTGGTGCGAGTCCACGTGGTTGCCCGCCATGCCGACGGGGTCTTCGGCGAACGCGAGCTGGCGGGCGTGGTGCTCGGTCATCAGGTATTCGCCCTGCAGGCGGCGACCTTCGCGCACGTACAACTGCTCGGGCCAATGTCCGTTCTTTTCAAACTCGTCCTTGGGCAGGCCGAAGCGGTTCACCTCGTCGCGGATGGACTGTGGCACGCGAGGGTCGTTGGCCAGAAAATAGAGATACCCCTGTTGGTAGTCCTTGTGGCGCTGGACGATTTTTTCGCGCGCGTCGTCGTCGGCTTCCGGATAGTCCTTGCTGCCGCCGATGAGATTCAAGGCGAAATAGGGGTTGCCGTTGTTCATGTCCGTCTTGCCGTTGGGCATACGAATGTTGTTGCTAAAAATATTCACGCTCTCCGGATTGACGGCGATGTAGCGCAGCAGCAGCTCGTACAATTGCGGATCGTAGTTTTTCGGGCGGGGGAAGGGGACACGGTTTGCGGGCACGTCCGTCAGGCACAGGCGGTAGCAGTAGGCCATGACGCGGTTGTCGCTGTCGCCTTCCTTGCCGGGGGGCGACGGCTCGATGAGCGGCAAAAGCCCGCTGGTGGGATCCCCTTGCGTTTTGTAGGGATCGACGCGCGGCCCGCGTTTTTCCCGATAATGCACGCCGGCGAGCGATTCGCCGTAGAGGGACTGCGGCTCGCGGCCGAGCGCGTAGGAGACGCCCGCCGCGGCGAGCAAGTCGCCCTCGTACGTCGCGTCCACAAAGGTTTTGGCCTCGTAGGCGTTTCCTTCGACTGTGGCGATGGAGCGGATGGCGGCGCCCTCTTTTTTTACCCCGTTTTCGCGGTTGAGGCGTTCGTAGACGACGCGTTTGACGCCATAGTCGGCGAGCATGTTCTTAAAAATTTTCAACGCCACGCTTGGTTCGAACGTCCACATGGTGTCTTTGTCGATCGCCGGAATGAACCCCCAATATTTGTAGCCGACATGGTCTTCGCGCGCGTCGAATTTCCACGCCGCAGGATTGCTGTAATGGGCGTGCACGCGCCGGTAAAATTCGCGGGAAAGCCCGCCCACGGCGTCTTTGGTGCGCGCACCCGCAACATCGGTGGCCCCCAACCCGCTGGCCGTCATGCCGCCCAAACGCCCTTCGGGGACGATCAGCACGGGATCAAGCCCGTTGCGAGCCACTTCAATGGCGGCGGCGATCCCGGCCGGGGTGCCGCCGTAGACGACGACATCGGCGTTATTGGTTGCCGCAAGGGCACCAGATATAAAAACGGCTAAAAAAGCACAGACGATCAGACGCGGAAGCATGCGAGAAATAGAGGATGAGGGGTAATCAGTGCGCTCATACACGCTACAAGGAACGATTTTAATTTACAAGTATTTTTCATAAAAAACGTAAGAAGGGAGAATTATATTTGATTATCTATTGAGGCAGATCCTATCTAAATTAACGGTATGATAGCCGATCTTTTTCTTTCGATTATTTCGCGAAAAGGGGTGTTTATTTTCATTTTATTTACATAAGACATAAAGAGCACTGTAACTGTGCGTAATCCGATGGCAGTAACAAAAGGAATTAGAGCTAATTCAATTGCGCCTGCTGATTATAAAGAAAAAAGCCCGTTTTTCACACGAAAAACAGGCTTGGAAATGGTGGAGGTGGCGGGAGTCGAACCCGCGTGCTCTGGGCGTGCCCACAAGGATTCTCCATGCTCAGCCTCGGGTTTGATGTCGCGCACGGGGACGCTCCGAGGCGGGCTTCCCTGTGCACCAAAGACCTGTTAGATACGGCCCACGCGCGGTCGTCCCGCGCGGGCTATGCTTGCGGATGACGCTCCCCGGGTTAGCAAGTTTCGCCTGGTTCGCGTGGTTGCTTAATTAAGCAGCCAGGGCATATTCAGTGTTGTCGAATATGTTTTTGAGCGAATTTTTAAGGAGCCAACGCTCATCTCCTGCATGCTACCTTGCATTCACATCCCACAGTCGAATCCGGAACACCCCCGTGATGGAAGTATGGACATACTTCCGCAAAAAGGTTGATTCGCAAATGGGTGGTTTGCGGTCAAAGAACAATAGGTAGTCTATATAGACCGCGCGTTTTAAGCAAGGTTTCGTTGAAGACGAGAAATCGGGCTTTTGGAAGAAATGAGGGGCATGAAAAAGGCCCCCGTGAGAGAGGGCCTTTGGGGAAGGGAGTTTTTGGATTATTCCTCGCCTTGTTTGAAGTTTTCGAAGCCGGGGCCCGCCGTGTTGTATTCGCCTTCGAAGAAGCCGTGGAGCTGGCGGATGCGGGTGGGGTGGCGCATCTTGCGCAGGGCCTTGGCCTCGATCTGGCGGATGCGCTCGCGCGTGACGCGGAACTGCTTGCCCACTTCCTCGAGCGTGCGGCTGTAGCCGTCTTCCAAGCCGAAGCGCAGGCGCAGCACGCGGCGCTCGCGCTCGGTGAGCGAGTCGAGCACGTCGATGATCTTTTCGCGCAACAGGCTGTAGGCGGTCATGTCGGAGGGGTTTTCGGCCCCCTTGTCCTCGATGAAGTCGCCGAAATTCGTGTCGTCGCTGTCGCCGACGGGGCTTTGCAGGGAGATGGGCTGCTGCGCCATCTTCATGATCTGCTGGACTCGCTCGACGGGTAGGCGCATTTCCTCCGAGACTTCCTCGGGGGTCGGTTCGTGGCCGAGTTCCTGAAGAAGCTGCTTTTGCACCTGCATGACCTTGTTGAGCGTCTCGATCATGTGCACGGGAATGCGGATCGTGCGGGCTTGGTCGGCGATCGAGCGGGTGATGGCCTGACGGATCCACCATGTCGCGTAGGTCGAAAACTTGT
>JAVBTG010000014.1:0-12459 GCA_031556275.1 Opitutales bacterium
TTCCCCCAAAACGCGGTCGATTTGGGGATGTTTTCAAAACGCAGCTTGCCCTATGTTTATTTCAGGCGGTGCGAGAAAAAAATGTACGCGCTGGCCGCCGTCATAGGCTGCATGTCGGAAGGCAACCGGCAATATCTTTTGCGCCACAATCCCAAGCTTTCCGCCGACCGTGTGGAACTTTTCCCCAACACCGCCGCCGTCAGGCCCCTGGAAAAAACCGCGGACATCGCGCGTGTGCGCCAGGAAAGGGGGATTCCCGCCCAGGCCTGCGTATTTCTGTTTTCAGGCAACATGGGCGCGCCGCAATATACCGAGTTGCTGTGCGCCGCGATGGACCGCTTTGCCGGCGACGCGCGCGTTTTCTTTTTGGTCATGGGCGACGGCACCCACAGCGCCCGCGTGCGCGCCCACATCGAAAAGGGGGCCTTTAAAAACGTGTTGATGACGGGCCGCCTGCCGGCCGAGCAGTATCAGCGCGTGGCCGATTGCTGCGATGTCGGGCTTTCCACGCTCGACCCGCGTTTCACGATCCCGAACTACCCCTCCAAGACGCTTTCCTACATGATGGGGGCGATCCCCGTGCTCGCCGCGACGGATTCGCGCACGGACTACCGCGATCTTCTGGTCGAACAGGCCCGTTGCGGGCTGTGGTCGGACTCGTCCCGCCAGGAGGACTTTTTCGCCAATATCGAGCGGCTGGCCCAAAATCCGGCCCTGCGTGAAGAGTTGGGGCGTAACGGGCGCGAGTATTTTGAAAATAATTTTGATGTCCGCCGATCGGTTGACATACTGGAAAAAAGGTTTTTAGCGAAAAAATCCTCATAGCTGTTTCACGCATAACATCATGTTTAAGAACAAGACTCTTCTGATCACGGGCGGAACCGGTTCCTTTGGGAACGCGACGCTGGACAGATTTTTAAAAAGCGACATCGGCGAAATCCGCATTTATTCCCGCGACGAGAAAAAGCAGGACGACATGCGCCGCCAATACGGCGACAACCGGGTGAAATTTTTTATCGGCGACGTGCGGGACTTATCGGCCCTGAGGGGTGTTATGGACGGGGTCGACTACGTGTTCCACGCGGCGGCCCTCAAACAGGTGCCCTCCTGCGAGTTTTTCCCGATGGAGGCGGTGAAGACCAACGTGATCGGCACGGACAACGTGCTGACAGCCGCGATCGAGGCGGGCGTGCAAAAGGTGATATGCCTTTCGACGGACAAGGCCGCCTATCCTGTCAACGCCATGGGCACATCCAAGGCGATGATGGAAAAGGTGTTCGCCGCCCGCGCGCGCTCCGCGCGCGGCACGCTCATCTGCGGCACGCGCTACGGCAACGTGATGTGCTCGCGCGGCTCGGTGATCCCCCTGTTCATCGAGCAGATCGAAGAGGGGCAGCCCCTCACGATCACGGAGCCCGCGATGACGCGCTACATCATGAGCCTGGAGGAGGCCATCGAGCTCGTCTTGTTCGCCTTTGAAAACGCCCAGAGCGGCGACATCATGGTGCAAAAGGCGCCGGCGTGCACGATCGGCGACTTGGCGCAGGCGGTGAAGGAACTTTTCGGCGCGCCCGAACACCCTGTCCGCCACATCGGCCTTCGCCACGGCGAAAAAATGTTCGAGACGCTGCTCACGCGCGAGGAATACGCGCACGCCGTCGACATGGGCGGGTTTTTCCGCGTGCCTTCCGACAAGCGCGACTTGAACTACGGAAAGTTTTTCGTCGAAGGCGACCGCGCGGTGGCCCAGAGCGTCGAGTACAACTCCGACAACACGGAACGCCTCGGTGTGGAACAGGTTAAGCGGAAGCTGCTGACCCTTCCCGAAATCCGCGAGGCGATCGCGCGCAAAAGGGGAGGCAAATGAAAAAAATCCTCATCACCGGCGCCCGGGGATTCATCGGAAAAAATTTGGCGTGCCAACTGCGCAACTGCGGCTATTCGGAGATCGCCGAATACGACATCGGCACGTCCAAATCCGTGCTGGAGGCGGCCGCACAGGATTGCGATTTCGTGTTCCACCTGGCGGGCGTCAACCGCCCGAAGACCGAGGCGGAGTTCATGCAGGGCAACTTCGGTTTCACATCGCGGCTGTTGGAGCTGCTGGAGCGGTCGGGCAATAAAGCGCCCGTGTTGTTGACATCCTCAATCCAAGCCGCGCTTGAAAATCCCTACGGACTCAGCAAAAAAGCGGGCGAAGACCTGATGCTGGCTTACGGCGCGCGCACGGGCGCCCCCGTCTATGTTTACCGCATGCCCAACGTGTTCGGCAAATGGGCGCGCCCGAACTACAACAGCGCGATCGCCACGTTCTGCCATAATACCGCGCGCGACGAACCCATCACCGTCAACGACCCGAATGTGGACATGAAACTTGTCTATGTGGACGACGTTGTCGCCGAATTCATCCGGGCTTTGGAGGGCAACCCGCGCCGCGAGGGAGATTTTTGCGCCGTCGCCCCCGTGCACGAGGCCAAGCTCGGGAGCGTCGCGGACATCATCCGCTCCTTCCGCGCCAGCCGTTCCAATCTGGAACCGCCGAAGATGGACGACCCGTTGGTGTCAAAGCTCTACAGCACCTACCTGGCGGCTCTGCCGGAGGACGGTTTTTCATATCCGCTGAAAATGAACGTC
This sequence comes from Opitutales bacterium, assembly GCA_031556275.1. Taxonomy (GTDB): domain Bacteria; phylum Verrucomicrobiota; class Verrucomicrobiia; order Opitutales; family JAKPNF01; genus JAKPNF01. The sequence continues at coordinate 2,635 of JAVBTG010000014.1, forward strand.
GACGCGCGCGGCTCCTTCACCGAGTTTTTGCGCACCTACGACCGCGGACAGGTGTCCGTCAACGTCTCGCGCCCAGGCATCGTCAAGGGCAACCATTGGCACCATTCCAAGAACGAGAAATTTTTGGTGGTCAAAGGCCGCGGCGTCATTCGCTTCCGCAAGGTGGGCGAAACGGCAGTGATCGAATATTTCGTCAGCGGCGAGAAGCTGGAAGTCGTGGACATTCCCACGGGCTACACGCACAATATCGAAAACCTGGGCGACGAGGACATGGTGACGGTCATGTGGGTGAACGAGCCGTTCAATCCCGAAAAGCCCGACACTTATTTCGAGAAAGTCTGATCCATTTTGAGAAAATTTGAGCCATGAAAAAACTGAAAGTCATGACCATCCTGGGCACGCGCCCCGAGATCATCCGCTTGTCGGCCTGTATCAAGGCGTGCGAGCGGTATTTCGACCACAAGCTCGTGCACACGGGGCAGAACTGGGATTACGCGCTCAACCAGGTTTTCTTCGACGATCTGGGCCTGCGCGCGCCCGATTATTTTCTGGAGAGTGTCGGCAAAACGTTGGGCGAGACGATGGGCAATATCATCGCCAAATCCTACGAGGTGCTTTTCGCCGAAAAACCCGACGCCGTGCTCATTTTGGGCGACACCAATTCCGCGCTGGCGGCCCTGTCGGCCAAACGCCTGAAAATCCCGATTTTTCATATGGAGGCGGGCAACCGCTGCTTCGACCAGAACGTGCCGGAGGAGATCAACCGCAAGGTGGTCGACCACATCTCGGACATCAACCTGCCCTACACCGAGCATTCGCGCCGCTACCTGCTGTCCGAGGGCGTGCGCAAGGAGCATATTTTTGTCACCGGCTCCCCGATGCGCGAGGTACTCGACGCCCACCGCGAAAAAATCGACGCCTCCGACGTGCTCAGTCGCCTGAGTTTGGAAAAGGGCAAGTACATCATCGTGTCCGCCCACCGCGAGGAGAACATAGACAACGAGGCGCGCTTCATTTCCCTGATGGAGGCCATCAACCGCATCGCCGAGCGCCACCAAATGCCGGTGATCTATTCGGTGCACCCGCGCAGCCGCAAGTTCATCGAGCAGCGCGGTTTTCAATTTCATCCCCTGGTGCGCGCGCTTCAGCCTTTCGGTTTCTTGGATTACAACCACCTGCAAAAAAACAGTTTCTGCGTGCTGTCGGACAGTGGCACGCTCTCGGAGGAAAGCGCCATTCTGGACTTTGTCGGCGTCTTGTTGCGCAACTCGACTGAACGCCCGGAGGTCTTGGACAAAGGGACGGTGGTGGTCGGCGGCATCGAGGGGGAGGGGCTTGAACGCGCCGTGGCCTTGGCCGTCGCCATGCGCGAAAACCGCGAACCGGTTGTAGCCATTCCCGATTATGCCGACGCCAACGTTTCGGTGAAAGTCGTCAAGATCATCCAAAGCTATGTGGGGATTGTGAACGAGTTTGTGTGGCGCAAAAAGTAGGATTTTCGTTCGCGCCTTTTAAATCCCCTTGACTTGATTATCGTCGTATTTTAGTTTGATTCTTTCCGTTCTTTTCTTTTGCCCGCCATGCGTCACGTGGCGTCAGAATGGGCAAAGTTCCCTTTACGGCCGAATAGCTCAATTGGTAGAGCAGTTGACTCTTAATCAATTGGTTCCGGGTTCGAGTCCCGGTTCGGCCACCATTTGCTAAACCCCGCTTTCCCTCTCGGAAGGCGGGGTTTTTTGTGTTTTCAAGCAATTCAAAGCTAAAAATTGCACATGGGGGAAACTTTGGCGGTTTCCATGATGGATTTCTGTCGATATGCCTGATGGCGGCGTTATAAACACATGAGGAAATGAAAAAGGCGATTGACGGGTTGATCGATAATGATATCAATGCGGGCAAGCACCTTTATTTTATGAAATCAAAAATCCTCCCCACTGCGATTCTGGCGGCGTTCGTCCTCACATCTCCGACATGGGCTGACATAACCCTCGCCGACAATCTGACGGTCACGGGCAGCCTTACGCTGACCGGCAGCGGGGCCGTGCAAGCCAGGGCTCCACTTTCTGCAACTTTGTCCGGGGCAGGGGTAAGCGGCGGAGCCCAGTCGGTTTTGATCTGGAATCCCGCCAACGCGAATTTTCTGGCGGGGGTCGAAGCCGAGTACGACCGGGAGCTGAGTTTCGGCGAGGAGGGGACCGGAAAAATTCTCCTGGGGCGAAACAACGCCCTGGGCGGGAACGATACCGTGGCGATCGGCAGGGGGAACCGCATGGAATCCTCCGTTGTGAACGCGATCGCCGCGCTGGGTTCGGAAATCAGCGAGTCGGGGAACAATAGCATAGCTGTCGGCGGTTCGTATCTGAGCGGATCCTCCAATGTTGCCATGGGTGGCTCAACGGTTATTGGCAACCATTCGACGGCATTGGGCGGATCCGAGATTCTTGCTCCATACTGGGATGCTGTGTTTTCTTCGTTTGCGGCGGGGGCTGGAACGATAGAGGTGAAGGATGATTCAATCGCCGATTATTGTGTGGCATTGGGTGGCGGATACATCGGCGAACTTCCAGGAATTGGAGCGGCCGATTATGTAAATTCCTTTGCTGCTGGCCGCGCCAGCGTTCGCGGGAGTAATTCCTTCGCCGTGACAAACGCCATCGTTTATGGCCATAACTCCTTTGCCGCCATGAAAGGCAATGTTACCGGGAACGGCTCCGTGGCTATCGGAGACGGTACTCGTGTTTTGTGCGACGGGGCCGTGGCCTTGGGGTCATACAATCGGGGGAATGTTGTGGTGCCGGTGACCAGCGTATCTTGGAGTGTCCGGTGGAACGATGCCGACCCACTTTTCGAGTTGGGCAATGGAACCACCAGCAATGCGCGAAGCAACGCCGTGACCGTTCTGAAAAACGGAAAAACCTCCCTGGAAAACAAATTTTGGGATTCCGAGCATCCGCTTGACCATCCCGGAGTTGCGGCTGGAAGCGCGGATAACACGGCCCAGGGAGTTGCCCTTCAGGTGAAGGGGCACGCTGTCTTGGAAGGGAAAGTGACTATCAGCCAGCCCCAAGGGGACATCCTGATGGGGGTATTTGGCGGGGATTCACAGGCCAGCGCGGAATAACGCGCCATTAAAGCGCCTGCCGGCTCTCGATGTCGCGCGTGGCGGCGGGAAGCCGTGTCAAATCTGCCAGTTTAACGCTTTGGCTTTTGGGATGAGCGAGGCGACGGTGCGCGATTTGAGCTGGGCCTCGAACGCCTCCGAAATCTCGCGCCAGACGGCGGCGGCATAGGCGCCGGACTGCCCGGAGGGGCGGCGCGGGGCGGCCAGCATCTCTGCGTCGACGGCCTTTATCACTTCGTAGAGCGAGATCGTTTCGGCGGCGCGGCCAAGGCGATAGCCGCCGCTCTTGCCGCGCTTGCTTTCGATGATGCCGCTCAGACGTAGCTCATTGAGGATTTGTCCCAAAAATTTTGCGGGCACGTTTTCCGCGCGGGCCAGATCGTTGATTTGAAAGAGCCGCGCCGCGCCGCCGTCCGCCCCCATGTGGGAGAGGACGCGGCAGGCGTATTCGACTTTGAGCCCACATTTCATGGCGTGTCGTTTTCGGGTTATGAACGCGCCTGCGAGGCCGCCAAGGCTTGGTCGATATCGGCCTTGATGTCCTCGATATCCTCCAACCCCACGGAGAGTCGGATGAAGTCCGGTGTGACCCCCGTCGCCTCCTGTTCTTCGGGCGTGAGCTGTTGGTGCGTGGTCGAGGCCGGATGGATGACGAGCGTTTTGGCGTCGCCGATATTGGCCGTGTTGGAGATCAGCCGCAGGGCGTTGATGAACTTTTTCCCCGCTTCCAGCCCGCCTTTGACGCCGAAGCCCACGATGCCGCCGAAACTGTCTTTTAGGTATTTGGAGGCGATGCGGTGGTGCGCATTGTCGGGTAACCCTGGATAATTCACCCATGCCACCAGCGGATGCCCCGCCAGATGGTGCGCTATCTCCAGCGCGTTTTCACCGTGCTTTTTTTGGCGCAGCGGCAGCGTTTCCAGCCCTTGCAACAGCTGCCACGCGGCGAATGCGCTCAGAGTAGGGCCGATGTCGCGCAGCAGTTGCGCGCGGATTTTGAAGGCAAGGGCCACATTCCCGAGTTGCGGATGGTTGCCGAGCGCATCCCAGAACTTCAGGCCGTGATAACTCGGGTCAGGTTCGGTGAATTCGGGGAATTTCCCGTTGTCCCAGCGGAAATTGCCCGAGTCGACGATGATGCCGCCGAGCGTCGTGCCGTGCCCGCCGATATACTTGGTGGCGGAGGCCACCACGATGTCGACGCCGTGCTCGATGGGCCGCACGATGCCCGCCCCGACCGTGTTGTCCACGACAAACGGGATGCCCGCCTCGTGCGCGATTTGCGCGATGGGCGCAAAATCCGGCACGTTGAGGCTCGGGTTACCGATCGTCTCGGCGTAGACGGCGCGCGTCTTCGGGCCGATGGCCTTGCGGAAGGCCTCGGGGTCGTCGGCGTCCACAAAAACGACGGTCCGCCCGAGCTTCGGGAATGTGTAGTGAAAAAGCTGATACGTTCCGCCGTAGAGGTTGTCTGCGGCCACGATCTCGTCGCCCACCTGCGTGATCGCCAGCAGCGCCAGCGCGGATGCCGCCTGCCCGGAGGCGACGGCCACGGCGGCGGTGCCCCCCTCGATCTTGGCGAGGCGTTCCTCCAGCACGGCCACGGTCGGGTTGGTCAGGCGCGAATAGATCGGCCCGATGTCGCGCAGGCCGAACCGGTCGGCGGCGTGCTCCGCGCTTTTGAAGACGAACGAGGCCGCCTGATAGATGGGCAGCGCGCAGGCGCGGGTTTCGGCGTCGGGATGCAGGCCCGCGTGCAGGGCGTCGGTTGAAAAATGAGAATAGGTCATGGCTATAAAATTTTAGAAATAGAGAAATCAGTCTTGTTTGAAAAGTGGCGTCGAAAGGTAGCGCTCCCCGCCGTCCGGCAGGATCGCCGCAATGGTTTTGCCTTTGAATTGCGGAAGGCCCGCAAGGCGCACAGCCGCGGCAACGGCTGCCCCCGAAGAAATACCGACGAGCAGGCCCTCCTCGCGCATCAGCCGCCGCGCGAAGGCGATCGCTTCATCGGAGGAAATCGTCTCCACGCGATCGATCAGCTTCAAGTCCAGCGTCTTGGGGATGAACCCCGCGCCGATGCCTTGGATTTTGTGCGGTGCCGGCTGCAACGGTTCGCCCGCGAGCGTCTGTGAAATGACAGGGCTTTCCACAGGCTCGACGGCGACGGTCAGCAGCGGCGCGTTTTTCACATGTTTAAAAAACCGCGCCACCCCCGTGATTGTGCCGCCCGTGCCCACGCCCGCGACAAACACGTCCACTTTGCCGTCTGTTTGTTCCCATATCTCCGGCCCCGTCGTGCGTTCGTGCGCGGCGGGGTTGGCGGGGTTTTCAAACTGCTGGAGGATTACGGCCCCCGGCGTGTTCATGGCGATCTCTCCGGCCTTTTCAAGGGCACCCTTCATGCCTTTGGGGCCGGGCGTCAGCACCAGCTGCGCGCCGAGGGCGGCGAGTATTTCGCGCCGTTCAACGCTCATGGTTTCGGGCCTGGTGAGGATCGCTTTAAATCCCAACGCGCTGGCGGCCCCCGCGAGCGCGATGCCGGTGTTGCCGCTGGTCGGCTCGACGATCGTGCCGCCGGGCTTCAGCACGCCGCGTTGCACGGCGTCTTCGATCATGGAGCGGGCGATCCGGCTTTTTACCGAAAAGGTGGGGTTGCGTGCCTCCACTTTGACGAGGACATCCGCGCCCCGTTGCGGGACGACGTGGTTGAGTTTCACCAACGGCGTGTGGCCGGTAGTCTGAATGTCGTTGGCGTAAATGGTCTGCATGGCGGATGAGGCGTGGAAATGGATGTGATGGCGGAGGGTTTCGTTTGGCGGATAATGACAACACCGTACATGAGAATTTTCGCGTTGTCCATAAAAATATATAAATCTACTAAATTTATAGAGTTTAATAAAAAGGCGGCGCGCCGTTTCCCAAGAGAGGAAAAATATGCTACATTGCCCGCATGAACCCCGTACTCGACACCATTTTCGCGCGCCGCAGCGTGCGCCAGTTCAACGGCGAGTCGATCGCCCCCGTCATGTTGGAGCTCATCGCGAAGGCGGCCATGGCGGCCCCGAGCGGGCGCAACCAGCAGCCGTGGAATTTCATCGCCGTCACCGACCGCGCGCAGCTGGACGCGTTGCGCGAAGAGCTCCCCTACGCCAAGATGCTCGACAAGGCGGCGGCGGCGTTCTGCGTGTGCGGTAATCCCGAGGACAAATACTGGATCGAGGACTGCTCCGCGGCCACGCAGAACATCCTCTTGGCCTGCGAATCCCTCGGCTACGGGGCCGTCTGGACGGCGGTGCACCCGACGCCGGAACGCGTCGAATCCGCCCGCCGCATCCTGAAAATCCCCGAGGCGTGGACGCCCCTGTGCGTCATCCCCATCGGCATCCCCGAAGGCGAGCACAAGCCCCACGACAATTTTAAAAAAGACCGCCTGCACTGGGACCGCTGGTAGGCGATTTTTCCGGGGCGGCTATGCGGAGTTGACATATCCTGTCAGCCTGTGAAAATACGGCTGTTTTCGGCGGAAATTTTTCCGCTCGAAAACACGCCGCACTATGAAGCATTCCGCCCGCCTTGTTTTTGCGTTTTTGCCGCTCGCCATTGTTGGGTTGCTAATCAGCGGATGCGCCTCCCCAGCCTCTCAGTCGCCCACCTACCGTGAGGCTTGCGAAAAAGGCACGGCGGCGGATGTGCGCTATTTCCTCAACAACGGGGCCGATCCGAACATGCAGTTCACCGAGACCGGAGGGAGTGTCTCCGCACTTGGGCTGGCGGCGATCAACCCCGATGTGGAAGTGGCGCGCACGTTACTGAAGGCAGGAGCCGACCCCCAAAAGCGCGGCAAGGGTGAAAACTCCGCACTGGCACGCGCCGCGTCCGCCAATCCTAATCCGGAAATGTTGCGTCTGTTTATCGTGCGCGGCGCGGACGTGAACGCGGACAGTGCCCTCGCCATGGCGCTCGAAAACAATCCCAACTTGGATATAGCGCGCCTGTTGTTGGACATGGGGGTCGCTGGATACACCACGGAATATATTTTTTCCAACGCCATCCAGAATCCGAATCCCGGTGTCGTGTCGTGGCTGGCCGACAATGGCTTTTTCCCGAAGGACGGCTATTATGCCCTAGCGCGCGCGGCCGCAGTAGAGACTGAGCGCCCCGGAAGATTTGCCGAGGTGTTGGCCCGCGTGGGTGATGTTGACGCCAGAGATTCCGGTGGGCGCACGCTACTGATGCGTTTGGCGCGTGGGGACGATTCAATGATACGGATGCCATGGGCGCGCTCGGAGATCATAATGCAGGCTATTTTAAAAGCTGGTGGCGATATCAACGCAACCGACGAGAACGGCAGGACGGCGTTATGGTGGTCCGTGTTGAACCGCGATCCCCGCGCGACGGAATTTTTGTTGAATGCCGGGGCAAACTTTCAAATGGCTGACAAGGACGGCTGGACGCCACTGGCGCTGGCGATTTGGAACGGCTCTGTTAAGCAGGTGCAATTGCTGTTGCAAAAGGACGCCTCGCACACGGGCCCGAACAGGGTATCCCTTTTCGATGTTTTGAACATCAGCCGAACAAATCCTGAGAAAAAGCAGGAGATAGCCCGCCTTCTGACGGGCGCGAAAATTTCACAACCCCGCGATGAAACGACGGAAGAATGGGCGGTGGAGCTATGGGAGCCGGACACGTGCGAGTCGGGACACGAGTTTCGTACGAACCTATGGCGGCTGAGCCACAAGGACCATAGATTTTCCCTCACCACCATCAAGGAGAGGATCCGGTCGGCGGACGGGCAGGTTCGTATTAAAGATCCGGAACCTGTCGGCCGGATCGTCGCGCAGCCGCCTCCCGTCGGTCAGCCCGAGTCGTCAAAGACCTCCCCGCTTCCGCAACGCCGCAGGGCGGCTCTGCCGGCGCAGCAGTAAATTTTGCGGATCACCCATGCCGGAACTCGAATCCATTTTTGGAAACCGCAAAGCCGATGCGAAAAAGCTTTTCGCGTTTGGCTTCACAAAGAAGGGTGGCACCTACGCCTATTCCTCGAATTTGCTCGGCGGCCAGTTTCAACTGAAAGTGTTCGTCCATAAAAACGGCACCGTCACCGCCGACGTGTACGACACGGCCTTTGGCGAAGTCTACACCCCTGTTAAAGTGTCGGGTGCGATGGGCGGCTTTGTCGGCAAGGTCAAAGACGAGTATGAAAAACAGCTCAAAGAAATTTCCGCGCAGTGTTTTTCCAGCGGCATTTTCGAAGACGGCGTCACTCGAAAGGTTATCGAGCACATCCAATCCACCTACGGCGACGCCCCCGAATTCCTCTGGCCGGCATTCCCCAAAAACGCGATTTTTCGCCGCAAGGACAACGCCAAGTGGTACGCCGCCTTGTTGAACCTGCCGAAATCCAAAATCGGTCTAGAGGGCGACACGCCGATCGACATCATCGACCTGCGCATGGAAACGGCCGAGCTTGAAAAGCTCATCGACGGCAAAAAATATTTCCCCGGCTTCCACATGAATAAAAAGCACTGGCTCACCCTGTGCCTCGACGGCTCCGTCCCGCACAAGGAACTCTGCCGACGTATAGAAGCCAGCTACCGCCTCGCGAAAAAGCGGTAAGTCCCGCAGGGCAGGTGATTTGCTCGAAAAAATAAACAAAAACCCCTTTTCCTCGAAAACCGAAGAAAAGGGGCCTTTTCAAAGTGGCGCTCCCGCCAGGACTCGAACCTGGAACCTTCTGATCCGTAGTCAGACATTCTAATCCATTGAACTACGGGAGCGAATAAAGAGTCATTGTGGAGAATCACCAGAAACTCTGCAAGCCTGTTTTTTAAAGGCTTTATCCGTTTTTGGCGGACGCACAAAAAAGCTCCCGATATGGGAGCTTTTTTTGTGAGTCGTGCGTTTAGGCTTAAACCTCGGCCTCGGCGGGGATCGCGTTGAGCGCGGCGTCCTTGCGGATGACGCGGTCCAGGCGCGAGCGGCGGCGCAGCTTGCGGTCCAGCTTGTCCACGAGAACGTCGATCGACTTGTACAAGTCGTCCGTTGTTTCGGAGACGATCATGTCCCCGCCGGCGATTTCGATGATTCCCTTGGCTTCAAACCGGCTCTGATTTTTACCCGTCTTGGTGTGCTTGTGTGTCAGTTCAATGCGCAGACGGATAATTCTCTCCTCGTGTTTGAACAGTTTTTCCATCTTTTCAGCGACGACGTTTTTAATCGCGTCGGTGAGTTCGAGATGCACGCCGGAGATGATCAGATCGTTCTTGTTCATGTAGGAATACTCCTTGGTTACGGGTTGACGCACTTGTGGGTTATCGGCCACACTTTCGTGTGGTGCCGTCGGCGGCGCGACATGCGTTGCGGCGCGCCGTGAGCGGCGAAATTTTCAAACTCAATCCCAGACCTCTTGGCTATGAATAAAGTGCCTTTGTTTTTACAAAAAATTTCCGTGGTGGTGATCACGGGAGCGTCTTCGGGAATTGGTGAGTCCTTTCTCAAATCTATTGCTCACTATAGGCCCGAAATTTCTTTTTTCAACCTTTCTCGCACGGTTCCCGAAATTAATTTTTCCGGGCTCACGCACATCCCCTGCGACCTCGGCGACCGCGCCCAACTCAAAGCCGCTGCCGACCAAATACTTGCCGCGATCCCGGGCCTTCCCGCGGGCGGAATTTTGCTGATCAACAACAGCGGTTACGGCCTGT
>JAVBTG010000170.1:0-10467 GCA_031556275.1 Opitutales bacterium
GTAAAGCAGCAGACCGGCACTGGCGGCGAGCATCGTGCCGCCCACCGCGGGGGAGATAAGCGCGTCGGCCATGTGCATGATGTTCCTTTAAAATTGCCGACGCGTTTGGCTGTGTTATTTTCCCTTCACGCCGCAGGCCAGCAGGGTTTCAAAATGGGGTTCCTTCTCCTCACGGGCGACGACGTTGACGTCCGTGTGGCGCAGGCCCGCCTTTTTCAAAAATTGCAGCAGCGTGTTTTCGGAAAACCCGAGCCAGCGGTCGGCGTACAGCTCGCGCGCCTTTTCAAACTCGTGGGCTTTCAGGTCGAGCACGAGCAGCCGCCCGCCCGGGCGCAGGATGCGGACGGCCTCGTCCACGGCGGTTTGCGGGTGTTCGGCGTGGTGGAGGGCTTGGCTGAGGATGGCCAGATCGACGCAGGCGTCTGGCAGGGGAACCTTTTCGATGTCGCCGAGCTTGTAGGAGAGGTTGGAAAAACCGTGCTTTTTCGCCAACTGTGCGCCGACTTCCACCATGCGAGGGGAATTGTCGATGCAGTAGATTTTTTTGGCGCGTCGGGCCAGCAGCTGCGACAGGATGCCTTCGCCCGCGCCGAGGTCTGCTATCTCCAGCTCGGGCGTCAGCTGCAGGAAGAAGTGTACAAGCGCCTCCCACGAGCGGCCGGGGCAGTAATTTTTGCCCAAGCGCCCCGCGATCGTGTTGAAATACGATTCCGCGGTGCGGCGGCGTTTTTCAAGGATGCGCGCCAAGTTCGCGCCGTCCTCCTTGGCGGGCGCGAAGTCGGACAGCGAGCCGCACACCGTCTCCACGAGCTGGCGCAGGGGCTGGGGCAGGTCGGTGTTGAAGGAATAAAACGTGCGCTTGCCGTCTTTGCGGTCGACCACCAAGTCCCCCTGCCGCAGCAGGCTCAGATGCGACGAGATGCGCGACTGGCCCATCTGCAATATCTCCTGCAATTCCGCCACAGAGAGTTCCTCGCGGCGCAGCAGGGCGAGCAGGCGCAGACGGGTAGGGTCGGAGGCGAGTTTGAGAATGTCCCAAGTGGTGGTCATGCGGGGCGGCTATGGCTTGCCTTCACAATGGCAAATAGGCATAGTTGTTAGGGTGTGTTTGAAAATTAGGCGTGATGGCTATGCGTGCCGGTTTTGAGGCATTTTTTCGTGGACGAACCGAGGCGATGTAAAGCATCGTCGAGGTGAGGCCGCGAGAAAAAGGACCAAAACCCGGCATGTGGAGGCGTTGTGCATAATTTTCAAACACACCCTATTATCAACATATCAGGATGTCTTGATTTAACAATTTTAAAAATGCCCTCCGCGATCCCTTCCGTTCCCGTTCCCGACACCGCCGCCGCCCGCGCCCGCGAGGCCGCCCGCCACTACATCGCCGCGAGCGACGCCGATGTCAAGGCCATGCTGAAGGACGTGGGGGCCTCCTCGCTCGCCGACTTGTTCGCGCACATCCCGGCGTCGGCGCGCATGGTTCAGCCGTTGCCTTTGCCCGAAGAACTTTCCTACGACGACACGGCGCGCGCGCTGCAGACAATCTCGCTCAAGAACCGCCCCGCGATTTCCTTTTTGGGAGACGGGCTGCCCGTCTACCGCGAGCAGACAATCGTTCCCTTCGTCTGGGGCGTGCGCAAGCTTTCGACGGCTTACACGCCCTACCAGCCCGAACGCAGCCAAGGCACGCTCATCACCCATTGGATCTATCAGTGTGCCATGAGTGCGCTGACGGGGTTTGAGGCCATCAATGCCTCGCTCTACGACCGCGCCGGCGCGCTGTACGAGGCCGTCTGCTGCGCGATCCGCTTGGCCAAAACACCGCAGGCCGACACGGTGCTGGTGGCGGGCAACATCTACCCCGCCGACCTCGAAGTGCTGCGCACGCTTGCGATAGACACCAAGGTGAACATTGAGACAATCGCGCCCGACGCGCAGACAGGGCGGCTCGCCCCGGCCGCGGTGCGCGAACGCGCCATGGCGCTGGGCGCACGCTTGGCGGGCATCGCCTTCGCGCAGGTCAACAACCTTGGCATTCTGGAGGACGTCGATGCGCTCGCCGACATCGCGTCGGATTTGAAGATCAAAGCCATCGCCGTCATTGACCCCGTGCTGTTGGCCGAGGGCGGACTGAAGCCCCCGAGCCGATTCGGCAAAAACGGGGCCGACATCATCGTCGGGGAAGGGCAGCCGCTGACAGGCGCGCCCAATTTCGGCGGCCCGGGCCTTGGGATTTTCGGCGTGCGCCTGAACGCGCAGGTGAAAAACGACGTGCGCGCCACGGCGGGCCGCTTCGTCGGCAAGGCCAAAGACGCCTCGGGGCGCGATTGCTTTGTCATGGTGCTTTCGGCGCGTGAACAGCATATCCGCAAAGACAAGGCCACCTCTAACATCTGCTCCAATCAGGCGTTCATGGCTACGGTGGCGGGGGCCGCGCTCGTGCAGATGGGCGACAGCGGCCTTTCTAAAGCGTGCGCGGCAGGTTTTTCACGCGCGCGCGAGTTTGCGCAGATGCTCGGGAAAATCGAAGGGCTCGCGCTGGCCTACGCCGACGCCCCCTTCGCCAATGAGGTGACGATCGTGTTGCCGGAGCCTTCGGCGCAGACGATCGAGGCGGCGCGCAAGGTTGGTTTGCACGCGGGCGTGGACGTCTCCGACCGCGTCGCGGGCGGGCGGCACCTGCTGAAAATTTCCTTTTCCGACATGCAGACGCCGGACGACATGGGGCGTCTGGAACGCTTTTTGCAAGACCGCTTTGGCGCGCGCAAGGATCCGGTCGCGGTTGAGGTCGCGGAAATCCCCGCGCAGCTTCGCCGCGCGGACGCCCCCGGCATCCTCGCCGTATCCGAAAAAGAACTACAATCATACTACCTGCGTCTGGGCGAGCTGAACGTCAGCCCCGACGAGGCGTGCTACCCGCTTGGGTCCTGCACGATGAAGTACAACCCGTATCTCAACGACTGGGCGGCGGGGTTGCCCGGTTTTGCGCTCATGCATCCGCAGGCGCCCGTCACCGACGCGCAGGGAAGTCTGGAATTGGCATGGACGGTGCAGGAATGGATGAAGGCCGTGACGGGTCTGTGCGCGGTGACGACGCAGCCGGTCTCCGGCGCGCAGGGCGAACTGGTGGGATTGAAACTCATCCAAGCCTATCACCGCGACCACGGGGGCAACCGCGACGTCATTTTCATCCCCAAAAGCGCGCACGGCACCAACTTTGCGACGGCCGCCATGGCGGGCTTCGAGACGCGCACGCAGGACGGTAGAACCAGCGGCATCGTCCTGCTGGAACGCGGGGCGGACGGCCTTGTGGACATGGCCGATTTCGAGCAAAAGCTGGCCCTTTACGGCGACCGTCTGGCCGCCATCATGGTGACAAACCCCAACACGAGCGGCCTGTTCGAGACGCGTTTCGGCGAGATCGCCGAAAAGGTGCACGCGGCAGGCGGCCTCGTCTACATGGACGGCGCGAACATGAACGCCATCGCGGGGTGGGTGAACGTCGGCACGCTTGGGGTCGACGCCCTGCACAACAACGTGCACAAAACATGGGCCGTCAGCCACGGCGGGGGCGGCCCCGGCGACTGTTTTGTGGCGGTGAGCGACAAGCTGGCGGACTATCTGCCCGGAAGCCAAGTCGTCCGCCGCGCCGACGGCTCCTTCGAACCCGTGCGCGCGAAAAAATGCATCGGGATGTTCCACCGTCACTGGGGCAATTTCGCGCACAAGGCGCGCATGGTCGCCTATCTGTTCCGCTTGGGCCGCGAGGGAATCCCCGCGATGTCCGGCACGGCCGTCTTGGCCGCCCGTTACCTGTTCGCGAAGCTTTCCCAAAGCTATCCCTCCCTGCCCGAGGGAGCGGAAAAACAGCCGCGCATGCACGAGTTCATCCTCACGCTGACAGAGGACGACTTTGCGAAGCTCGAGCAGGCGGGCGTTCCCAGACAGGCCGCCATCGCGCGGGTCGGAAAGCTCTTCCTCGACTTCGGCTTCCACGCCCCGACGGTGGCGTTCCCCGAGGTCTTCGGCCTGATGATCGAGCCGACGGAAAGCTACGCCAAATCGGAGCTCGACCGTTTCGGCGACGCCGTTTTGGAAATCCACAAACTCGTGCGCGAACACCCGGAGGCGGCGGTCAACGCCCCGCACTTCACCCCCGTGGAGCGCGTCGACGACGTGACGGCCAACCGCAACCTCGTCCTGAGCGAACCCTTGCGCGGCCTGCCCGACTTCGGCCAAAACCGCGTGGAAGTTTCCGATCTGGCAAAAATGTCCATGCCCGAAATCGCCCAAAAAATCATCGCCGCAGGCTGATGTTTTCAGTGTGCGGTTTTGCAAAAAAGGCGCGTTTTCCCAAACGCGCCTTTTTGTGAGCAGATTCTTATTTTGTGGGTGGTTGGATTTTTCTTAGAACAAGAACGAGGCGCATGCTTTCTGTTTTTCCATCCTTTCCCTCTCGCGCCAATCCGCTGAGCACAACATGTTTGTCCAATGGAAGCGTGATCGAACTATCAATGGATTTTTTTGCCGTTATGGGTTGGATGCCCCATCGTGAATTTTCCGGCTCAATGAAGCCATCTTGCGTCACGTCACTAAATTTGATTTTTCCGCAAAATTCACCTTCCGAGTATGGGTGTTCCTGTGTTATCTCGAATTGCAAGCCGATGGAAGTCGTCAGTATTTTTGGTTCGGCACCCTCGTTTTTAGGATCGAAATGAGGAATGTTCTGAAGTGAAAAAATCTTTCCGTCGGTTTCGGCATCCATCGTCAGGGATGTTTCCGCGACGAGACGGCCTTCTTCTTTGTAAGGTGATGGAGATGAAATGACAGCCGCAAACTCTGCCTGTCTGGTCGTCCCGCCCTCCACGCTGAACTGTTGGACTGTCAACTCATAGCGCATCTTTTCCTGTGGCGGAACCGGGGCGCCTTTTTTCTGTGTCAGACGGGCGAATAGGGCGTAGCGTTGGACGGCGGCGCGGGCATCGCCTTGATAGCCTTCTGAAACGGACGTGAAAGTCCCGAGTCGGACACCCATCCCTGGATTCATGCGAAGGCGTGTTTTAATCCCTTTGGCAGAAGCCACAGGCGTGATCAGGCTGCCCGTAGCGGTGTCGTATTCGATAAAGCCTTCAAGTTGCGTGAAGGACACGTCGATGTCCGCCAGAACACTGCCGTCGTTGTCGGGCTCGCCGAGACTGGCCTTCAATGAAGGACCAAAACATGTTTCCAAAAAATCTTTCGGCAATGATTTCAGCGAAGGCTCTTGGACGCATTTTCCCAATGTCCCTCGCATCCATTCCGCCGAGCCGCTGCCGTTGGCGGGTAATTTTACGGAAATATTCCAACCGTCTTCAGGCACCCACAAAGTGGATAAAGGCATGGGATCTGGCGTGTCGGTCAATTGGTAGGAATAATCACGCAACACGACCGTCAGCTCGTAGTCCGGCCCAACGCTCACAATCCTCGGCTCCGCTTCCTCGGCGCACAGGCACATTGCGGACAACACAGTCAAAAGAAAGGATATCGCTCGCATGAGGCCATGATGGGCCGTCTCGAAAAAATGGCAATCCTACATATTTTTGTTCTTATCCATGTCCCAGACCGTCAGATTCGTCATGTCGCGTTTGCGCGCGGGCATGAACAGGGCGGCCACGTAAGTGACGACGATCATCAAAATATTCCCGATGATCGACGTGTAATAGGGGTTGAACAGCGGCGGGATCACCTTGTACTGCGTCAGCAGCGCGTAGGCCGTGAACAGCAGCACCACGGCGATGCCGACGAGGACGGCCCTAGCGTCACCCTTGCGCGAAAGCATGCCCATCAAAAAGATGCCGCCGATGCCGCCGCCGAAAATGGCGGTGATGATGATGGTGAATTCCGTCACGGTCTTGCTGTCGGAATACAAAAAGACGAAGGCGATCGCGATCATCATCGCGGAGACCAGCAGCGAGCTCAGCCGCCCCGCGCGCAGGTAATGCAGGTCCCCGCGCGGCACGCGCGAAAAGCGTTTGTACAGGTCGTTGACGACGACCATGCTGGCCGAGTTGATCGCGCTGCTGAGCGTGGACATCGCGGCGGCCAGCGCCGCGGCGATGACGACGCCCGCGACACCCGCGGGCAGGGCCGTGGCGATGAAGTGCGGGAGGATGCCCTCCGCCTTCTCCGCGCCGCTTAGAATGGCAGAGGAAACGGCGTCGGGTTTTTTTTGGTAATACGCCCACAGGCAGGTGCCGATAAACATGAATATCGCCCACACGGGCAGGGAGCACACGCCCAGCACCAGCATCGACTTGCGCGCCTCGTGCGCCGACTTGGCCGAGCACCAGCGCTGCACGCTCTCTTGGTTGAGCTTGCCCGCGATGAACTGGGTGAAGCCCACCAGCATCAGCATCACGGCGGTTTTTTCCGTCAGCGAAAAACCGGAGGCGATGGGCTCGAGCGTGCCCGTTTTCGGGTTGAGATCCTTCACGAACGAAAGTTTTCCGGCGTCGAGGGCCTGCGAAAAAATCGCGCCCAGCCCTCCCTCCACGCCGTTTACGGCCACGACGATGACGACCAGCCCGCCCAGCACCAGAACGATCGTCTGGATGACGTCCGTCCATACGACGGCCTCAAACCCGCCCTTGATCGTGTACAGCGCGGTAACGCCGCCCGCCACCAGCAGCGCGGTCTCGACCGAGATCCCCGTCAGCGTGGCCATGAGCATCGCCATCAAATACAGCACGCTGGCCGTGCGCACGATTTGCAGGCCCAGAAACACAAAAGCCCCGTACACCGAGACGGAAGGCCCGAAGCGCAGATCAAGGTACTGGTAGGCGGACGTCACCGTTCCGCGCCGAAAGAACGGGATGAACACATACGCGCAGATCAGCACCACGACGGGAAAGGCAAAGTGCGGCAGGTAGCGCACCCACGTCGTCTTAAAACTGTCGGCGGGCAGGGCGATGAAGGTGACGGAGCTGACCATCGCCCCCACAAAACTGATGCCGATCGCCCATCCCGGGAAATCGCGCCCGCCCAAAAAATAATGCTCGGTGTTCTTGTTGCGTTTGGAAAACCAAAGGCCGAGCGCGAGCACGCCCGCGAAGTACAGCGCGATGACGACGATGTCGAAAACTCTCAGTGTCATGAAAAGGGGGATTGGGGAATGTCATTAAGCGCGCCGCTAGGCGCGGTCGGCGAGCGGCCGGCGTGTCGGGACGCTTTCCCACAGCGGGTCGTCGTCGGGCGGCATGTCCATGTAGGGAATCTGCGAGCGCACCCACGCCCCGTCAATCAGGGAAACGTCCGTCCCCTTTCGGGCGGCCTCGGCGGCGGCGATGCCCGCGGCTTCGCCGATCGCGTGCATCGTCGCCATGACGCGGATCGCGGCGGACGCCTCGTGGGTGGCGGAAAGCGCGCGGCAGGGCACCGCGAGGTTGGGGCACGCGTGCGTCACCACACTACGGAAGGGGACTTCGTAAAAATCGTCGTCGGGCGGGGCGAAGCCGTCCGCCACGCGGCCTTGGCCGTTTTGCTTTTGGTGGACGTCCTGCGCGCCCTTGGGGTTGTGGATGTCGATGAAATAGCGCGAGCGGGCGATGCCGTCGAGGAATTTGCGTCCTTGCACGATGTCGTTTTGCGTGACGGTGTAGCATCCGCGAATGTGGCGGGTTTCGCGCACGCCCACTTGGCAGGCGACCTTGTCCACAAACGCGTCGCGAAAATACGGCACGTTTTCCACAAGCCACTGGCCCATCACAAACGCTTGGCGGCGGCCCTCGATCTCGGCGCGCGTCAGGTCGTCCGCCGACAGACCGCACACCTCGTTGACGCGTGTCATGTTGAAGTGCAGCACCCCCGGCCTCGGGTAGTCGTAAAAGTGGACGAAGTTGCGATAAGGGTAGTGCAGGCTACCGTCGGCGATCGCCTTTTGGAAATACGGCTCGACGAGCGCGCGGGCCTGCCGCATGCCGCCGGAGGCGTACATGGCGTCTTTGTCGACGTTGCCCATGCGGAAGCTCACGGTCATCGCCTGCGTCATGCCGTCTTCAGGGCGCCCCACGTCGAAGGGGCACCCCGCGAAAGCCGCGATATCGCCGTCGCCCGTGCCGTCGACAAACGACTTGCCGTAAAAGCGCTCGCGCCCGCCCTTGGAAAACGTTTCGACGGCGCGGATGCGATTTTCCTCCATCTCAACGCCGGTGATCTGCGTGTGAAAGCGCACGGTCACCCCCGCCTCGCACAGCAGCCGGTCGTAAACGCGCTTGAGCAGTTCCTCGTCAAAGGCCCCGTCCATCAGCACGGAGCCAAACCCGCCGTGCGCGCTCAACTGCGCGACGACTTCCTTAAAAATGCCGCCTGTGAGCGAGCGCCGCCGCCCCTTGGGCGCGAGCTGGTCGAAAAACGCCTGTCCCGAAAACGGGTTCACCAGCGCGCTGGTGGCCATGCCGCCGCAAAAACCGTAGCGTTCAATCAGCAACGTCTTGGCACCGCGTCGGGCGGCGGCGAGGGCGGCGGCCGCGCCGGAAGGCCCGCCGCCGCAGACGACAACGTCGAAGACTTCGTTCGCAATAGTGACTTTTTCGTTCTGTTCGGAGCTCACACTTTAACGATAGGCGTTTCGATGCCAAACAAAATGCTAAATAAGGTGTATCTGTAAAGTTTTCACCCCGTGTTTTTGCGTATATTTGGGCGCTTGTGTGAAAAATATGTATTGCATCCTCTCGTTATTCACTTTACCGATAAAGCTCCTTAGCCCTTATCTGCCATGAAAGAACACGTCTCCCAACGTTCGCTCGCCGCGCTTGCCGGCGTTTCCCCCATGACGGTCTCGCTCGCGCTGCGGGGACATCCCTCGATTTCGGCCAAAACACGCAAAAAAATAGAGGACTTGGCGCGCAAGCACGATTACCGCCCGGACCCGGCGCTTTCCGCGCTCAACGCCTACCGCGTGCGCAACGCCAAGGCGAGCCATCAGGGGGTGCTGGCTTGGCTCACCGCCTTTTCCACGCGCGATGGCTGGCGCGAGATGATTCAGGCGCAAGCCTACTTTGAGGGCGCGCGCGCCTGCGCCGACAAACTGGGCTACCGGATGGAGGAGTTCTGGGCGATGGACCCCGCCATCTCGCCGAAACGGCTGACGCAGATTTTTCTCTCGCGCGGCGTGCGCGGGATCGTGGTGGCCCCCCTGCCGCCCAAGGTGACGAGCATCGATCTGGCGTGGGAGCATTTCTCAGCCGTCGCGCTCGGGTACTCGCTGCAGTCCCCGTGCCTGCACACGGTCATGAACAACCAATTCCGCAACATGAAACAGGCGGTGCAAAAACTCCACGAGCGCGGCTATCGTCGCATCGGCATGGCCATGCCACTGGCCAAGGACGAGCGCGTGGATCACAACTATCTGGCGGGCTACTGGGTCGGGCAACACACCTTGGAAAGCGGCGCGGCGAAGCTCGACCCTCTCTTGGTGTCGATGCTCGACGAGAAAGCATTTTGCGTGTGGGTGCGCAAGGCCAAGCCGGACGCCGTCGTCGTGTCGGCCTCGATGGCGCACGACATCATCGGCTGGCTCAAATCCATGAAGCTGAGAGTCCCCCGCGATGTCGGCGTGTGCGTGGCCTCGATTCCCTACGGGGACGACACCATTTCCGGCATCAACGAAAACGCGCCCGCGGTCGGCGCGCACGCGGTGGAAACCGTTGTCGGCATGATCCACCGCAACGAGCGCGGCGTGCCGGAACGGCGGTTCAGTTTGCTCTTGGAGGGCGAATGGGTTGACGGCAAGACGGTGTCGAAGACGCCCGCGGTTTTATAGAAAAAGTTAAAAAAGGGTTTAGCCTACACGCCAACTTTCTAGCATGATGGGCGCATGCGCGCTTCATTTCGTTTGTTTTGCGGGATTTCTTTTCTGCTTTTGTCGGGCGGCCTTTTGTGCGGCGCCGCCAAACCGGCGGAAACGTTCACAGAACCGCTGCAACCCGTGAAGGGCAACCGCGCGCGCGTGCTGGTATTGGACGACCGCGTGGACAGGGCCGAGATCGAGCGGGCACAAAAGATATTCGCAGACGAGGCGTATTTTTTCGTACCCACGCAACGCGCAGACGGCAAGGCCCCTTCGCTTAAAGACTATCTGGGCAAACACAAACGCAAGTGGGATATCCTGTACTTGGACCCCGAATTCCGCGGGCTGGCCGACACATTTCCCGGCAATACCAAGGAAGAAAAAATCAAAGCATTCATCGCCGAGGCGCAGAATGCCGCCATTGTGCCTGCCGTTATATACGACCCCGTGCGCATGCCAACACTGGAGCAAGTCGTCCGCTTGGGGCTGTTTCATGAGACAGTTGCCCCCGCCCGATGGCCCGCGGGCGAAACGCGCGATCCTGCCCGTCTGGCGGCCGACCCCGAGGCGTTCGCTTCCCCCAAAGAACTCCCTGTCCTCCCTTGTGAAACCGCGACGGTCTATCAGGCGCAGGCGGGCGG
>JAVBTG010000198.1:0-8827 GCA_031556275.1 Opitutales bacterium
CGCTCGTGCGCATTGATTTGGGGGTGACAGATTTGGCCGCCGCCGCCGACGGGTTGAAATACCTGCGCGACAACCAGAAGATGGTGGACAACCTGCCGGAGCTCAACCGCCTGTCGCTCGAGTTGGGCGACAAGTATGTCGAGACCGATCAGCCCAAGCTGGCGTTGCAGGCGTACCGCTCGGTGCGCCCGAAGGAAGACTTGATCGCCGCGCAGGATCTGCGCACCCAGCACATGGAGCGCGAAGTGGAGGCGCTGAGCCGCAACCTCGTGATGCAGTCGGACAAGATCCGCCACTCGCGTCTGGAAAACCGCCTGAAGTCCGTCAAGGAACTGCTCGATGCCATCGGCAAGATGGATAACTACGACGCCAGCTTGTACCTGCGCCGCGGGCAGGCCTACCAGCGTTTCGACCGTCTGTGGGAAGCGGTGTTGCTCTACAACGAGATTTTGGAAAAATTCCCCGCCTCCGACGAGGCCAAGGTGGCGCTCTACGCGCTGATGGACTGCTACCAGCGGCTCGACCGCAAGGAGAAGTCGCTCGAGATGGCGGAGCGTTTCGTCAAGGAATATCCGACCGACCCGCTGGCCTCGCAGGCCCTGTTCATGGCGGGCTACCAGTCGCTCGACATGGGCAAGTACGACCAGGCGCGCAAGTACTTCCAGCAGGGTATCGACATGTTCAAGAACGACCCGGACATACGCCAGAATTTTTATATTTTCCTGGCCAACTCCTACTTTGCACAGCTCGATTTCCCCCACGCCCGCGATGTCGCCGAGTCTTATCTGCGCGAGTACCCGATCGACACCGCCCGCTACGGCGAGGAGGCCCTCTTCCAGATCGCCTGCACGTGGTTCTATTCATCGGAGCCGCTTAAATCGATCCCTTATTTCGAGGATTACATCAAGCGCTACGGCAACGGCAAGTACACCGCCGACGCGAAGTACCGCATGATCGTGTTGGACTTCGCCCAGGAACATTTTGAAAAGGTGATAACCGACGCCACGCAGTGGCTGGATTCTTATTCCGGCGGCGAGCTCTCGGCGGAAGTGGAAAACGTGCTGGCCGACTCTTACATGATGTCGGAGCGCGACGACGCCGTGCAAAAGGCGGTCGAGTACTACCGCAAGGCCGTCAAGTCCGGCACCTCGGAGGACACGATCGCCTACGCGCTGGACAAGGCGACGAAGGCCTACCAGTCGCTGGGCGACTACGCCGCCGTGCAGCAGATGCACGCCGACTTCATCGCCTCCAGCCCCAAGAGCCCCTTGGTGCCCAATTCGATTTACTGGATCAGCCGCATGCTGGTGCGCCAAGACAAGCTGGACGAAGCCAAGCAGACCTTGGCCGACAGCATCCGCCAAAACATCGATGATCCCCACCAGCAGGCGGTCGAAAAGCTCATCTTCCAGCTGGCCCAGCTGATGACGCGCCGCGCTCGCGGCGAGCCGGGCAAGCCCCGTCCGCCCCTTGCGCCTTTGAGCGAGTTGGGCCGCCAGATCGAGGAGCTGCTCGGCTCCTCGCAGGTAAAAACCCCGCTGGCGCGCGCGCGCATCTTTTTGGCCCGCGCTGAATTGGCCGAGCTGGTCAAGGACCCCGCCGAGAAAACCCGCATTTACCGCGTGATCGGCGAGGACATGAAGCCCAACGAACTCAGCCCCGGCCTGCTGGCGCGCGTGGGCGAGAACTATTTGAAGGCGGGCGAGTACGAAAAGGCCAAGCCGTTCTTTGAACAGCTGGTGAACGCCTATCCCAAAACCGAGTTCGCCGACTTCGGCTACGTGGGGATGGGCGACGTGCAGTACGCCGCGGGCGATTACACGAAGGCCCTGCGCTGGTACACCGACGCCCTCGAAAAGACGGAGACGCTCTACAAGCGCGGCGAAGCCCTGATGGGGCAGGCCCGCGCGCGTTTCGAGTTGGGCGAGATCGACGAGGCCGAGGCGCTCTTTAAGGAAGTCGTATCCAACCGCGCCTGGAGAGGCGAGGCCACCGCCATGGGCGTGTATTACTTGGGTCTGATCGAGCTGCGCCGCAACAAACTGCCCGAGGCCCAGGCGTATTTCCAGCGCACCTATCTGGCCTACCAGAAATTCCCGCAGTGGGTGGCCAAGGCGTATCTGGCCAGCGGCGAGACGTTTGAAAAACTCAACGATTTCGGCGCGGCGATCAACACCTACCGCGAAATGCTGCGCAACCCCAAGATCAAGGAGCGCACGACCGAGTTGGTCGAAGGCAGCAAGCGCCTGAAGGCGCTCGAGGCGCGCTTCCCCAACGGCGTGGCCCCCCTGCAGCCGCCGTCGGCCACCGCGTCGGCCCCGGCCGCGCAACCCGCCGCCCAATAACCTTCCGCATCATTCGACCCATGCGTATTTTCACCCAATTCCTGTTGATCGCCGTCGCCCTGTGCGCGCCCCTGTGCGCCCAGCAAAAGCTCTACATCTTCAAAAATGGAAAAACCTTTGACGCCGACAAGCTCAAGGTCGTCGACGACAACCTCGTGGAGGAGCGCAAGCTCGCGGGCGGCGGCGTCATGGAGATTCCCTACGCGATTTCCACGCTGGCGCAAATCGACTTTCCAGAGCCCGAAGATCTCGCGCTGGCCAACCAGCTGCTGGCCGACGGCAAGGCCGCCGAGGCGGGCGTGGCCGCCGACCGCGTGATGCGCCAGTTCGACAAATTTCGCAAGGTGCAGGGTTCCTACTGGGTGCCCGCCGCCCTGCTGCGCATCCAAGCGCTCGCCGAAAGCAACCGCGTGAACGAGGCGCGCGATCTGGCCGCCCAGCTCAAGAGCGCCTCGGAAGACCCGAGCGTCGCCTTCGAGGGCCAGCTCGCCGTGATCGACGGGCAGATAAAATTCCGCCAGTACGACGAGGCGCAAAAGGCGCTCGACGAGTTGCTGCCCCAGGTCAAGGGCGCCGCCGCCGCCCGCATGTGGCTGCTGCGCGGCGACATCAATTTCGCGCAGGGCAAAAACGACGACGCGCTGATGTGCTATTTGCGCATCCCCACGATTTACCCGACCGTCACCGAGCTGCAGCCGCGCGCGTACATGGGCGCGATCCGCATCTATCAAAAATCGGTCTCCGCGACATTGAATTTGCGGCAGGCGTGCGAGGAATTGCTCGAAACTTACCCGAATTCTCCCGAGGCCGCGCAGGCCAAGACCATTTTAGGCACCCTCCAGCAGTAGTTTTTTCTCCCCTCAAGTTTCACCACCAAACGATACCGAAATCACATGAAAATGCGTTCCACCGTTAAGTCCATCATCGCCTTCGCCGCGCTGGCCCTGTTCTGCTGCGGCCTTCACGCCGCCGAAGCCGCCGGCGCCGAGGTCCCTGTCGAAGTCAAGCAGACGCTCTTCCAAAAGCTCAACATGCCGACCGTCTGGATGCTCGTGCTGTTCAGCATCGGGTGCGTGTGGCTGCTGATCGACACGATTATCAAGACCAACCTCAAGAAGATGGTTCCCCAGCAGCAGCGCGACGACATGCGCGAGCTGTTCCGCTCGGGCAACTACACCGGCGCGCTCGAATACTGCCGCGCCAATCCCAGTCTTTTCACCAGCGTCGTGGCCAACGGTCTGAAGATGGCCCCCGACGGCAAGGACGCCGCCGAGGAGGCGATGAACGCCGAGATCGCCCGCGAGGGTAACGCCTTCAACAACAAGGCCTCCTTCCTCTCCATCACCGGCGTCGTCGGCCCCATGATCGGCCTGACAGGCACGGTGTTCGGCATGATCGACGCCTTCGCCGCGATGGGCTCCACCGGATCCGCCGACCCGGCCAAGCTTTCGGGCGCCATCGGCGCGGTGCTCTACGCCACGGCCAGCGGCCTCGTGGTCGCGATTCCCGCGTTCGTCGCCTTCTTCTACCTGCGCGGCAAGATCAACGGCTCGATGCTCGTCTTGCAGGACGAAATCGCCCGCCTGTTCCGCCGCATGCCCTACGGCGAATTCTCCGCCGTCATGTTCGAGGGCGACGAGATCTACGCCTCCAAGCCCGCGTGGGACTCGCACGGCGCGCAGACCCAGCAGTAACCCGGGGAACGTTCCCCGTCCGGTCTTTTCTTACTTCGTAAAAAAACCTTTTTCGCACAGGACATACCATGGCTAGCGGACCTTCTAAAGGCGGCGATCCCGAATTCCAAATTGCGCCTCTTGTGGACGTGTTGCTGGTGTTGCTCATTTTCTTCATGAGCATCGCCACAACGACCGTTGCCAAGTACGACCCGCGCATCGTCCTGCCCACGGCGGACAGCGCGGCGAAAAAGGAGACGGCCACCTCCGAGGGCATCTTTAACGTCCGGTGGGACGCCCCGGCGCGCGCCGCCGAAGTCGTCTTCAACTCCGGCGATCTGGGCAGCGAGGGCAAGGTGGTGGACATGGCCTCGGGCGAGATCGTCGAGCAGCTGGCCAAGGCGATGAAGAACGACCCCGCGTACAAGGTCGTCATCCGCGCCGACCGCGCCACGCCCAACCGTGTCATCAGCCAGGTGATGAACCTCGCCGCCCGCGCCGGTATTGCGGACGTGCAGTTCTCCACGCTGTTGCACTAACATCTTACCGCATATTTCACAGTGAAAGCTTTGCCACAAAACAACGAAGGGGACATGGGGTTCCAGATCGCGCCGCTGGTCGACGTGGTGTTCGTTATCCTCGTGTTCTTCATGGCGCTGGCCGCCCAGATCAAGATCGAGCAGATTTTGGCGACGAAGCTCCCCGGGCTGGCCGCCTCCGACGATTCGGTCGAATTCTACGACGAGCAGATCATCACGATCGCCTCCGACGGCGAGGTCATGCTCAACGACGAGGCGTATGACAGCCCCAGCAACAAGGAGCTCCCCGAACTGCGGGCCAACCTGATACGTCTGCAGCAGATGAGCGACGCCGCGCGCACCAAACTCGTGGTCACCATCATCAGCGACGAGGACTCCCTGTACGACCGCACGATCGACGTGCTCAACGCTCTGGCCGCCGCGCGCGTGGCGAACGTGAGCTTCACCGTCGGTTCCGATATCTAATTTTGAAAGCCCCCAATCCATGACCGAACAAAAGTCGAAATTCCAGGTTTTTTGGGCCCGCTACGGCGGCACGGGCTTTATCATCAGCGTCGTTTTGCACGGCACGCTTTTGCTGGCCGCCGCCATTTGGGTGGTCAACGAGTACGTGATTAATCCCAAGACGGAGATGCAGGCCCCGCCTCCTCAAGAAAAGAGCAAGCGCGCCAAGCAGATCGATTTCACCGTGCAGGTGCAGCGCCAGAAAACGCGCACGTCGGCCAAGCCGATGGAGGTGCAGCGCGTGGCCGTTCAAAATTCAAGCGTGCTGCAGCTTCCCAGTACGCCGAACATGCCCGCGGGCTCTTTCGGTGGTGACTGGAACATTGGCCAAGACGGGGGCGTGGGCGGTTTTAAGGGTGGCCCCGGCGGCGGCTCCGGCCCGGTCGTGAAGCTGCCTCCCTTCGGCTTCAAAACCATGCAGGGGGCGGCCTTCCGCGGCGAATTGTACGACCTCAAGCAGTCGCCCGCCGGCAAGCTCATCGAACCGCGCACCAATTTCAATGCGGTGATGAAAAGCTTTTTCGAGTCCAACTGGAACCGCGCGCAACTGCGCAAGTTCTACCAGGCGCCCCAGCCGCTTTACGCGACGCAGTTCTACGTGCCGTGGATGAACGCCGTCGAGGCCCCCAAGGCCTTCGGCGCGGAGCAGCAGATCGCCCCGAGCAACTGGATCGCCATTTACGAGGCGAAGGTGTCGCCGCCGTCTTCCGGCCGCTACCGTTTTATCGGGGCCGCCGACGACTTAGTGGCCGTGCGCCTCAACAACAAGATGGTGCTGGAAGCCTATTGGGGCGGCACCAACGCGCCGGGGTTCTCGCCGTCGGGTTATGTGGCCTATCCCAGCGTCCAGAGCGCCAACCGCATACCGGGTTTCCCGAAGGGTTTTGTGGCGGGCGAGTGGATCAACCTCGATTCCAACCAAGCCTACCCGATGCAGGTCATCTTGGGCGAGCGCCCGGGCGGCCAGTACTGGGGCTATCTCTTTGTGGAAAAAGAAGGCGAGTCGTACAAGAAAAACGCCAAGGGCGACCCCGAATTGCCCATTTTCCGCGTGCGACGCGGTATTACCGAGGAGTCGAGCGACCCCAAGGGCTGGTCGGCGCCCTTCATGAAGGAAGGCCCGGTCTGGAAGGTGTATTGATCTCAAACGGATTCCATTCCAAAAAATCCCCGCCGGCTTCGGCGGGGATTTTTTGCGCCGCCATTCCGCGCAAAATCGCTCGCAACGCGACGATTTTCGGGAGTAGAATGGAGATCATGGATTTAAGCGATTTTAGGCGCGAATATACACAGGCGGGGCTTGAGCACAAAGACCTCGCCCCCGAACCGGCCGAGCAGTTGCGCGCATGGTTCGACCAAGCGTGCAGCGCAAATTTGCTAGAGCCCAACGCCATGATCGTCGCCACCGTGCGCGCGGGCGAGAACGGGCTTCCACAGCCCGTGCAACGCACGGTGTTGCTCAAGGCCTTTGATGAGCGCGGTCTTGTTTTCTACACCAATTACGAGAGCGCCAAGGCGCATCAGATTGCGGCTAACGCGCAAGTTAGCGCGTTGCTGCCTTGGTTCGGGTTGGAGCGGCAGGCGATCGTCGAGGGCGTGGCCGAAAAAGTGTCGATGGCCGAGTCGCTGAAATATTTCATGAGCCGCCCCGTCGGCAACCGTCTGGGGGCTTGGGTGTCGCACCAAAGCAGCGTCATCACCTCGCGCAAGCTGCTCGAATTGAAGCTCGACGAGATCAAACGCAAGTTTTCCGACGGCAAAGTGCCGTTGCCGTCTTGGTGGGGCGGGTACCGCATCGTGCCCACGCGCTGGGAATTCTGGCAGGGTCGCCCGAGCCGATTGCACGACCGCTTTCAGTACCGCAAAGAGAACGGCGTGTGGGTGATCGAGCGGCTTGCCCCATAGCCTTTTTGGCCGTCCGCGGTCGTTTTTCGCTGTTTTTTCGCGCGTATTCTGATCGCGCTTGAAAATGCGGCGTGCTTGGGCAAGAATGGGCGGGCATACCTTTTTTCGGCGAGCGTTGGCCGTTGACAGGATACCCCCCCCACCATGACTTTTCTGCGCCTAACCTTCTTTTGCTTGGCCGCGACTGGCGCGGCCGCCGTGTCTTTCGCGGCGGCAGGTTCGCCACCGGTTGTTCCGGAGCAAAAAACGCCCGCGCAGATAGCGGAATCGTTGAAAGAGGAAATGCAGACCGTCCAGCGCGCCCGCGAGGCGATGAAATTGGGCGTGCGCACGATAGAGCCTCCTCCGACGCTGAGCATGCGGGCCGTTCCGTTACGCGACGCCGTCGATCTGGCCTTGCGGCAGAATTTCGGCCTGCAAATCAGCCGCTATCGCCCTAGCATCGCCGCCGACGAGGTGGAGATTGCCCGCGCGGCGTTCGATGTCACGCTGTCGGCGGGGGCCGCCATTTCCGAACGGGTTTCGGCGCAGGCGTCTTCGGTTTTGGACGGCGCCCTGCAACCGGAAAACAAGGGCCAAGAATACGGCCTGACGCTTTCGCAGAAACTCGTCACCGGCGCGACGGTGCAGGTGGGCACGGGGATGTCCCGCAGTGAAAACAACTCCACCAACAGCACGATCAATCCCTACTATTCGTCGCAGACGGGCTTTCGCATCACCCAGCCGTTGCTGGCGGGCGGGGGGACGGACATTAATTTGGCGCCGGTGGCGATCGCGCTTTCCTCGCACCGCCAGAGCAAGTACGAGCTGCGCAAGAGCATTCTCGATCTGATCGCCGACACGGAGGTGGCCTACTGGAACCTCGCGGCCAACTACGAGCTGAAGGTTTTGCGCGAAACGAGCGTGCAGCTCGCCCACGCCATGCTCGAGGAAAACCGCGAGCGCGCCCGCATCGGACTCGCCACGCACGCCGAGGTTTTGGAAGCCGAGGCCTATCTGGCCTCGCGTTTGGAAAACATCATTTTGGCCCAGCAGGCGATCGACAACGCTGAGGACCGTTTGCGCGTGCTTTTGGGCTCGCTGGCCTTTGAGTCGCCGGATGTCATCCACCCGCAACCTCTGTCGCAAGACGACCCGGGGTTGCCGAAATTCGAGGACATCGTGCGTAGTTCCATGGCGCAGGACTACGACTATTTTGTGCAGCAGGAAGAGATTGAAAAACAGCGCATCCGCGTGAATGTGGCGCGCAACGCCAACCAGCCGACGCTGAACGTGTCGGCGGGCGCCTACGGCCTGGGGATGGACGGCGGGGCCTGGACGAGCTACCGCAATTCCTACGAGGCCGATGGGAACTCCTGGAATGCGGGACTGGTGCTCTCGATGCCGATCGGGTTTCGCTCAGAGCAGGCGGACGAGCGCCGCGCGTACAAAAATTTGGACATCGCAAGTTTGAAATTGGCGGAGCTGCAGCAGACGCTTATGGCCAACGTGCGCAAGGCCTGGCGCGACGTGGCGGCGGGCCGCCAACGCCGCGCCACGACGCTGGCCTCGCTCGAGCTCAACCTTGAATCCTATCAACGCCAGCAAGCCCAGTACCGAGCGGGCATGATCTCGCTGCGCGACTTGCTGCAGGCCCAGTCCGACCTCGACGCCGCGCGCATCAACAATTTGCAGGCGGCCTACGACCTCACCGTGGCCGATGTGCAGCTCAAGCGGCTCACCGGCGAAATCCTCGCGCGCAACGGCTTTCGCTGGGTGGACGCCCAGTCGGCGGGCAGCCGCCTTTCCTCCGAGAAAACCTTGGCGGGCGCCCACAAACCTGAAACGGACAAAACGGCTCAATGAAAAAGTGGATCATCAT
>JAVBTG010000157.1:0-6337 GCA_031556275.1 Opitutales bacterium
ACAGCCCGAACAAAAGCAGGATGAACTCCGGCGCGTGGGCCGCCTCCACGGCGTCGATGCGCGCCTGCATTTTCACGCGCATGTCGTCGGGGCGCGTGTGCAGCCCGGCGTCGAACGTCTCGATGTGGCAGGGAGGATACGGATGGCCTTCCAAAAAGGCGTCCAACTCGTCCTTGAACACGTCGCAGGCGATGACGGCCCAGCGGCGGCCTTTTAAAAAGGCGGCGCGCTCCGAACGCTCCGGCACGCTTTGCGGGCTCATTTCACATTCAAAAACGCGTCGACCTTGGAGACGATCTCGTCATGGCAGCCGTGCACGCACAGGATGTCGCACTCCGAACCCAGAATGAACGGGTGGTCGGTCTTGCCCATCTTTTCGAGCAACTCGCGCGAAAGGGCCTCCACCTGCTCCACGGTGATCTCGTTTTTGGAAAAGAATTTTTTGCTGGGCAGGTTGCCGAACAGCACGACGTCCTTGGGCACGAGCGGGGCCACCTCCCACAGCTTGCGCGGGCTGCCCAAGCTCAGAATGGCGGGGCGAAGCGCGCCGAACTGGCGCACCATCTCGTCCGTCAGCTCGCCGCAGCAGTGGAAGAACAGCTCCGCCCCCGCGTTCTCCACGATGTCGCGGATGCGGCGGTTGTGTTTCATCACATAGCGCTCGAAAATATCGGAACCGGCCTCCATTTGTTTCGGGGAAATGTAGACCATGTTCGCGGCGGGCTCGGCCACGAAAATCGCTTTGGCCCCCGCCTTCAGCTGGGCGTGCAAGTTGCGCTCAATAACGATCATCGACAAGTCGAGCGCGGCCTCAAACAGCGCCACGTCGTCGTCCTCCTCGGCCGTAAGCCCCGAGGCCGCCATGGCGACGGCGACGATCGGATCGGCCAGCAGTTTCGTGGCGAGCGAGAACGGCCCGATCGTCATCCCGCAAGGCACCAGATCCGGCGCGTTTGCTTCCAATACACTCAAGGCCTCGGCTCCTTTCTCCATCAGCGGCGGAAGCGGCCCTGCTATCCCATCCGCCACCTTCTTCGCTGTTTCCTTCGAAGGCAGCGTGTCCAAATGATAGGTCGTCCACTGCATTTCGGGCAGCCCGAGGCATTTGCCCAAAAAGCTTTTTTCCAGCGACAAGTCCATCAGCGGAAGCGCCAACGGCGTGCCGAAGCGGCGGGCGGCCTTTTCCAAAACGCCCGCGAGTTTGCCCGCGTCGAGGCGGGTGGCCATGGGATCGCCCTCCTCGTGCAGGACGATGTCGGCGATGATGGGCATGCGCAGGCCCTTGCGGGCCAGTTCGATGAGTTCGGCACGGGACGTTTTCATGACGTAAGTATACTCCAAAAAAGTTCAGGCAACCAGGTTCTTGGCCAATTCAACCGCGCTGGCGGCGTCGACGGAATAACCGTTCGCGCCGATCTCGTCGGCGTACGCCTGGGTGACGGGGGCCCCGCCGACCATGATCTTCATGCCCGAGAGGTCACTGGCGCGGAATTTTTCCACAGTGGCCTTCATCGCCCCCATCGTCGTGGTGAGCAGGGCGGACAAACAGATGATTTTCGGCTGGTGCTCCTTCGCCGCCGCATAGAATTGATCGGGGGTGACGTTCACACCCAGGTCCACCACGTTGAAATTGGCGCCCTTGAGCAGCATGGCCACGAGGTTTTTGCCGATGTCGTGCAAATCGCCCTCCACCGTGCCGATGACGACGGTGTGCTCGGGCTTGAGCCCGGCAGCCTCCAGTTTGGGGGCGAGCAGCTCGAGGCAACCCTTCATGGCGCGCGCGGCCACCAGCACCTCCGGCACGAAAATTTCATTCGCCTTGAAGCGCACGCCCACGTCGCTCATGCCCGTGATCAGGGCGTTGAGAATGTCCGCGGGGGGCGCGCTGTCCAACAGTTCCGTCGTCAGGGCAACCGCGTCTTTGCGTTTGCCGGCTTTGATCGCCGTTTCCAGTGCCGTCAGTTTTTCGTTCATGTTGTGCGTGGGGTTGTGGCGAACGGACCGCCAGCAAGGGTGCGGCGCGCTCGTTCGCATGGGGATTAAAAAAGCGCCAAGGGTATGAAAACAAGAGAGAAACTATGATGTCGATTATAGCAGATTCCCGAATAAAAACCACCTCGGAAATGACCCATTTTGATATTATTTTTGATCTTTCGCGGTAATGGCGCCTTTGGCGCGCGTCGATTATCCGTCAAGCACCGCCCGCTGCATGGCCTGCCAGCTCGCGATCGGGATATAAGAGGGAATCGAGTTTCCGCTACCCAAGGCGTACCCGCCGTCCGCGCGCGCGCGGTCGATCATGGCGCGACAGCGGCGGTAGATCGTTTCGGGAGCGGCCGTGCACAAATAGTTGATGTCCATGCCGCCGAGGATCGCCATGCGGCCCTTGTAGGCCTCGTACATGTCCTCCACGGGGGTGATGGCGTCCTCGTAGGAATGCTTCCCGTCGATCCCTATGTCCTCGATGATATCCTCGTACACCCGCTCCAGCTGCCCACAGGAATGCATGACAGCGACCTTGCCCCTTTCGTGCGCCAGCCGCGCGTACACGCGGTGCCATGGGATAACGTAGCGGCGCAAGTCGGCCGGAGAAATCATCGTCTGGGTGTTAAAACCCCAGTCGTCGTTGAGCATCAGCCCCTGCACCGACGGATACGCGACCGCGCGGGCGTAGTGGTCGAAAAGAATCTTCCCTATACGCGAACTGACGTCCTTGAAAAACGCGGGGTCCTCGATCAGGGACACGCACATGTTTTCATAACCCATCAGGCGGATCGTCAATTCCAGCACGCCCATCGGCGCGTCGGCTAGCAGCCTCATGTTGCCCGGCAAAAAAGGCGCGACGCGCTCGAGCACCCCGTAATCCACCGCCTCGACGTCGGGCCAGGGATACGACGCCACGTCGGACGGCTCGGCGATCATCGCGCGGTCGTTGAGCGAAATGGTCTGTTGCCCGCGCTCCCGCGCCTCGTGGGCGTGCGAATAGGGAAATTCCAAACCGTATTCGTGGGCGCGCACGCTGGCGTGGTGCATGTGGGCGCGCCTGAAGCAGCGCACGCCGTATTCGACCAGCCGCAAATGTTCGTCCAGATCGGCGCGCGGCCCCGGTTCGTCGGGGCACACGACGCGCCCGTCCATGTAAAATTCAAAGGGAATCGGATAGTCCGACGGCCCCTTGTCCAAAACCTTGCGCAGTTGTCCAAAATCGGGTTCGTAGGGTTTCATAGGCGCGACAGGCCTGATGATAACAAAAGGCAGGACAAAACGGCTAACCCCGGCGCAACCAATGCCGATACTTTTTTCACATTTTTATTCCCTTTCTCCAAAAAAATAGGCCATAATGCGCCAGCTGACGCCATGCCAAAAGCGTTTTTGGAATATGTCGCTTCCGATGACACATCTTCCCTGATGTGCCAGCGGCAGCGCCTGCGCCGCTTTTCGGTCGGCTATCACTTTCATCCCGAATACGAACTGACTCTCATCCAAAATGGGGCCGGGCAACGACGGGTGGGCGACCATCCGGGGATATTCGGCCCGGGCGACTTGGTGCTGGCGGGCCCCAACCTGCCTCACGCCTACCACAGCTGGGAGGACGCGCCCGCCCACGCCGTTGTCATCAAATTCAAAAAAGGCCTGTTTGACCCCGCGTTTTTCGAACTGCCCGAAATGCGTCCGATCAAACGCCTCATGGGAGACGCCAAACGCGGCCTGCATTTTCCAAAACCGCGCGCCGATATCGGGCCGCGGATGGAACGCATCGCGGCGCAAAAACCTTCCGCACGGCGCATAGCCTTGCTATTGGAACTGCTGGCGGATCTGGCCCAAACGCGATCTCACGCGCTGGCCCGCGAGGGTTTCGCGCTTTCGGCAAAACGCGCCCAGTGCGACCGCCTGCGGCGCGTGCTGCATTATGTGGAGGCCCACTGGGACGCCGACGTCCGGCTGGAGGCCGTGGCGAACGTCGCAAAAATGCACCCGCAGTCGCTCAGCCGGTTTTTGCGCCAAAAACTCGGGCAGACCCTCGCGCGCCACTTGGCCTCCCTGCGCTTGGGACGCGCCGCCAAGGCGCTTCTGGAAAGCGAGCGCACGGTGGCCGACATCGCCTTTTCCTGCGGGTTCAACAACCTGTCCAACTTCAACCGGCAATTCAAGGCGTGCTACGGGCACACGCCGTCGGCTTACCGCAAGCTTTAGGTTGCCCTGTGCGCGGATTCGCGCAACAATGGGAAAACTCTCTTTTTAAACCCATCGCCATCCAAGACCATGCTGCTCGATCCCGAAATCCGCTCCAAACTCGACGAACTCCACAAGCGCGCGGGCTACTTATGGAGGTTTCTTTGACTTGGCGGGCAAACAGCAAAAATTGACGGATTACGAGGCGCGCATGGCCGCGCCGGATTTTTGGGACAAGCCCGACGAGGCCAAGGCGCTCTTTGCGGAAATGAACCCGATCAAGACGATCGTCTCCGGAGCCAAGGACATGCAAAAGCGCCTCGCCGACTTCGACACGCTCGTCGAATTGGTCGAGGAGGGCTCCGACGCCGACGCGCAGGAATACCTGCCCGAAGTGCTCGAGACACTCGAGACGCTGCGCAACGATTTTGACCGCTTGGAAATCGAGTCCTTCCTGAGCGGCCCGCTCGACCACTGCAACGCCCTGCTCACCGTCCACGCGGGCGCGGGCGGCACGGAGTCGTGTGACTGGGCGGAAATGCTCATGCGCCAATACCTGCGCTGGGCCGAGCGCCGCAGGTTTAAAACGGAAATCCAGGACATTCAGGACGGCGAGGAGGCGGGCATATCCAAGGCCACGATTTTGATCGAGGGCCCCAACGCCTACGGCTACGCCAAGGCCGAACGCGGGGTGCACCGCCTCGTGCGCATCAGCCCGTTTGACTCCAACAAACGCCGCCACACCTCCTTCGCCTCCGTCGACGTGATCGCCGAGATCGACGACGACGTGGAGGTCGAGATCAAGCCCGAAGACCTGAAGGTCGACACCTACCGTTCCAGCGGCAAGGGCGGCCAGCACGTCAACAAGACGGAGTCGGCCATCCGCATCACCCACCTGCCCTCCGGCATCGTGGTCACCTGCCAGACCGAGCGCTCACAGATCAAAAACCGCGCCAGCGCCATGCGCACGCTAAAATCCCGCCTCTACGAAAAGATGCAGGACGAAAAGCGCGCCGAGATGGAGCGCTTTTACGGCGAAAAGGGCGAGATCGGCTGGGGCAACCAGATCCGCAGTTATGTCTTCCAACCCTACCAGATGGTCAAGGACCTGCGCACGGGTTGCGAGACGGGCAACATCCAGGCGGTGATGGACGGCGACATCGATGCCTTCGTCAACGCGTGGCTGCGCGCGGGCTGCCCCAAGTCGCGCAACAAGGACATCGCGCTCGAAGATTAATAGACGGCACACAAAAAAACCGGAGCATGTCGCTCCGGTTTTTTGTGTCCGCCAAACGCGGCTTCAGGCTTTGACCAGCCGCAGCTTTTTCAGCAGCGAATGGCGTTCCTGCGGGCTCAGCACCCACGCGCACACGGCCAGCACAAAGGGCCCCGCGCACAGTGCTGTGCCCCCGCACACGATCAGCAGCAGCCCCATCCAGCCGTGCTCGGCCAACGAAGGCCCCGCATGGCGCGCAAAAAGAACGGCCAAAACGGCGCCCGGCACCGCCGAGAGCAAAGGTTTCATCCACGCGCCGAACAAGAACGGCACCCAATGCGCGCGCAGCGCGCGCATCATGATAGGGACGAGGAAGCACCCGTCAAAAATCAGGCGGGTCGCTATGGCCGTCCAGACCACGCATTCCACGCCGAAGCGCGGCAGCAGCGCGATGTTCAACCCCAGATAAAAGACGGCCTCGAAGACCGTGGCCTTGGCCACCGTCTTGTGCCGCTCGGCCATTTGCAGATAGGCCACCGCGATGTTGCGCGAGCACGCCGTCATGAACATCGACACCAAAAACAGCCGCGTCATGTACGCCACTGTCGGGTCGTCCGTGCCGAACAGCAATTTCAACATCGGCTCGACGAGCAGGAAACACGGGAGCATGACGCCGATGGCCACAAATGTGTTCCATCGCATGGAGTTGAAAATGACATCGCGCAGGCGGTCAAACTCCCCCTTGGCGTGGAGCGAGGCCACCATCGGACGGATGTTTTCCTGATACTGCGAGGCCGCCATCAGGCACAGATCCGGCAGGCGGCTGGCCAAATGGAAAAGACCCACGCTGGGCAAGCCGCAAAAAATACTGACCAAGATGTGCCCGCTCTTGTTGAGGATGAGCCGCGCGACGGCGTTGAGGTAGGCAAAGAGTCTGAAATGGGCGAT
>JAVBTG010000103.1:0-5977 GCA_031556275.1 Opitutales bacterium
CTGCGCGTGGGCAAAGCCCAGTTCCTCAAGGATGGCGGGCTGGCTCGGGTATTGGGTGTTGAGCGCCTCGAGGGCGGCGAGGGTGGCCTGCGCCCCCGTCTGGGCGGCCTGTGTCTTTATTTTTTCGAGCGCGGCTTGCGCGGCCGCCGCCTGTCGGGCCGCGACTTCCGCCGCGTCGGGCTTTTTGCAGCCGGGTAAAAGGGCCACCACCGCGAGGCACGCAAACGCGGCTCCCCGCCGCATGCGGGAAAAAACGGACTGCTTTTTGCGCGTAATTATTTGCATCGTGCCTCCTTCAATGTAAGTTTTAAACACCAGACTGATCCACTAGTATATATGGGGCACTTTTTTAGGAAAACCCTAATCTTCGCGTTTTGCGCGGTTTTTGCGCCCCTGTTTGGCGGGCAGGATTTGTCGGCGACGGATACCGGCGTGATCTACGAGGCCCGGTTGGCCGCCCGCGCGCAGGACGATTATGACCGCGCGGTCGAGGCGCTTTTTCAAAAATGGGAAACGACTGCGGGAAAAACACTGGCCCCCGGCGACAAGCGCCGCGCGGTGTTGAAGATCGCCACGCACATGGGACCGGGGCTTTCGACGCCGAAACCGCTCATCCGCGCGGCGGCGCGGGCGTTGGAGAAACGGGGTTTTTCGGCTTCCGAAATCGCGGTGGCCGACATGACGCGGCGGCATCTGTTTGAGGCGGGTTTTTTGAGGAACGCAAGGGATGCAGCCCAGCAATGGGAGGGGCACCCCGTCCTCGCGCTCGGGGAGGATTTTGCGTCGAATCCCCTGTGGTTTTATGACAGCCCTCTGCCCACGCTCGACCGCGTCGCGCAGGCGGCCCAACGGCTGATGCGCGGCGACGAGGCCGAGTTGGCCGAGCGCGACCGCAAAAGCTATCTTTCGCCAACGCTTTTTTTGGAAAGCGATTTTTGGATCAGCCTGCCGGTGGCCTGCGACAGCGCCGGCATCGGCGTGGACGGTGCCCTCGCCAACGCCAGCGTGCGCACCGTCACCAACAACGAGCGGTTTTTGGACAGTACCGGCACGGGCCCCGTCGCGGTGGCGGAGATCGCGGCGATCCCTGAAATGCGGCGCGCGCTCGCCTTCACGCTGCTTTCGCTGGAAAATTTCCAATATATCGGCGGCCCTGTTTTTAATTCCTATTACACGGGGAAGGAACCGTTTTTGTGGCTGGGAAACGACCCTGTGGCGATGGATTACCAGCTGTTTTTGCGTTTCAACGAACGGCGCAAATGGGCGCAGCTGCCTTTGCTGGACCAGCCTGTTTTCCTCGGCTATGCCAAGACGCTGGGGCTGGGCGAGTATGATCCGAAACGGCTGCGCTTGGAACGGGTCTCGGTTCCCTGACAGGTTTTTTCAAGAGAGGCTTGCAAAACGCGGGGGGGCGTTTTTTAATCATTTGATATGCCTTTGGGTGAATATTTTCCCGTCTTCTTGCAATTGGTTTTGGCGGTGGTGATCGCCGCCGGAATCATCGTCGCCAGCGAAATTTTCGGCCAGCGCCAAAAACGCAGCAAGCTCAGCGACGCCCCCTACGAATGCGGCAACCTGCCGATCACGGGGCCGCACCCGCGCTTTTCCGTAAAATTTTACGTGACGGCGATGCTCTTTTTGCTGCTCGACATCGAGGTCGTCTTTTTGATTCCTTGGGCGCTCGTCTACCGCGAGTTCATCGCGGAAAACATCGCGGTCGTGATCCCCGCGCTCTTCTTCCTTTTCCTGCTGTTCTTCGGGCTGGTCTACGAGATAAAAAAAGGCGCGCTCGAGTGGGAAAAATAATTTTTTGGGCGATCTTATAGGGATAGACTGATTGTTTCATGCGCATAAGCAGGTTCATCACCAAAAACCGCATCTTCGAACTTAAGAGCGAAGATTTTAAAAGCGCGTTGGGTGAACTTTTGAGGCTGTGCCCCGAGCGCAAGGGTGTGCGGCACAACCGCGCCGAATTGCTCGAAAAGCTCATCGAGCGCGAGGACACGATGAGCACCTGCCTCGGCAACGGCGTGGCCCTGCCGCATGTGCGCGTGCCCAAGGGCAACCCGTACACTTTTCTGATCGGGCGCTGCCCCAACGGCCTGCCCAAGGACGAAGGGAAGGAGTACCGCGAGATTAAAATCATCGTGCTGGTGCTTTCGCCGGAAGGCAGCAAGGACTATCTGAACGTCTTGGCCGCGTTGGCGCGCGTGCTGGAAGACGAGAACATCGTCCATATCCTCAATTCCGCCCCCAATATCGAGACCTTCCGCCGGGCGATCATTGAGGATTTCGGCGGGGCGCGCAAAAAACTTTCGGCCAAGGGAACCCGCTTTAACCGCCTGATTTTGCGCTCCAGCCTGAAGGTGGCCAAGGGCGCGAAGTGCACGTCTTTGATGGTGTTTGGCGACACGTTTTTGGGCGGCATCGACATGCCGCCGCACGACGGCTGCAAGACCGTGCTGGTGACGCAGAAGGAATCCCACGGCATTTATTCGGGGGTGGATGCCTTTATAGCAGTGCGCGGCGTCTCCAATAACCGCCTGTCGCAGTTGCGCAGCGCCATTTTGGTGGGGCTCACGCGCGGCATTTTCAAGCCCAACGAGCGCATCTGCTGCGTGGGCGGCATCCCGCAGAGCAACCAGTTTGACACGATCGTGGTGGTGGACGTGGAGCGGGAGTTCCAGTCCGTCTTCGCGCAGAAGCAGGACATGCTGCCGCCCACCGTCAAGCCGGAGGTGCTGGAGCGGCTGCTGACGATCGTCACGGAGCTTTCCGTCGAGGGCCGCGAGGGGCACCCCGTCGGCTGCCTCTTTGTGATCGGCGACGCGCAAAAGATAAAGCCGTTCACGCGCCCGCTCGTGTTGAATCCCTTTATGGGCTATAAGGAGGAGGACCGCAATATCCTCAGCCCCTTCATGGACGAGACGGTGAAGGAGTTTTCGAGCTTGGACGGTGCCTTCATTATTCGCGGTGACGGGGTCTTGGAGTCCGCCGGAACCTTGCTGCACACGCCCGAGTACACGACCCTTTTGCCGGGCGGTTACGGCGCGCGCCACGGTGCGGCCGCAGCCATCTCCATGGCGACGGACTGCATCGCGCTGGTGGTGTCTTCCAGCACAGGGCAGGTGACGCTGTTCCGCAAGGGCCAGTTCATCCCGCTGATCGAAAAGGGATTTAACCGCAATATCTGATTTAGGCTGTGTTTGAAAATTCAAACACATCGGCTGCTCGGCCGGTTTTGGTCCTTTTTTCGGTTCCTCACCTCGACGATGTTCTACATCGCCTCGGTTCGAAGCCCGAAAAATTGACTCAAAACCGTCTGTCGCATCCTCGGTTTCAATTTTCAAACACAGCCTAGGACGGGGCGCGGGGTGTTTTTGGCGCGCCTCGCATTTTCTGATTTTCCGTTGCAAAAACACGGATTCGGGCGATATTGGAATACGTGCGGACGCGCCGCGTGTCCGTGAAAAATCCCCCTTATTTTTTGCATGAAAAAACTTTCTGACATCGGATTGATCGGCCTTGGTGTCATGGGCGAAAATTTGGCCCTGAACATGGCGGACAAAGGGTTTCAAGTCTCCCTTTACAACCGCGAACATCCCGGGCGCGTCAATCCCGTCGTCAAATTCACGGAAGGCAGGGGCAAAGGCTTGGCATTTGTGGGGACAACCTCGCCCGAGGCCTTCGTGCAGTCCGTCGCCAAGCCGCGCCGCCTCATGCTGATGGTGAAGGCGGGAGCGCCCGTGGACGAAGTCATGGCGCAGCTGATTCCGCACATGGAGAAAGGCGACGTCATCATCGACGGCGGCAATTCCGATTTTCACGACACGCAGCGGCGTGTGAAGGAGATGGAGGAAAAAGGGCTCCTGTTTGTCGGCACCGGTATTTCCGGCGGCGAGGAGGGGGCGTTAAAAGGGCCTTCCATCATGCCGGGCGGATCGCCGGAAGCGTGGCCGATCGTGAAGCCGGTTTTGCAAAAAATCGCCGCGCAAAACGACGACGGCACGCCCTGTTGCGAATGGATGGGCAAGGGCGGGGCCGGGCACTTTGTCAAAATGGTGCACAACGGCATCGAGTACGGCGACATGCAGCTGATCGCCGAAAGCTGCGCGCTGTTGAAGCACCTGCGCAAGATGGACAACGAAAAGATGGCGGAGGTTTTCGCGCGGTGGAACGAGGGCGAACTGGACAGCTATCTGATCGAGATCACCGCGCAGGTTCTGAAATTCAAGGACGCGGACGACGCTTACCTCATTGACCGCATTTTGGACGCCGCCGGGCAAAAGGGCACGGGCAAATGGACGGTCATGGCCGCCTTGGACGAAGGCGATCCGCTCACGCTCATCACGCAGGCGGTCTACGCGCGCTTTCTCTCGGCATTGCGCGAGCGGCGCGAAACGGCGTCTGAAATTTACTCCGGCGACATCAACATCGGCTGGGAGATCGCGGTGGACGACAACTATGTGCGCGACGCCCTGTACGCCTCGAAGATTGTCTCCTACGCGCAGGGGTTCTCGCTGCTGCGCGGGGCCTCCGCGCGCTACGGATGGGACCTCGACTGCGCAGCGATCGCGCGGATCTGGCGCAAGGGGTGCATCATCCGTTCCGTCTTCTTGGGCGACATCGCCGTCGCTTTTGAAAAGAAGCCCGATCTGGAGAATTTACTGTTCGACGCGTTTTTCCAAAAGGCGATTGAAAGGTCGCTCGTGGGCTGGCGGCGCAGCGTCGCCGCCGCCGTGTGCATGGGGGTTTCGCTGCCGTGCACGAGCGCCGCGATCACTTATTTCGACGGGCTGCGCACGTTGGCCTCCACCGCGAACGTCCTGCAGGCCCAGCGTGATTATTTCGGCGCGCACACCTACGAGCGCACCGACAGGCCGCGCGGCGAATTTTTCCACACCAACTGGACGGGCCACGGCGGCTCGACCACGTCCGGCACTTATAACGCCTAGCCTGTTTTTTAAATAAAATGATCCACAAAGCGGACGATCAATTGTTGGTGGTTTTCGGGGCCTCGGGCGATTTGGCTAAGCGCAAGCTCATGCCGTCGTTGTTCGAACTTTATCTGCGCGATTTGCTGCCCGATAAGTTCGCCATCTTGGGGGCTTCACGCACGGCGTATTCCGACGATTCCTACCGCGACGCCCAGCGCAAAAACATCGAGGCGTTCCACAAGGGAAAGTCCATCGACGCAGCGAAGCTCGACGGCTTTTTGAACCTGGTCCATTATGCCGCCTTCGACACCGAGGACTGCGCCGCCTACGCGACGCTGAAGGACGCTGTTTCCAATTTGCGCGAAACGATCGGGATACCGGACCGCGTGCTGTATTACATGGGCACCCCGCCCGTGATGTTTTCCATAATCCCAAAGTGCCTCAAGGCGCAAGGGCTGAGCAAGCCGGAGACGGCGGAGGGCTGGCGGCGCGTCGTCGTCGAAAAACCGTTCGGGCACGATCTGAAGTCGGCGAAGGAATTGAACGCCGAGCTGCGCGCGATTTTTCCGGAAAAGGACATCTTCCGCATCGACCACTATCTGGGCAAGGAGACCGTCCAGAACATGCTGGTGATGCGGTTCGCCAACGGGATTTTCGAGCCGCTGTGGAACCGCAATTACATCGAGTGCGTGGAGATCAGCGCGACGGAGACGCTCGGGGTCGAGCAGCGCGGCAGTTATTATGAGACCTCAGGCGCGATGCGCGACATGATGCAAAACCACCTGATGCACCTGATGGCCTTCGTCGGCATGGAGCCGCCCGCCGCCTTCGACCACGAGGCGATCCGCGACGAGATCGCAAAGGTGTTTCGCTCGCTGCATCCCTACGGGGAACAGGAGCTCAGCTCATCCGTCATACGCGGGCAGTACGCCGCCGGAAAGCTCGACGGCGCCGAGCTGGCCGCGTACCGCGACGAGCCGAAGGTGGCGAAAAATTCGCTCACGGAAACTTACGTCGCCATGAAGGTGATGATCGACAAC
>JAVBTG010000016.1:0-17606 GCA_031556275.1 Opitutales bacterium
CGTCGTTGCGGCGGCGTTGCGCGAC
Source organism: Opitutales bacterium (assembly GCA_031556275.1). GTDB lineage: Bacteria > Verrucomicrobiota > Verrucomicrobiia > Opitutales > JAKPNF01 > JAKPNF01. Next base: position 26 of record JAVBTG010000016.1, read on the forward strand.
CGGCGCAACCGTAAGGGTTAGCCGCCGTCCGCGCACCGCCTTGCGCCTAGGCCCACCCCAAAATCGCTCGCGGCAAACGGGGGTGCCGGGCTTTGCGGGCTGTGCCGTCGTTGCCGCGGCGTTGCGCCGCCGCCGCAGTTAGGCGGGGCGCTTTTCCTCCAATGCGGCGTTGCGTCGTCGTCCGTCGACCGGCGCAACCCGATGGTTAGCGCCGTCCGCCAGCCTCCTAGCGCCTTGCCTTGGAGAAAAATCGCTCCCGCCTAACGGGGGTGCCGTGTTTTTTCCTCCTATGCGTCCGCGCACCGGCTTGCGCCTAGGCACACCCCAAAATCGCTCGCGGCAAACGGGGTGCCGGGCTTTGCGGGCGTGTGCCGCGCTTATTGCCGCCCGACGCAGAAAGTAGGCGTTTTTATGGCAATGAAACAGGGGCGTTTTCTACGGAAGACGCCCCTTGTTTTTGTTCACAAACCGCTGTGGATATCTAAAAATTGACCTTTGGGGCAAAAGGCCCAAAGCTGGAGCCTTTCCCGTATGCCGAGCGAACGCAAGAAACCTTTTGAGAAAAAACCCCGCCCGGGCGAGCTCGGCCCCGCGCAGGACGCCGTGCGCGTGGAACCGCACAATTTGGACGCGGAACAGGGGCTGATCGCGAGCTGCCTGCTCGACACGACGGGCGATATTTTGACGGAGTGCGCCTCGCAGAAGATCACGTGGGTTTATTTTTACAAACCCGCTCACCAGATCATTTACGCCGCGCTGATGGAGCTGTACGGCCAGCGCATGGCGGGGGCGCCCATGCCCAACGAGGTCATTTTGGCCGATTATTTGCGCGACAAGGGCAAGCTCGAGGAAGCGGGCGGCATAGGGTATCTGCTCGAAGTGACGGGCCGCGTCGAAACGCCCGCGCACGCGGTGTACTGGGTCAAAATCGTCCGCGAAAAATATTTTTACCGCCAGCTGATCGAGACCTCGCGCTGGGTCATTGAAAAATGCTATCAGCCCGAGGAAGGGCTCGACACCTACATCGATAAGGTGGAAAAGGCCGTCTTGGAAATCAGCCAAGACCGCATTTCCGAGGACGCCGAGCCGCTGAAAACGTCGATAACGAGCGCGGCGGCGCTCATCGAGAAAATCCGCAACAACCGCGGCGCGATTCAGGGCGTCTCCAGCGGCATCCCCGACTTGGACAAGCTCACCTTCGGCTTCAAAGGCGGGGAAATGATCGTCGTGGCGGCGCGCCCCGGCATGGGGAAAACGGCGATCGCGCTCAATTTCACCGAGGCGGCCGTGTTGCCGCGCGGGGGAGGGCCGGGCACGCCGACCATGTTTTTCAGCCTCGAAATGCCCTCCGAGCAGCTGGCCATGCGCATGCTCACGGCGCACGCCCGCGTCGATTCGCAAAAAATCCGCGACGGGTTCGTCTCCGCCGAGGATTCGCGCACCCTCGGCGAGTCCGCCATCGCGTTGGGGAAAGCGCCCATGTGGATCGACGCTTCCAGTGCCGTCAATATTTTGGAATTGCGCGCCAAGGCCCGCCGCATCCACGCCCGCGAAAAGCTGGGGTTGATAGTAGTCGACTACCTCCAGCTCATTTACGGCACGGACAACTCGATCCCCCGTGAACAGCAAGTCGCCGAGATTTCGCGCGGGTTAAAAGCCCTCGCCAAGGAGCTGAACATCCCCGTCGTCGTCTTGGCCCAGCTCAACCGCGAGAGCGAAAAGGAGCACCGCCAGCCGCGCATTTCCGACTTGCGCGAGTCGGGCTCGATCGAGCAGGACGCCGACGTCGTGCTGCTTTTGTCCAAGACGAGGGACGGCATCAAGGCCGACAAGGACGGCAGCTCCCCCCTCGAAAATCATGTGGAGCGCAGGGAGTTAATCGTTGCCAAAAACCGCAACGGCCCCGTAGGATGGGTGGATATTGTCTTCAACAAGAAGATAACCCGTTTCGACCTCTATTCGCCTAATCCCTCCTAATTGGCGCATGCACGCATTTTTTAAACGCACCTTACTGCCGGTTCTGTTTGCGATTTCGGGCCTCGGCGCCCTTGCCCAACAGGGTTCTGAACTGGCCAGCCGCACGCCGCAGCCCAACGTTTCCGCCGTCAAACTCAACGTTTCGGGGCCGCAAAAGATCGACGAGGCCGCCATTTTGGCCCATGTGCGCATGCGGGTGGGGATGCCCTACGACCAGCTGCTGGTCGACCAGTCCATCCGCTCGCTCTACGAGACGGGCCTGTACGATTTTGTCGGTTCCTCCCGCGCGACGCAGGCGGACGGCACGGCGGTGCTCACCTTTGACTTGGTGCCCAAGTACCGCGTCAGTGCGGTGATTTTCAAAGGCAACCAGCTGCGCAATTCCGAGCGTCTTCAAAAAGAGATTCAGACCAAGGCGGGCGGGGTGCTCGACCCGGTGCAGGCCAGCCGCGATGTCACCAAACTCTTTGAGTTCTACGAAAAACGCGGGTATTGCAAGGTCGCCGTCTCCTCGGACATCGTGCGCAACGACGTCAACGGCACGGCGGTCGTTACTTTCAACATTATCGAGGGCCTGCGCATTCTCATCCAGAAGGTGGAGTTCGCGGGTAACGACCATGTGAAGACGGGCCTGTTGCGCGAGCAGGTGAAAACGGCCCCCTATTCGTGGTGGCTTTCGTGGCTCAACGACACGGGCTATTTCATCAACAACCAGTTCGAGCAGGATCTGGAAAAGGTCGCGATTTTTTACAAAAACAAGGGCTTTCTCGACGTGGAAGTCCCGGCCGACGGCGTCGTTTTCGACTACCCCAAGCCCAACCGCATGGTCATCACGATCAAGGTCGTCGAGGGCCGCCAGTACAAGGTCGGCAACATTTCCATCTCCGGCAACACGATCTTCCAGACGCCGGATTTGATGCCGGAATTGAAGATGAAGCCCGGCGACATTTTCTCCCCGGCCGAGCTCGACAAATGCACGGAGGCCTTGCGCGATTTCTACGGCCAAGTCGGCTATCTCGACACTTACGTGCGCGCCGAACGCAAGGCCAACCTTGAGACGGGCGACATCGACGTGAATTTCGCCATCATGGAGAGCGAAAAGTTTTTCGTCGAAAGCGTCTCGGTGCAGGGCAACGACAAGACCAAGAGCACCGTCATCGTGCGCGAGTTGGCGTTGGCCCCCGGCGATGTGTTCGACTTGAAGCGCATGCGCACGAGCGAGGCGCGCCTGCGCAACACCCGCTATTTCGAGGAGGTCACCCTTTCTCCCGAGGCCACCAACATTCCGGGACGGCGCAATCTGCGCGTCGCCGTGCGCGAGGGCCGCACCGGCAACCTCACCTTCGGCGCGGGCTTCAGCAGCGTCGAGAGCCTCGTGGCCTTCGCCGAGTTCACCCAAGGCAATTTCGACCTGTTCAACATGCGCAACGGGTTCCAAGGCGCGGGGCAGAAATTCCGCCTGCGTCTGGCCGTCGGCACCGAGACCAACCAAGTGCTCGTCTCCTTCGAGGAACCATGGATGTTCCAGCGCGAATTGGGCTTTGAGTGGAACGCCTACCGCACCGAGGCCAACTACTATTCCGACTACTACGACGAAACGCGCTTGGGCACCTCGTTCTTCTTCCGCAAGCGCGTGGTGGAATTGGTCGAGGCGCGCGTGGGCTACACGGTCGAAAATATCGACGTTTCCAGCGTCAAGGCCAACGCCCCGCAGGACATCAAAGACTGCGCGGGGAACCGCTCGGTCTCCAAGATCACCGTCTCGTTTTTGCGCGACAACCGCAACGACCTGATGTTCCCCAGCGACGGCACGCGCTTTGAGCTGACCAACGAGCTGGCGGGCGGCCCCCTCATGGGCCAGACCAATTATTACAAGCTCGAGTTCCGCGGCGGTTGGTGGACCAAGCTCTTTAACAGCGACACCCACGTATTCCAAGTCATCGCCCGCGCGGGTTCCATGATGTCGTACGGCGGGCAGGACGGCATCCCCTACGTCGAGCGCTTCTTCCTCGGCGGCGCGTACAACATGCGCGGTTACTACTACCGTAAAGTGGGGCCCTTCCAGAGCGACCCGAACGCCTCCGGCTACGGCGAACCCTTGGGCGGCAGCACGTTCGTCTATTTCAGCCCCGAGTACACGATCAAGCTGATCGAGCAGGTGCGCTTGGCCTTCTTCTACGACTTCGGCTACGTCAACTCCGGCGAATGGAGCTTCGACCCCAACGACTACAGCCACGATATCGGCGTGGGCCTGCGCATTCTGGTCATGGGAGCGCCCCTGCGCCTCGACTTGGGCTACCCGCTCAACCCGAACAAATTCCAGTCCAATTCCATCCAATTCAACTTCTCTTTCGGCACGGCGTTTTGATAACTGCGTTTGACTTTGCCACGCCCATGCGCGAAAATCTGCCTATTGGCCGCATGACGCGCCTTTCCCTTTAGCTCATAAAAACAAAGAAAAATCCTATGAAAAAAATCGCGATTGCCTTGGCCTCCCTGTTGGCCCTCACCGTTTCCGCCTTTGCCAAGGCTCCGACCCCCGTGGTCGTGGACGTCGGCGAATTGCTCCGCGGCTATTACAAGACGGCCGACGCCGACCTGCGCCTGAAGTCCGCCCAGCAGACCGCCGAGGCCGAGCTCAACAAGCAGGCCGAGCCCATGCGCAAGATCGAGGCTCAGCTCGCCGAGATGATGGAGAGCCTGAAGAACCCCGCCTTGACCGAAGAGGGCCGCAAGAAGATCGAGGCGGACGCCCAGCCCCTGATCCAGCAATTTAACGCCATGCGCCAACAGATCGGCGAGGCCAGCCAAAAGGCGTCGCAGGAGCTCCAGCAGCGCAAGGCCGTCGTGCAGGAGGGCCTGATGAAGGATATCCGCGAAAAGACCGTCGAGGTCGCCAAACAGAAAAACGCCGACATGGTGCTGACGCTCAACGCGGGCGTGCTGTGGGCCGACAGCGCCTACGACATCACCAAGGACGTGCTCGAGGCGCTCAACGCCGGGCAGACCAAGAAATAAACGGGCCAGACTCTTTTAAGGGACAACGGCCCCGGGCCGAAAAGGCTGCGGGGCCGTTGTCCTTTTTTCAACCAGACAGCCGAGATTTTTTAAGCTATTACGCGGATGCAGTTCTCTTACACATTGCAGGAATTGGTCAGTGTCTTCGGCGAGGTGAAGGTCGAGGGCCAAAGCGAACGGCCCGCCACCGGCATCGCGTCCCTGCGCGAGGCGCGCGAGGGCGACTTGGCGTTTCTGGGCAATATGAAGTACCGCTCCGAGGTCGCGCAGACGAAGGCGACCTACGTGCTGCTGCCGCCGGATTACGAGGGCTCGCCCCCGGCGGGCCAAGTTTACCTGCGCGTGGAACGCCCGTCGATGGCGTTGGCGCTTTTGTGCCGCCGCATCGAGGCGGCCCTGTGGCCGAAGCCCGCCCCGGGCGTGCACCCGACCGCGGTCGTGGACGCTTCGGCGAAAATCCCTTCGAGCGCCCACATCGGACCTTTCTGCGTGATCGAGGCGGACGTGCGCCTCGGCGAAAACGCGGTGTTGCAGGGGAAGAATTTTTTGGGCCGCGGCGCGCAAACGGGGAAGGATTGCTTCCTGATGCCCGGGGCCACGGTCATGGAATTTTGCGTGTTGGGCGAGCGCGTGCGGCTGCAGCCAGGAGTCGTCGTCGGCTCCGACGGCTTCGGCTACGACACCCACGCGGGCGTGCACGAAAAAGTACCGCAGATCGGCAATGTCGTCATCGAGGACGACGTGGAAGTCGGCGCGAACACCACGATCGACCGCGCCCGTTTCAACCAGACGCTGATCGGCCGCGGCACGAAGATCGACAATTTGGTGCAGATCGCCCACAACGTGATCGTGGGGCGCGGCTGCATCCTGTGCGCGCAAGTCGGTATTTCCGGCAGCACCGTTTTGGAGGACTACGTCGTCCTCGGCGGGCAAGTCGGCGTGGTGGGGCACCTGCGCATCGGCCAAGGCGCGCAGGTGGGTGCCCAAAGCGGCATCAACCACAGCATAACAGCCGGCATGACCGTGCGCGACACCCCGGCCATGCCGTATATGGTGGCGCAGCGCCTGCAAGTGCTGCGCAACCGCTTGCCCGAACTTTTTAAGCGCGTCTCAACGGTTGAGGAATCCCTGGAACGCCTGTCAAACGAGTCCGCCAAACGCGAAACGTCCCCTTCGCAATCATGATGCCTAAAAAAATGAAAATATTCACGGGATCTTCGAACCCGAAGCTCGCCCGCGACATTTGCACAGCGATGAAAATCCCGTTGGGAGAGGCCACTGTTGAGTCCTTTCCCGACGGCGAGACTTTCGTGCGCATCAACGAAAACATCCGCGGCGCGGACGTGTATTTGATCCAGTCCACGAGCAATCCGGCCAACCAGCATCTGATGGAGTTGCTCATCATGATCGACGCGGCCAAGCGCGCCAGCGCCGACCGCATCACCGCCGTGTTGCCCTTCTTCGGCTACGCCCGCCAAGACCGCAAGGACCAGCCGCGCGTGCCGATCACCTCCAAGCTCGTGGCCAATTTGCTTGTCGCCGCAGGGGCCGACCGCGTGCTGACGATGGACTTGCACGCCCAGCAAATTCAGGGCTTTTTCGACATCCCGTGCGACCATCTGCACGCGATGCCGGTGTTCTACGAGTACCTCCAGCAGTTCAAGCACGACAAACTCATCGTCATTTCGCCGGACGTCGGCGGCATGAAGATGGCCTCGGCCTACGCCGACATGCTCGACTGCCCGCTGGGCTTCGTGGCCAAGCGCCGCGTTAGCTCGACGACCGTGCACGCCACGAACCTCGTGGGAGAAGTGCAGGGGATGAACGTGCTGCTCGTCGACGACATGTCCGAAACGGCGGGCACCCTGACCGCCGCCGCCAAGCTCTGCAAGGAGCGCGGGGCAGCGAAGGTCATGGCGGCCGTCAGCCACGGCACGCTTAACGACATCGGTTACAACCGCCTGAAAGAAGGCGCGATCGACGAGCTCATCACGACGGACTCCACTTCGCTGGACACGCGAGGCCTGCCGATCACAGTCCTGTCCGTGGCGAACTTGCTCTCCGAAGCGATTCGTCGCATCCACGAGCACGAGTCGGTGTCGTCGTTGTTTAAAATAAAAGGATGGTAATTTCCACCCACAAAAAAAACGCCGAAAAATTTCGGCGTTTTTTTTTGTGTCGTGTGAGGGCTCAGCTTCCCGGCTTGGTCGTCGGGATGCTCGCCAACTCGGGGGGACGCGCGTCGGCGGGGTAGGTGGGGAAGCTCATTTCCAAGAGGGAGGTGTGCGGCACTTCAAACCGCGTGCGGCCCTCGCCACGGTCGACGAGGACTGCGATGCCTGTGCATTGGGCCCCATGGGCGGTAAGGATGTCGAGGCACTCCTGCGCGCGGCCGCCGCGGGTGATGACGTCTTCGACGACGAGCACTTTTGAGGCGGGCGGGATTTTGAAATTGCGGCGCAAAACGAGTTTGTCGTTTTCCTTCTCGACGAAGATGAAGCGTTTGCCCATTTGGCGCGCCACTTCCTGCCCGACGACAAGGCCGCCGATGGCGGGGGCGAGGACGGTGTCGCAGTCGACGGGGCCGAGTTTTTTGAGCAAAAGCTCGACGAGGCGCGTCACCTTGTCCATGTACTGGCATACCTGCGCGCACTGGAAAAAGTGGCCGCTGTGCAACCCGCTGCGCAGGACAAAATGGCCCTCGAGCAGAGCTTTGGAGTCTTTGAAAATTTGGATAACCTCGTTGTCGGTGTTCATGATAGAAAAACAGGCGGAAAAACCATCTAAAGCCCCGTCAATTTTTAACGCAAGGCGCAATTTGACCTATTCACGCGTTTTTGGGGATAAAAAGCGGTTGAGGCGCAAAAAAAGGAAGAAAAAGGCTTTTTCGTTGCGTGTGAAGCGGGCGGCTTTCACAATGAAATGCTTATATTTCCGGCATGTATTTACGCGAGATTGTCATCAACGGTTTTAAGAGCTTTGCGGACCGCACCCGCATGGGGCTTTCGCAAGGCGTCGTCGCCATCGTGGGGCCCAACGGCTGCGGCAAGAGCAATATCGTGGATGCCATCCGCTGGGTGCTCGGCGAGCAGAGCGCCAAAGCCCTGCGCGGCGGCAAGATGCACGACGTGATTTTCGCCGGTACCGACCAGCGCAAGCCGCTGCCGCTGTGCGAGGTGACGCTGACCTTCACCGACTGCGAAAAGGAACTGGGAACCTCCTACCACGAAGTGGAGATCACCCGCCGCGTCTCGCGCGACGGCCAGAGCGACTATCTTTTAAACGGCAAGCACTGCCGCCTGAAGGACATTCAAAACCTGTTCATGGACACGGGCGTGGGCCGTGTGTCCTATTCCTTCATGGTGCAGGGGCAGATCGACCAGATTTTGTCCGCCAACCCGGCGGACCGCCGCGTCATTTTCGAGGAGGCCGCCGGAATCACCCGCTACAAGAGCCAACGCAAGGAGGCGATGGGCAAACTGGCGTTGGTCGACCAAAACCTCTCTCGCGTCACCGACGTGATCGAGGAGGTCAACCGCCAGATCGGTTCCCTCAAGCGGCAGGCGGGCAAGGCGCTGCGCTACAAGCGGCTAAAGCACCGCTTCACCCATTTGGATTTGGCACTGCAGTCGTTCACCTTCGCCGCGCGGCACCGCGCGGTCGGCGAATTGGAGGAGCGCATAGGCGTGCTCAAAGGCGAGGTCGGCACCATTATCGAGGGCCTGCGCGAGCGCGAGGAAGGGGTGTCTTTGGCGAAATCCCAGCGGCAGGAGCTGGCCCTGCGCATTCAGGAAGTGCAGCAGACGGCCTCCAATTTGCGTTCCGAAAAGGAACAGGCCGAGGCGGCATCCCAGACCGCCCAAGTGCGCGCCGCCGACCATAAAACCCGCATCGGTGCCATCGAAAAGGAGATCGGCTCGCTCGAGGGACTGATGGGCGAGATCGAATCGCGCCTCGCCGCCGACTCCGAGCAAAAGCGCAGCGCGCTGGACACGGTCGGTTCCTCCGACAGCGTGTTTCAGGAAAACAACCGCGTGTTCGAGGGCATTTTGCAGGAAATCGCGCAGGCCGAAAAGGCCGTGCAGGACGCCCGTCAAGATTTGCTGATGCTCGAAAGCGGCATCACCCGCATCCGCTCCAACAGCACGAATTTGGAAGTGGAGCTAAAAACTTTTGAAGTGAAGCACGCCGCCATCGGCGACGGGCTTTCCCAGCTCGAATCCGAGCGCGCCACGCACCAGCGGCGCATGGACGAGATTGTGTCCGCGGCCCAAATGCGCCGCGAGGAGGCCGCCGCCGCCAACGCGCAGGTCGAGGAAGCCCTTGCCGAAACAACCCGCCTGCGCGGGGAATTCCGCACCTGCCAACAGCGTATTCAGGAGATGGACCGCGAGGTCGCCCGCGCGGCAGCCCACGTGCAGGCGCTCGAAAGCCTGCAGTCCAAACTCGAGGGATTTTCCGAGGGCGCGAAGGCCGTCTTGAAGGGCGAGCTGGGCGAGATCATCCCCGCGAAAGACTGCACGGTGCTCAGCCGCTTTGTCGATGTGGACGAGGCGTGGATGGGCGCCTTTGAAACCCTGCTTGGCCCCGCCATCGACGCGATAGCAGTGGCCGACGCCACACAGGCGTTGTCGGCCGTCAACGCCCTGCAGGAGCGCCGCTTGGGCCGCGCGTGCTTCCAAGTGCCCTCCGCCAAGGGAACGGCAATCGCCGCCGCGAAACTGCCCGAATTCCTTTCCCCTGCGCGCAGTGCCGTGACGCCGCGCCGCGACGACGTGGGTCCGTTGCTCGACCGCCTCTTGGCGGGGTGTTATTTCGCGCAGGATTTGGGCGTCTTCCTCGAATGGTGGGGCCAGAACCCTGATTTTTCCTTTGAACAAGTCGTCACCGCACAGGGCGAGCTCGTGGACGCGCGCGGCCTTGTTTTCGGCGGGCGCGACAAGGGCTCCGACAAGCCTTCCAGCTTCATGGCCCGCGAGGCCGAGATCCGCAAAAAGAAGGCGGAACTCACCCAGAAAAACGATGCCCTGACCGCCCTCAACGAAGAGGCCATGCGCCTTCAGGCGCAAATGGACGCCGCCGAAAAAACGGTGGAGCAGCGCCGCGCGCGCATGGCGGAAATCCAGCAGGAGCTGAACACGTTGCAGGCCGAGGAACGCGCCGTCACCCAAACCCTCGCCCAAAACGCCGAGCAGCTTGCCCGCCAAAAGGCACAGTTGGAGGCGTTGGAGTCCAGCCGTCAGGAAATGACCGAACGGCTGGAAAAAGGCCGCGCCCAACTGGCCGAGGCCGAGGCGCAGATCGAGGGCCAAAAAGCCGCGATCGCCGCCAAGGAGGCCGATGTGAACACCGCGCGCGGACGGCGCGACGCCCATCAAGAATCCCTCAACCAGATCCGCATTGAACTGGCTGAAAAACGCCAGCGCTTGGAATTGCTCGACCGCGGATTGGGCGACCTTCAACGGCAAAAATCCGACGCGCAAAACCGTTTGGAAACCCGCCGCCGCGAGATCGACACCCTTGTCGAGCAGATCGCCCGCTTCGAGGCCGAGAGCGCCGAATCACAGGCCAAGGCCGGACGATTGGCGGAGACGCTCGCCGTCACCAATGAATCCCTTGCAAAAGACCGCGCCGAGCTGCAAAACGTCGAGCAGCTCATCCGCGAGCGCGAGGACGCCATGCGCGGGGAGCGCGACATTCAGGGCAGCAAGGCCGTCGACCTCACCCAGTGCGAGGTCAAACTCACCGAGGAGCGCGCGCAGGCCCGTTTCATCGAGGAGAAAGTCTTCGCCGACCACCAGCTCGACGTGCGCACTGTCGACTGGAAACAGTCGCTCTGGCAGGCCGACGAGAATTTTGAAAAGCGCGTGAATTTCGACGACATCGACGACGACGCCGAGCTGGAGGCGCGCCCCAAAAAGGAGCGCGGCGACCCCACGCCCGAAGACCTCGAGGCCATGGACGCGGCGGACTGGGAGCCGCTCTCCCGCGAGATCGCAGACCTGCGCGAGCGCATCGCCAACATGGGCGCCGTCAACACCCTCGCCATCGAGGAATACGCCGAACTCAAGCAGCGCTACGACTTCCTGAAGGGACAGTCCGACGACCTGTGGAACTCCAAAAACGAGCTGGTCAAGGCGATCGACGATATTAACCAGACCTCGCAGGAACTTTTCAAGCAGACGTTCGAGCAGATCCGCCAAAATTTCCACTTCACCTTCAACAAGCTCTTCGGCGGGGGCGAAGCGGAGTTGCACCTGGTGCAATCCGAAGACCTGCTCGACAGCGGCGTCGACATCGTGGCGCGCCCCCCGGGCACGAAGCTGCGCAGCCTCTCGCTGCTCTCAGGCGGCCAAAAGACGATGACGGCGCTCTCGCTGCTGTTCGCGATCTACATGGTGAAGCCATCCCCCTTCTGCGTGCTCGACGAGCTGGACGCCCCGCTCGACGACGCCAACGTCGGTCGTTACACCGAGATCGTGCGCGACTTCACCAAATACTCGCAGTTCCTGATCATCACCCACAACAAGCGCACGATCGCGGCGGCCAACCGCATCTACGGGGTGACCATGCAGGAGCGCGGTGTCACACGCCTAGTCTCCATGCGCTTCGACGAGAAAAAAGGCGAAACCGTGACCAATGCCGATTTGGATTCCGGACGTTAACCCATGACGTAAAATAAAAAACCTTCGCTTTAAGCGAAGGTTTTTTTAGGATGGGCGCGACCATGAATCTCTTTCAACGCCTGCGCGGCTGGATTGAAAAAAAGCTCGGCATCCCCGCAAAGGGCACGCGGGCCGCGCGGGGGCGTCTGGGCGAAAAGGCGGCGGCGAAATTGCTCAAAAAGAAGGGTTTTAAAATCCTTATCCGCAACTGCAAGGTCGGGGGAGGGGAGCTCGACATTGTGGCCAAGGACGGCAAGATGCTCGTGTTTGTCGAGGTGCGCGCGCGCGACGAAAAGGCGCTGGTGCAGGGGTACGACTCGCTCACCCAACGCAAACGAACGGCGTTTGCCCGCGCGGCCCGTTCTTATGTGCGCCTGCTGCGCAGAAAACCGCCGCCCTCCTATCGCTACGATGTCGTGGAAGTGCGGTTGCGCGCCGACAAAGTGGCGGAAATTTTCCACTACGAAAACGTGCGTCTGTAGCGTCCCGATATCGGACGTTTAAGAGGCTGAAGACTTCTCTTCCGCCGGGCCGTTCTCACCTTCCGGCTCCGCCTTATGCTTGGCGTAGATGACGATGTTGGCGTCTTTTTGCCCCAGAATTTCCTGCGCTCGCCTGAGGGCGTTGCGGGTGGCGATGTTGGGGTTCGCCGCTATTTGGGGGAAGAAATTTTCCTCGCCCAGCAGTTTGAGGATGCCGGAGTTGCGCAACACCCGTTCGATGTCGGGGGTCGCGCCGCTGATGATGATGTCGCGGCCCATGGAGCGGGCGAATTTGACGAGATCCCCTATCGCCATCGCCGTCGTGCCGTCGAGGTGGCGGGCGTTGCGCAGGCGCAAGATGGTGATGCGCTTGTTCGGGTCGGCGACGAGGATGCGGGCTTGGTCCAGAAAAATGTCGGAGGCGGCGAAGAACAAGTCGCCCTCCACGTGCACGATCGAGATGTCGGGCGTCTCGCGCAGTTCGGCTGCCCCTTGCGGCGTCTTTTCCGTGAGCTCCCCCTCGTCGTTAAAGCCGATCTCCATCATCTCGGGGTTGGCCGCCTTGCGCAGGAAAAGGATGATGGAGGCGGCAGCCCCCATGTAGATGGCGGTGTCCAGCGGGAAGAACAAGCCGCCGAAAAAGGTGAAACCGAAGGCCGTGGCATCCGATTTGGTGGCGCGCACCATCGTGCGGATCTGCCCACGGTTGATGAGCGAGACGCCGACCGAGATGATAAGCGCGGCCAATACCGGTTTGGGCACGTAGCGCAACAGGCTTCCGAACAGCAGCAGCCCCAGCAACAACAACAGCCCGCTGAAAATGCTCGAAACCCCCGTGCGCGCCCCGCTGGACCAATTGAGCGTCGAGCGCGTGAGGGAGCCGGAGGCAGGCATCCCGCCCGTGAAGGCGTTGGCGAGGTTCGCCAGCCCTAGGCTGTACATCTGCTGGTTGGGGTCGAAGCGGTCGCCGCTGCGGGCGGCCAGCGTCTTGGCGATCGAGGCGCTTTCCAAAATGCACAAGAACGCGATCGCGAACGCGGGGCTCGCGAGCTGCGAGAACAATTCCAGACTGAACGTCGGCAGCCGCAGGCCCATGCTTTCGATGGACACGGCCCCCAGCGTTTCGAACACGAATTGAGTCGGGAAAAATTTTTCGCACAAAAACCCGACGAAAGACACCACCGCAACCGCGATGACCACATGCGGGGCCTTGGGCCAAAAGCGTTTGCCTAGCACATAAATGACCCCCGTCAACAGCGCGAGGCCGACGCTGTCCCACGTAAACTCGGAAATGTGTCGGATGTCCTCCGCGAGCGTCTGGGCGACGGTGCTCTGGCGGGCCGTGTGAAAACCGAACGCGGCGGGGATCTGGTTGACGATGATTAACAGCGCCGCCGCCGTGATGTAGCCGGTGAGCACGCTGCGCGAGATGTACTGCACAAACGAGGCCGCGCGGATCAGCGTGCCGAAAAGCAGGATTCCCGCGACCATCAGCAACAGCAGCGGCAGCACCGCCGGCCACTCCTCGTGCGGGAGGTTGACGGACAAAAGGCCCGACAACAGCAGCACGGCGGAGGCGTTGGTCGGCCCCAGCATCACGAAGCGCGAGCCCGCGAAAAACGGTCCGACGATCGAGGAAACAGCCGAGCCGATCAGCCCGAAAAGAATCGGCAGCCCCGCGATCATGGCATAGGCCATGCTTTGCGGGAAGTCGAGCAGGGCGACGTTCAGGCCCGCCTTGGCATCGGCCCTCGCGTCCTTGAGCGTGTAATTTTTCAGCGCGCGGCGCAAAGGAAACAGGCGGATGCCGGTCCCCTTCATATACGCCCATGCCTCGGACCAAATACTTTTTGGCTTTTCGCTGAGGCTCGTGGGCGTGTCGCTCATACGGAAAAATCGTTACGGGACGTATTTAAAGAAAATGCGTCGGCCCGATTGGATGACAAGCGGCGTGCCCGCTTCCGGGGCCGCGAGTTTTTGCAGGGGATCGTCGCAACGCTCGTCGTTGACCTTGATGGCTCCCTGTTCGATCAGGCGGCGCACTTCCTTTTTGCTGGGGAAGAGCCCGCTGGCCGCGACGGCGTCGACAAGCGAGGCTTCGGGCGCGTCGAATTTTTCTTTCCAGGAAAGTTCGGGCATCTCGTCGGGCGCCTCGCCCTTGGAGTGCACTTTTTCCCACTGCTCCAGCTCGCGTTTGGCGGTTTCGAGCGAATGGAACTGCCCCACGAGCGTGGCCGCGAGCGTTTTTTTGGCCTCCATCGGGTGCCCCGCTTTCAGCTTGGCGATGGCGTCGGTATCTTTTTCCAGCAGCAGACGGTAATATTCCCACATCGTGTCGTCGGAGATCGACATGATCTTGCCCATCATATCGGGCGCGGCGTCGTTGAAGGCGATGTAATTGTCGTAGCTCTTGGACATCTTGCGTTGCCCGTCCAGGCCGACGAGCAGCGGCATCGTGAGGGCCGCCTGTTCCGGTTGCCCCGCGTTCTTTTGCAGCACGCGCCCGACCAAGAGATTGAAGAGCTGGTCGCGCCCGCCCATCTCGATATCGGAGCGGATCATCACCGAGTCGTACCCCTGCATGAGCGGGTAAATGAACTCGACCAGCGAAATGGGGCTTTTTTCAGAATAGCGCTTGGCGAAGTCGTCGCGCTCAAGCATCTGCGCCACCGTCATCTGGCGGGCGAGGGCCAGCACGTCGTCGAAGCGCATTTTCGAGAGCCACTCGCTGTTGCGGTAGACAGCCGTTTGCGACTCGTCCAAAATCATGAACACCTGCTCAAGGTAAGTGGCGGCGTTCTTTTCGATCTGTTCGGCGCTCAGGACGGGGCGGGTGGAATCGCGACCCGAGGGGTCGCCGATGGCGGCGGTATAGTCGCCGATGATGAGGACGGCCTCGTGGCCCAGTTCCTGGAACTGGCGCAGTTTGTTGAGCACCACCATGTGCCCGAAAGTGAGGTCGGGGCGCGTGGGGTCGACCCCCAGCTTCACGCGCAGACGCTTGCCGGAGGCAATGCGTTCGATCAGGGCTTCGCCACCGATAAAGGAGTCGGTGTTGCGGCTGAGTTCGGCGAGTAGGTTCTGATTCATCGGTTCAATATCAAAAAAGACGCCTCTTTCTTTTTATAGAGTCGTCAATTCCCGCCAATTTAACCGCTTTGACGCCCTCTAAACAAGCCTTCTTTCCCTGTAAAAGACTCCAACGCGTGCATGTTTGGAAAAAATGAGGTATAATGGCTTTTATGGACACCATCAAAAAAGGCG
Source organism: Opitutales bacterium (assembly GCA_031556275.1). Lineage (GTDB taxonomy): Bacteria > Verrucomicrobiota > Verrucomicrobiia > Opitutales > JAKPNF01 > JAKPNF01. Next base: position 15,432 of record JAVBTG010000016.1, read on the forward strand.
ACAAGGCGCCTCTGTTCACCTTGAAAACAAAAAACGACGACGGCTTGAAAGACGTCGCGCTGGCTGACAATTTCGGCAAAAAAGCCACTGTTTTGTTGTTTTTCCCCTTCGCCTTCACGGGCGTGTGCACGGAAGAATTGTGCAGCGTGAGCCACAACCTCGACGCCTACAAGGGGCTGGACGCGGCCGTGTACGGCATCAGCGTGGACAGCCCGTTCGCGCAGGAAGGCTGGGCCAAGGCGAAAAACATCACTCTAACCCTCTTGAGCGACTTCAACAAGGAAGTCTGCGCCGCCTACGGCGCGCAGTACGCCGATTTCATCGGTTTCAAGGGCGTTGCCAAGCGCTCCGCCTTCGTGATCGGCAAAGACGGCGTGGTGCGCTACGCGTGGGTGAGCGACAAACCCGATGTTTTGCCCGATTTCGCGGCGATTCAGGCGGCGTTGAAGGAGTAGCCGTCGGATCGTTTCTGCCTGTCTAATTATCCGCCCTTGCATTTTATGCGATGGCGGATAATTATTTTTTTTATCCCTTTATTCGCACAGACATGACGGATCCCTTCAAGACACTCAGCACGTTCACGCTGCCCGACGGCTCTCAGGGGCATTTTTATTCCTTAGGCGCATTGGAAAAATACGGCCTCGGCAAAATCTCGCGTTTGCCCGGCAGTATCCGCGTCGTTTTGGAGTCCGTCCTGCGCAACTGCGACGGCGTGCGCGTGCACGAGGCCGACGTCAAACGTCTGGCCGCGTGGAACGCAATCAAGCCCGCGGCGGAGGAGATCCCTTTCGTGGTCTCGCGCATCGTGTTGCAGGATTTTACGGGGGTTCCCCTGCTGGTCGACCTCGCCGCCATGCGCGAGGCCGTGGCCGCCCTCGGGCATGATCCCGCGCTCATCGAGCCGCTCGTGCCCGTCGACATGGTGGTCGACCACTCCGTGCAGGTTGACTGCGCGGGCACCGCCACCGCCTACGAGACCAACCTCAAGCTCGAGTTTGAGCGCAACCGCGAGCGTTACGAATTTTTAAAGTGGGGCCAGCAGGCGTTTGAGACGTTCAGCGTCGTGCCGCCGTCGATCGGCATCATCCATCAGGTCAATTTGGAGTATTTGGCCAAACTCGTATTTTCGACCGATGAAAACGGGAAAACCGTCTACTACCCCGACACGTTGGTGGGCACCGACTCGCACACCACGATGATCAACGGACTGGGCGTCGTCGGCTGGGGGGTCGGCGGCATCGAGGCCGAGGCGGGGATGCTGGGGCAGCCCGTGTAGTTCCAGACGCCCGAAGTGGTGGGCGTGCTGCTCGAAGGCGCGCTGTCCGAAGGCGTGACGGCGACCGATCTGGCCCTCACTCTCACCGAGATCTTGCGCAAGGAAAAGGTCGTCGGCAAATTCGTCGAATATTTTGGCGAGGGGGCCGCGAGTCTCGGAGTGGCCGACCGCGCCACGATCGCCAACATGGCCCCCGAGTACGGGGCCACGATGGGCTATTTCGGCGTCGACGAAAAGACGCTCGAATTCTTGCACACGAGCGGACGCACGGACGCGCAGGTGGCCTTGGTGAAGGCGTACTATCAGGCACAGGGCATGTTCGGCATCCCGCGCAAGGGGGATGTGGATTACTCGAAAGTGATTCGCGTCAGTCTCGCGGACATCCGCCCCTGCGTGGCCGGGCCCAAACGCCCGCAAGACCGCATCGCCCTCGAAAACGTGAAGGGCCAGTTTGAATCCCTTTTTGCAAAGCCCGTCAAGGAAGGCGGCTTCGGCAAACAGGCGGAAGATTTGAAGAAATCCCACGCGGTCACGATGGCCGACGGGACGAACGTTTCCCTGCGCGACGGTGCCGTGGCGATCGCCGCGATCACGAGTTGCACGAACACCTCCAACCCCTCCGTCATGCTGGCGGCGGGGCTTTTGGCGAAAAAGGCCGTCGAAAAGGGATTGTCCAAGCCCGCCTTCGTGAAAGCCTCGCTCACGCCCGGCTCGCGCGTCGTCTCCGACTATCTGGCCGCTGCGGGCGTGCAGGACGCCCTCGACGCCCTCGGCTTCAATCTCGCGGGCTACGGCTGCGCCACCTGCATCGGCAACAGCGGCCCGCTCGACGCCGGTATCGAGGAATCTATCCGCGCGAACGATTTGGTGTGCGCGAGCGTCTTGAGCGGCAACCGCAA
>JAVBTG010000193.1:0-7147 GCA_031556275.1 Opitutales bacterium
CCAGCAGCGCGATCACCGCCGCCACGACGGCCAGCGCTATGGCGACGTCGCGCGGCCCGATATCGTCGAGGAACCCGGGCGGGGTCGCGTAAAAAACGGCGGAGGGCGGCACGTTTTCGAGGGGCACGCCCATCGCCAAAAGTTTTTCCTTGTTCAGTTTGAGTTTGGGCTGCGGCGTTTTTTCCAAAAAGCCGACAGGGAGATTGCCCGCCAGCATCTTTTTCGCCGTCTCGCCGATGAAGGCGCCCATTTCAGAGCCGTCGAGGGTGTAGCCGCCGGCGCAATGGGGCAGGTTCTGGCCCATGAGGCTCAGCGCCCGCCCCTTGGCGGCGTTCATGATGACGATTTCGCGCAGGTTCGCCGACAGGTAATAGTCGTCCTTCTGGCTGGCCCAAGAGAACAGCAGCACAAAAAACGGCTCTTCCGAGAGGGCCTGCGCGCCGATGCGCTCCAGCAGCTTGGCCGTGGAAAGGTCGCGCCCGTTGATGAACTCAAAATCGTGGTCCCTGTACGTGTTGGCGGCCTGCTTCAAGGCGAGCTCCAGCGTCCGTCCCTCCAGCCCGCCGCCCGTGAGCACGAATACTTTTTTCGCCCCCGGGAACAGCTTTTCCCCCAAGGCCATGTTCTTGGCGAACTCGATGTGCTTGTGGATGTAGACGACGTGGGCGTCTGGGTTTTGTGGTCCGTAATGCGCGAGCGTGCCCCCGAAAATGATTTTCAGGTCGTCGGGAAACTGCGCCATGTTCTCGCGGACCAGCTCGATCGCGGCGGTGTCGATGGCCACCAGCAGCGACACGTTTTTCTGGCGCACGCGCAGCAGGATGTTTTCCAAGTCGGACGACAGGGGGACCATCCCCGGGTTGCGCAGCACGCCCAGCTCGTATTTGCTCACCGGGTATTTATGCTCGGAAAACGCCTTGGAAAAACCGGATATGACGTCGTGCCCCCATTCGATCTCCTCCGAATAAGAGGAGACCACCAAGACGTTCTTTTGGCCGTTCTCGTCGTGGGGAATCGGCGCGGTGTCGGCGGCGCGGCAAGCCGACGCCACGCCCGTCAGGAAAAACACCGCCCAAAAAAGGTTTCTCAAATGCATGCGGGCGGGGCGGGCGGAAGGTTTTTTCGGGCGGGCAAACACAACGCCGCGCGCGTGCGGTCCGGCATGCGCAAGCGCGCGTGTGTCGGCGGGGGGCAGGGGAGGAAGGGGGCCGTTTCTCAAGAGTGCAATTTTCTGCCCCAATTTTCCGGCTTGCAAGATATTTTTCACGGGCCGGGCGCACAAAAAAACCGGAAACCCCAATCGGGTTTTCCGGTTTTTTTCACACCGTCCGGCTTGCGCCGGGCGGGCAGTTTCCGCGTCGATTACATCTCGTCGTGGATCTTGTTCAAGATCGCCTGAGACTTGGCGGAGTCGCCGCTGCCGAAGGCGATGCGCACGTCCGTCACGCCGGGCTGCTTCTCTTCGAGCAGGATCTCGATGCGCAGATCGCCCTTGGCGCGCGCGACGACCGTCTGGGTCATGGACTTGGCGGCCTCGTCGCCGGTGGTGCGGAAGTACTCCAGCTTGTCGATGGCCTTGTTGGAGGCCACGAACACCTTGTCGACGGTGCCCTTGACTTTGCCGTACAGGCAGCCGTTGCGGTATTCGGCGGTGCCGTAGGACTTGGAGGCGACCGCGACCTGCGTGGACTGGCAACCGGTTGCGAAGAACGCGGCGGCGCCGATGGCGCACAACGAGAGGATGAGTTTGAGTTTAGACATAGGTGTGTGTGTTTGTGTGGTTAGAGATTGGCAGAAATCTTGTTAAAGATGTTCTGACAGGCGGGCAGTTCGCCCCGCCCGACGGCGATGCGCACGTTGATCACGCCGGGTTCCTTGGCGCTGCGGGTCAGTTGGACGTGCACGCGCACATCCCCAGTCCCTCGGGCCACGACCGTCATGGCGGTCTGTTCCGGAATTTCGCCCACGCGCATGTAGCCGAGCTGGTCGAGCGCCTTGTTGGTGGCGCGGAAGACCGCGGCGTATTCGCCCGAGAGTTTCCCGTAGAACACCCCGTTGCGGAATGTCGCCACGGAATCGGCCGAGGAATTGACGGCTACCTGCGTGGAGCAAGCGTTAAAGAACAGAGCGCCCGAGAGGGCGGCGACTGCGGCGATGATTGATTGGATACGCATACGCATTGGATAATTTATAGGTGAATGGTGAAAAAGAAAGTCAGAATGAGATTTTTTTTTGATTTTCCCACTTTTTACCGTGCAATCCCGAGCGCTTTTACGCGCGCCAAGATCTGTTTTTTGAAGTCCGTTTCGCTCACGTTGTAAATCGCCCGCACGTCCTCCACCGTCGAGGCGTGGGTGACGAACTGGTCGGGCCAGCCGAGGCGTTCGACGGGCGTCGAGATGCCGGCTTCCTGCAACGCTTCCATGACGGCGGAGCCGAATCCCCCGACAATGGTGTGGTCTTCCATGGTGACGACGAGCTTCGCGCCGCCTTCCGTCTGGGAAATGAGCAGCTCGCGGTCGAGCGGCTTGGCAAAGCGCGCGTTGACGACGCCGATCGACAGCCCCGTTTCCTTCGAAAGCTCCTCGGCGATTTGCAAGGCCTCGAACACCCACGGTCCCAGCGCCCAGATGACAACGTCCGCGCCCTCGCGCAACACCTCGGCCTTGCCCAAGGGCAGGCAGGCGGGCTCCGCCTTGACGGCGGCCCCCTGCGCGGCGCCGCGCGGGTAGCGGATGAAGGAGGGCACCCCCATCGTGAGAGCAGTGTGCATCATGTCCGCCAATTCGTCCTCGTCCTTGGGCTGCATGACGACGGCGCGCGGGATGTGCCGCAAATACGCGATGTCGTACAACCCGTGGTGGGTGGCTCCGTCGTTGGCCGAGAGCCCCGCGCGGTCCATCACAAAGGTGACGGGCAAATTCTGCAGGCAGATATCGTGCTGGATGATATCGTAGCCGCGCTGCAAAAACGTCGAGTAAATGGCGACGACGGGCTTGAGCCCCGAGGCGGCCAACCCCGCGGCGAACACGCACGCGTGCTCCTCGGCGATGCCCACGTCGAAAAACTGTTTGGGCACCTCCTTGGAAAGGTGGATCATCCCCGTGCCCGCGCGCATGGCGGCGGTGATGCCGACGACGCTGGAATCCTTTTTGGCGAAACGTACGAGCGCGTGGCCCATGACGTCCTGCCAATTTTCCGGCGTGCCGGGGGCGGGGGGGGTGCTGTTGCCCGTCTCGATGTCGAAAGGGCTGGCCCCGTGGAATTTTTCGGGGTTGTTGACGGCGGGGGCGTAGCCCTTGCCCTTGGTCGTCAGCACGTGCAAGAGGATGGGCTGGTCGGTTTCCTCCTTGGCGAACTGGAGGTACTGCTCCAGCAGCGGGATGTCGTGCCCGTCGATCGGCCCAAGATAGCGCACGCCGAATTTTTCAAACAACGATGAGGGCACGATAAAATCCTTCGCCCCCGATTTGGCGCGCCCGCCCAGCTCCAAAATGTTTTCGCCCCCCGGCATCTTTTTGATGAGGGACGCGATGTCGTGGTGAAACCGCTTGTAGTGCGGGTTCGTTATCAGGTTGTTCAGGTACTGCGCGACGGCCCCGACGTTGCGCGCGATCGACCACTCGTTGTCGTTGAGGATGAAAATGACCCGCTTGGTCGCCTCCGCCGCGTGGTTGATGCCCTCCATCGTCACCCCGCAGGTGAGGGCGGCGTCGCCGACAATGGCCACCACGTTCTCGTCCGTCCCCTTCAGGTCGCGCGCGGCGGCCATGCCGATCGCGGCGGAAAAGGCGGTGCCCGCGTGCCCCGCGCCGTAGGCGTCGTGTGGGCTTTCCTCGCGGTTGAGAAAGCCCGAAATGCCGCCGGTCGAGCGCAGCGTCTTAAAGCGGTCGGCGCGGCCCGTGAGCAGCTTGTGGACGTACCCTTGGTGCGAGACGTCCATCAAGATCTTGTCCTTGGGCGTGTCGAACACGCGGTGCAGGGCGATGCACAGCTCCACCACGCCGAGGTTGGGCCCCACGTGTCCGCCGTTATGGGAAGTCACGGCGATGATTTCCTTGCGGATTTCGTCCGCCAAGACGGGCAGTTCCTCGGGAGAAAGGGCCTTGACGTCCGCAGGGCCGGATATGCGTTCCAAAATCGACATGGAAAAAGTCGTCAGTCCCGTGGGGACTCGGGGTCGTCCATCGGGACGGGGGCGTCGTCCTGCTGGCGCAGTTGTTCGAGGCGCAAACGCGCGCCGTTGAGTTGCTCTTGGCAGCGCTTGATCAGCGCGTGCCCCTCGGTGAATTTGGCCACCAATTCCTCCAGCGGCACGTCGCCTTTCTCCAGCCCCTCGACCAGCGCCTGCAGGGCTTTGAGCGAATCCTCAAAGCCGGGCGGGGCCGGTTTTTTCTTGTCGGTGGCCATGGTGGTGAAAATGGAAGGCAAGCCGCCCCTTTGGAAAAAGGAAATAGCTTTTTTGTAAAGTTAATCTTTTCTTTTTGCCGCGCCAAGTATTAATTCAAAGGGATGTAGGAGGGGTATCTTCAAATTCCACACGGCGTCTGCTTGGCCGGGTTTGGGCCCTTTTCCCGTTTCCTCGCCTCGACGATGCGCTGCATCGCCTCGGTTCGAAAGCCGGGAAAATGCCCCCAAACCGCCTGTCGCATCCACCATGCGGAATTTGAAGATACCCCTCCTTTGGGGCGATTTTGCCCCAGACTTGTTTCCCTATGAACGAAACCTTGCTCATCTGCGCGATCCTGCTGGCGGCCAAAACCGCCGTGGAATGCGTCTTGGAATACATGAACGCCTGCCACGTCCGCGCGCGCGGCGACGCCCTCCCTTCAGAGCTGGCCGGAGTCGTGGACGGGGAAACGTATGAAAAAAGCGTGCGCTACACGCTGGCCACGAGCCGTTTCGACACAGCGAGCGGCATCTACGGCGCTGTCGTTCTGGCCCTCGTTTTATTCACAGGTTTTCTTCCATGGCTGTTCCACACCCTCTCGGGAAGCGTCGGCGCGACCGGTTCATGGGGCTATGCGCTGGTTATTTTGGCGGCCTTGTGGGTGACGAGCCTGCCCGGCCTGCCGTGGGACTGGTGGCACCAGTTCGTCCTCGAGGCGCGCTACGGCTTTAACAAAAGCACACAGGGCCTGTGGTGGGTCGACCAATTCAAGGGCCTGCTGGTCGGCCTGATTATCGGTTGGCCGCTATTGACGCTCATTTTATGGATCGCGCATTCCCTGCCGCTGTGGTGGCTCTGGGCGTGGCTGGCGCTGACGGTGTTCCAGTTGCTGATGCTCGTATTGTACCCCCGCCTGATCCTCCCCTTGTTCAATAAGCTCAGCCCCCTGCCGGAAGGCGAACTGCGCGACGCCCTCATGGCCCTTTCCGACCAAACGGGCTTTCACGCCTCCACGATCCAAGTCATAGACGGCAGCAAGCGCAGCGGTCACTCCAACGCGTTTTTCACGGGCTTTGGCCGGTTCCGCCGCATCGTATTGTACGACACCCTGATCAACCAGCTCTCCGTCGACGAGTTGCGCGCGGTCTTGGCGCACGAGATCGGCCACTACCGCAAGGGCCATGTGCCCCGCATGATAGCAGTGTCCTCCCTCATGAGCCTCGCGGCCTTCGGCGTTATCGCCTACTTGGCGCAAGCCCCGTGGTTTTTGGAAAGCTTCGGTTTCACGGTGGCCGACGGGCTATATGCCGCGTTGCCCATATTCGTCCTAGGCGCGGGCATCATTACCTTCTGGCTGACCCCCTTGACCAACATATGGTCGCGCCGCAACGAATACCAAGCCGACGCCTTCGCCAAAGCCGCGCTCGGCTCCCCCGACGCCCTCGTCGCGGGCCTGCGCAAGCTCCACACCGCGAATTTAAGCAACCTGACCCCGCACCCGTTGTACAGCTTCTTCCACTATTCGCACCCCACGCTCGTGGAACGCACCGAAGCGCTCAACCGCGCGACTCCCTGACCCGCGCGCCCAAGTTTTGGCTTTACGAAGCAACGCAAATGCGTTGCTCTAATAAGGATATGGCACATCGCACACGACAGTTTTTCGCGCGGGCCTTTTTGGTGTGCGCTTTTTTGTGCGCCGCCTGTGTCGGCATGGGGCAGGACGCCGCCGCCTCCAAAAACACGATTAACCTCTTGTACGACTACTACAAGGCGATGGGCGGGCGTCCGCATCTGGAAAATCTGCGCACGCTAAAACTTTCCGGCAAGGTCGACGCCGTGATCCGCGACGCCGCCGGCAACGCGCAGACGCTCATTCAGGATTTCGAGCTGTGGCTGGCGCAGCCGTCCTTCGTGCGCTTCAACATCCGCACGCAGGAGACAGAGCTGGTGCGCGGCTGGGACGGCCATTTTTCATGGATCGTGATCCCGTCGGCCTCCGGCAACCGCGACGCCTCGGCGGCCCCGGCGGAAACCCACGAAGGCCTGCTCTATCTGGCCGCGATTTTCGACAACGTGTATTCGCTCGAACGCAAGGGCTTTGTGTTCACCGCGGGTCCCGACGAGACAGTCGACGGCGTTTCCTACAAAGTTTTAAGTTTTAAAAACGCCAGGCAGGGCCTGAAAGGCTCCTTTATGCTGGATTCCAAGACCCTCTTGCCCAAGTACGTCCGCGTTTTCCCGCATTTCGGCGACCGCGACCACGCGGGGCTGGCCGTGCTGTCGGATTGGCGCGCGGTGGACGGGGTCATGTATCCTTTTCGGATGGCATACAGCGAGGATGGTACCCAGCAGTTTACCCTCATGGTCGAGCACGTGCGCCCCAACGTCACCGCGCCGAATTTTTATTTCGTGATGCCCGGGCGCGACGTGCAATGGCTCGAATTGGAAAAACAGCGCAAAAAGGCCGAAGTGGCCGCCAAACTTTGAGGCGGATGACGACGCGCGCGCTAGCAAGGGCGCTTCTGGCGTTCGCGGCGACCGGCCTGTTATGCGGCGAGACGGTGCGCCTTGCCACGTGGAACGTGCGCAACTACAACGTGTGCGACCGGCAGGTGGAGGGGGTTTTTCGAAAGGCTTATCCCAAACCCGAATCGGAAAAGGCGGCCCTGCGCGCGGCCATCCGCCGCGTCAACCCCGACATCATCGTCTTTCAGGAAATGGGACCGCGGCCTGTTTTGGAAGAGTTGCGGCGCGACC
>JAVBTG010000061.1:0-5019 GCA_031556275.1 Opitutales bacterium
CTCGGCTGGCGTCCCATCCTGCGCCCAGACATCGACGAAAACAGCGTGCGCGCCGTCATCGAGGTGAAGATCAGCCCCGAGCGCGAGGGCGGCTTCGACCGTCTGGCGTCCCGCATCAGCCAGTTCGAGCAGGTGGAAAACTGCTACCTGATGTCCGGCGCGTACGACCTGCTGCTGTTTGTGCGCGCGCCGAATTTGCGCAAAGTCGCGGCCTTCGTGTACGAGCGTCTGGCCACGATCGGAGGGGTCGTTTCGACCTCCACGCACTTCATGCTGCGCCCCTACAAGGAGCAGGGCTTTCTGCTCGAGGCCCCGCAGCCCAATCCCGACAAGCCGGTTGTCAGCCCGTAGGCTGTGTTTGAAAACTATGCGCAACGCCTCCACATGCCGGATTTTGGCCCTTTTTTCGCGGCCTCACCTCAACGATGCTTCACATCGCCTCGGCTCGGACGCGAAAAAATGCCTCAAAACCGACACGCGTAGCCATCACGCCTAATTTTAAAACACAACCTAGTTTTTAGATAGAGTTTGATTCTTATGAAAGACGATTCACAGCGCTTCGTGGCCGCTCACGTCGCCGGAATCCCGCGTTCCGGCATTCGCGATTTCTTTTCGATCGCAGCCCAGATGAAGGACGCCATCTCCCTCGGTATCGGGGAGCCGGACTTTGTCACGCCCTGGCACATCCGCGAAGCCGCCATTTACGCCCTCGAAAAGGGCCGCACCTCCTACACCGACAATCGCGGCCTGCTTCAACTGCGCAAGGAAATCGCGACTTACGTCGAGCGCCGCTTCGACGTCTCTTATTGCCCCGACACGGAGATTCTCGTCGGGGTGGGCGTTTCGGAAAATCTCGACTTGGCCCTGCGCGCCATCCTGAATCCCGGCGACAAGGTGCTCTACCACGAGCCGTGCTATGTCTCTTATAGCCCGTCCGTCGCGCTCGCCTTCGGCGAGGCCATCGGGGTCCCCACGAGCGCGAAGGATAATTTTGCCATTACCCCGGAGGCGCTGGCGGCCGCGTGGCAGCCGGGCTGCAAGGTGCTCATGCTCAATTTCCCGACGAACCCGACGGGGGGGACGGTCACCCGCGCCGCGCTCGAAAAAATCGCGAAATTCGTCTGCGAAAAAGACATGCTGGTGTTGAGCGACGAGATCTACTCCGAGCTCACGTTTGAAGGCGAGCACACCAGCATCGCGAGCCTCCCCGGCATGCGCGAGCGCACGGTGTTCCTGCACGGCTTTTCAAAGGCTTTCGCGATGACGGGCTTTCGCATCGGCTACGCCTGCGGCCCCGCGGCGGTGATCGAGGCGATGATGAAGATTCACCAGTATTCCATGCTTTGCGCCCCGATCTTGAGCCAAGAGGCGGCGCTCGAGGCGCTGTGCCGGGGCGAGCCGGACATGGAAAAAATGCGCGAGCAATACCACCGCCGCCGCGACTACATCGTCGCGCGCTTCAACGAGCTGGGCTTGCCCTGCCATTCGCCGCGCGGATCCTTTTACGCCTTCCCCGACATCTCGTCGGTGGGCCTCTCCTCAAAGGAGTTCGCCACCCGCGTGGTCCACGAGGCGAAAGTGGCGATGGTGCCCGGCACGGCCTTCGGCCCCAGCGGGGCCGGCTTTGTGCGCGCGGCCTTTTCGACCAGCTACGAAAACCTGATCGAGGCCTCCAACCGCCTCGGCCGCTGGCTCGACAAAAACCGCCCGCGCTGATTTTAAAAAGAAAGCAACGTGCATACGGAAATCAACCGCTCGGTCGCGCTTGTCGGCCGTCCCAACGTGGGCAAAAGTCGCCTGTTCAACCGGCTGACGCGCCGCCGCATTTCCATCGTGCACGACCAGCCGGGCGTCACGCGCGACGTCATTTCTTCTGTGGTGGACGACGATTATCTGCTCATGGACACGGGGGGGCTCGGCATGGAGATCGCGGGCACACCCGCCATGCTGACAAAGGCGACCCACGAGCAGGTCGATTTCGCCGTGGCATCCGCCTGCGTCGTCGTCCTCGTGCTCGACGCGCAGACGGGCCTTGTCCCGCAAGACGAGATCATCGCCAAACGCCTGCGCGAGTCCGGCAAGCGCACGATTTTGGTCCTCAACAAATCCGAAAACGCCTCCCAAGTCGACCGCGAGCTGGCGGACTTTTTCCGCTTGGGTTTGGGCGAGCCGCTCCCCATTTCCGCCGAGCACAACACCGGCATCGGGGAATTGCGCGAGGCCATCGAGGAGGCCCTCGGCCCCAAGCCCGAGCAAACCGAGGCCGTCGAAGGCGTGGACGTGCACCGCATCCGCATCTGCCTCGTGGGCAAGCCCAACGTCGGCAAATCCTCGATCGGCAACCGCCTGTTGAACAGCGACCGCCTCATCGTCAGCGAGATCCCCGGCACCACCCGCGACGCCATTTCCCACAACCTCGACTACCCATCCGAAAAAGGGGATGTCTGGCATTTCGAATTGGTCGACACGGCGGGCCTGCGCGCCGCGCCCAAACTCTCCACTTCCGTCGAGTATTTTTCTTCCGTGCGCACCCAGCAGGCGGTCGCCGCCTCCGACGTCGCGATCCTCGTGATCGACGCCTTGGGCGGTGTCACCAAGCAGGACAAACGCGTGGCGGGCGAGATCGTCAAGGCGGGCAAGGGGCTCGTCGTCGTCGTCAACAAGTGGGACTTGGCCTTGGCCAAATTCAAAAGCGACCCCCTGCAGGGTTTTAAGGACATCGAGGAATTCCGCCGCAAATTTTTGCACGCCGTCCTTGAGGAACTTTTCTTCCTGCCGCGTTGCCCTGTGGTTTTCACCTCCGCCAAGGAAAATTTAAACCTCGGCGAACTCTTGCGCTACGCCCGCAGCGTCTACGACAGCTACACGCGCGAGCTTTCCACCGCGAAAGTCAACCGCGAGATCCAAAAGATTATCGCGGCCCGCGCCCCCAACATCGTCAGCGGCCGCCGCCTCAAGATCTATTACGCCTTGCAGGTCAGTCGCGCCCCGCAGCGCGTGCGCATATTCTGCAACGAGCCGTTGCGCTTGGAGGAAGAATACGAGCGCCACTTGGAGCGCAGTTTTCAGGAGGCGTTCAAACTCTACGGCGTCTCCATCAAATTCCAGCTCGTCGGCAAACCGGAGATGCGCCGCCCGCTCTACGACTCCGACCAGACGCGCGGCGCCAAATCGCGCGAGCAGGAACGCAAGGCCACAATCGCCGCCCGCCGCAAAAAGAAACAGCCTCCCCAAAAGCAACTTTCTCCCAAAAAGAAACAGCCCCTGAAAAAGAAGCCCGCATCCAAAAAGCCGGGGAGAATGAAAAATTAGCGCCTTCTAACCTTAGATTGTTCAAAACTGTTAAAAACTGTTCATGAAGTGTTTAAAAACGGTCTTTTTTGGTTCAGATTCGATCGTTTTGCCGACGCTTGATTTTTTGATCTCGCCCGCCTCGCCGCTTGAGCTGGTCGGCGTCTTTTCGCAGCCCGACCGCCCGAGGGGCCGCGGCCAAAAATGCCTGCCCAACGTCGTTTCGGCATGGGCGTTGGCGCACGGCATCCCGCTGCGCCGTCCGGAAAAATTGGGGCCGGAAGACACGCAGTGGCTCAAAGATTCCGGCGCGGACATCGCACTTGTGATGGCCTACGGGCACCTCTTAAAACCGGACTTTTTAGCCGTTCCTGCTTTGGGATTTTTAAACCTGCACGGCTCCCTTTTGCCCGCCTACCGCGGGGCTTCCCCGATCACGGCGGCAATCGCCCAAAACCTTTCGATGACCGGCGTTTCCCTCATGCGCGTGGTCGCCGCGATGGACGCGGGGGCGGTGTGCGACACGGAGAGTTTCGCCCTCGACCCCGAGGACACCTGCGAGGACGCGCGCATCAAAGCGGCGGCCGCCTGCGTGCCGCTTCTGGCCCGCGCGCTGCCGTCCGTCCTCGACGGAACGGCGCGTTTCACCGAGCAGGACGCGGCCCTTGTTTCCTACACGCGAAAAGTGGACAAGGCGGACGGTATTTTGGACTTTTCGAGGCCCGCATGCGAACTGGCGGCGCGGGTGCGCGCGCTCTCGCCGTGGCCCGCCTGCGGCGTCGATTTCGAGGGCACGCACATAAAAATTTTCGAGGCCCGCGCCTTTGACGAGGCGCACGCGGCCATTCCCGGCACCGTTTTGCACGCGGGCGAGCACGGGCTGCGCGTGGCGGCGGGGGAGGGGATTTTGAACCTCACCCAACTCCAGCGCCCGGGCGGCAAGCGCCTGTGTGCGGCGGAGTTTTTGCGCGGGTTTCCGATAAAAATCGGCACGATATTCCCGAGCGTGCCGATGCCGCCCTTGGTGTCGCCCACGCCGTTTCCGCGCAAACGGGGCAATGTTTCCTTTGACAAGCCAGCCGCTCCCTAAAATAGTAATAAGCATCAACTTTTCGCCTTTATGAAAGCAGCCATCATTCTTTTTCTGGGACTCTCCGCCGGGGTTCTCTTCGCCCAGCAAACCCCCGCCGCGCAGCTGGCGGGGCTCGTGCAGGACATGAGTTTGCTCACCCGCCAAGTCGGCCAACTGCGCGCCGAGGTCGACGCGCTCACGCGCGAAAACGAGGAGCTGCGCCGCCAAGTCTCACAGGCGGGCAGCGCCCAGACGCAGGCGACCGCGCTGGCCGCGCTTCGCCGCGACATGGACGAGCAAAACGCCCAGACCAAGAAGCAGATTTTGACGGAAGTATCGAAGCAAATCGACTCGCTCGCCACCCAGATGCAGGCCGCCTTCGACAAGCTTTCGCGCGCGAGCGGCACCCAGCCGACGACGCCCACGACGGTGAGTTTCTCGGACGACTATTCCAAGGACGGGGTCGTCTACACCGTCAAGGCGGGCGACACGCTCGACCGCATCGCGCGCCAGTTCAACGCCAACGCCCGCGACATTCAAAACGCCAACAAAATCGCCAATCCCGCCCGCGATTTGCGCGCGGGACAAAACATCTTCATTCCCAAGGCCAAGGAATAAAAGGCGCGCGCGTTTTTGAACTTTTTTTCCCATTTTAA
>JAVBTG010000182.1:0-16394 GCA_031556275.1 Opitutales bacterium
CGCGCAACGCGCCGTTGACGGCGGGCAACCAGCCTTCCTCGTTGGCGTAGTCGTATTCGAGGTCGCGCGAGAGAAAGCTTTCCAGCACGAGCTTGCCGGATTTGCTGCCAAACTGCGCCACCGACATTTGGCTGGCGCCGCAATTAATTACAAGCTTACGTGCTGAACTCATCCTGAAAATAGTAAGGGTTTGGGAGGGTTGGGTGGATTAAACGCGATTTCCCGGCTCCCCTTGGGAAACCGAGAAAACCGAAGGAATAAAGGGAGGAAGCGACGTTATTTTTCCTGGGAAACGGGGGAGACGAGGATGGCCATGTCTTTGCTGACAAAGGCGCGGTCGCGGAAAACGCTGGGGGCGAGATTTTGCGGAAGCATCATGCCTTTGGTCTGCGTGAGCTTTTCGGCGCAAACCTGCTGGAAACTGTCGACGCTGTCGAGGCTGTCCGCCATAGAGGAGGCCACGCTTGCGCGGGTCGCGGGCATGTTCACCCCCGCGTAGGAGAGCGCCACGTAAAAGAACGCGATCTGCCCCGAGCGGATGTTGTACATGTCGGCCACTTCCGGCGGCAGGTAAAAATAAACGTATTGCTTGGAGCGAACGGGCATCGCGGCGATCTCCACCGTCGAGTCGAAGGCCGTGTCGATCGTGAACTTGCCCTTGGTTTTGTTGCCCCACGCGAAAATCGCGTGCACCTTCACGCGCTCGAAATAATTTTTGTTGGGCGCAGCGGGGTTAATGTTGTTACCAGACCCGATTTCGACTTCAAGCTGCAGCCACTTGTTGTTCGAAATGGGATCATTGACCTGTTTGGGCGTCGTCCTGACGGAATATACGGCCAAGGGAGGATTCGCCGTCTGGGTCTGCCCATAGGAAACGGCGGCGCAAAAAGCGGCCAAAAACGCTAAGCAGACGGCGAGCGGGGTGTTTCGCGGCAACATTCTTTTATGTATAGCGAAAAGGTTTTGGCTATTGCAATCCTATTCGACACGCCGGATCGGCTTTTTTACCGCGCAAAATGCCTCAAATCCGGCATGTGGAGGCGTTGCGCATAGTTTTCAGGCACACCCTAATCCGCCATAACGGCGGCGCGGGGATTTGCCGCCAGGGCGCGGGCCAGCGTGAGCCGGTGGATCTTCGCGTTGTGCCGCACGTCGACCGGAAAGCGGCGCACGAAAAAGAACGCGCGGATGCCGCGCGTGTGCGGGCATTGTTTGCCCAGACCACGCAAACGCGCGGCAAACGCCGCGCGGTCTTCCAGGGTGCGCGGCCACGCCTCGGGCGCGGGCTCCACGGCCAAGGCGGGGACTTGCGCCCCCGGCTCGCCCAACCCCAGCAGGGCCGTGCGGAAAACGCCCTCGGCGCGGTTGAAGACCGCCTCGCAGTTGTCGGTGTAAAGCGTGCCTTCCGGCGTGCGCACACGCTCGGCCACGCGTCCGCAAAACCACAGACGGCCCGTGTCGTCCAAGTAACCCGCGTCGCCCATGCGGTGCCAGAAGCTGCCGCCTTGGTCCGCGATTTTGGTGCGGGCGGTGGCCTCGGGCAAACCGTCGTAGCGGGCGGTGACCGACGGGCCTTGCACGATGATCTCGCCAATTTGGCCCGGCGGAAGGGTTTGCGTGTCTTGCAAATGGGAAATCGGGCCGTCGATGATCGGGATGATCGCCACGCGCACGCCCTCGGACAAATGCCCGACGCAGGTGCCCTCCCCCGCCTCGGTGCGCCGCCACGTTTGGCTGAGCACTTCCTCGCCTGTGATGACGGCCACGGGCAGGGCTTCCGTCGCGCCGTAAGGAGTTTGCACGCAAGCGTTGGGTGCCACTTGCGCGAGCTGCCGAAGGATATGCGGGGGCACGGGTGCGCCCGCCGAAAGCACACGCCTGAGTTGCGTCAAAACGATGCCGTTTGTTTGACAATAGCCGCACACTCTCGCCCACAAAACGGGGGAGCCGAAGGCCATCGTCGCCGCGTTTTGCACCAAGGCGCGCACGAGTTTGGAAGCATCCGCTTTCGCGGGCCGGCTCGGGTTCATCTGCGGGACGATCGTCGTCGAGCCCAACGAGGGGTTAAACAGCGAAAAGACCGGCAGCATCGGGAAATCGCGCTCACCCGGCAAGAAGCCGAAGCCCTCGCGCAGCTGGCGCATTTGCTCCGTGAAAACCGCGTGCGTGTAGCACACGCCCTTGGGCGCCCCCGTCGAACCGGAGGTGAAAAGGATGGCGGCAAGGTCTTGCGCCGCGCACGGGGCCGTCTCCACCGGGCCGGCTTCACCCGCGCGATCGGCTTGCTCGACGAATTTGCCGCCCACGCGCAGCCGCGCACGCGTGCGGGAAAACGCCTTGCGGAATATTTTGGAAAGCGCGCACGCCAGGGGTATTCCGGCGAGCACTTCCGGCCCCGTGCGCTCCACGCATTTTAAAAAGCTGCGCGGGCCCATCCCGGGGTCTATCACCACCGGCACGGCCCCCAGGCGAAACAGCGCGTAGACCAACGCCATCAGCGCCTCGCCGGGGCGCACCATGACGAGCACACGCGTGCCCTTGCCCACCCCGAGGCCGGTCAGCATCCGCGCGGCTCCGGCGGCCCGGCGGCTCAGCTGCGCGTAATCGACAACGCGGTAGCGGACTGTTCCGTCCTTATTTTCGCCAACCGGCACGCGCAAAGCCTCGGCCTGCGGACGCAGACGCGCCTGCTCGTTGAAAAAACGCGCGATGTTGTGGTTGGGCGGGCTTTCCATGGAATGAAAAAAGGAGTATTTCGCGTGAAATACCCCTTTTCAAGAAAAACGGAAGATAACGTCGGGAATCAATAGTCCTCAATCGAGATCAGGCCCCAGAGCAACGAGGTCTGCGTGCCGCTGAAGTCGCGACGGGCCGTAAGCTCCGAGGTGCGAACCACCCCGCTGTTAGGCGAGGAGACGGCGAAGCTCTGCGGCTTTATGTGGACGATGCCCAAAATGTTGGTGTCTTTGTTGGCGGAGGGTTCAGCCTGCTTGCCCTTGGGGGCGTTGGAACAACCGGTCGCAAAGGCGGCGAGCGCCAGCGCCAACAGGAGGGTAATGATTTTAGTGAACTTCATAGTGCGGATGTTAAACTGAGGAGAGAAACTGGAGTTTGCAATAAAAAACCGTCTCCAAACGGAGGAGGTAAGCTGTCATTGTTAACGCGTGGCCGCGGGCAAGTCAAGCTTGGAGGCGGAAGAAACGCGCGCCTGCTCGAATGTGAGAATGAAAGACGACAGCACGTCCCTCGCGTGCGCGAGGTCGCCTTTGGTGACCGGCGTCATTATCTGATAATGCCGCCACCCCTCGCCCCGCTTGCGCAGAAAACGAAAGAGCGCGAAGTCGCCCGTGGAGAGTTTGTCGCTGGAAAACCACGTCCATATAAGGTACTCCTTCCCGTCCTTCGATGCTTGGATCTGCGCGCCCTGTATCTCCCCGTGCGCGCTCGGGAAATAGGCCTGACGCTGGGAGGACACGTCCCACCCCGCGCTTTCCAGACAGATGCCGACGGGATGCACCGCGTGGATGTCCGCCCCAACGACAATGCCCAAGACGCCCACTTGGTCGTAGTCATTATAATACACGCGCCGCGACACCCGCTCGCAGCCGCTGAAGAAACGGCGGTCCACCGCGCTCAAAGACAATTCCTTGCCCAACCAACGGTTTTCCCCCTCGTATTTCGCGGGATCCAGATAGGAAGGGGCCCCCGAAGGCAACCGGTGCGCGTTCACCTTGTTGACGAACACGCTTGCCAGCAGCAGCGCGGCGAACAGCACGCTCAGCAAGCGCGGGTAGCGCTTTTGATACAGCGCGTAGATCGACCAGCCCGCGAAAAAAGCCAGCCCCAGCGCCAGCTTCGCGTAAAAGTAGCCGCGCGTGCCCTCCAGCCCCGCGTTCAAATAATAGTTGAGCCAGTAGGACAACGACGGCGAGGCGATCACCGCGATGAAAAAACAGGGGATTTGCCCCACGAACACGCGGCGGCCAAACCGCCACTGCACCGCCACCGCGATCAGCGAGATGCCCAGCAAGATCACGGCCGCGTTGATCTGCTTCACATACGCGAACGCGAGCATCGGCAGCACGCCGCACAGCGCGAGCGCCGTCCACAGTTTTTCACGCGGGAAGTGGCGCGAGCGGATGTTCGCACGGCGGCGGATCCATTCGCACAGGGGGATCAGCAGCAGCAGGCTCAGCCACAAAAACTTGTCCCACCGCTCCACGGGGGAGGACGCCCAGACCGTCCGCAGGTAGGGCATCTTGTACGCCAGCGGCAAAAAGGCCGCCAAAAACACGAAGTTTTTAAACCACGCTTTCACGGCTTGGCCTCCGTTTTCTTGGGAAACAGCAGGCCGATCGACAAAAACGACAGGCACACGCACGCCACCGTCGCGAAACCCATCGCCGTGTGCGCGGTGTCGGACAAAAAGACATCGCCGAAACACTCGGCCCCCGCGAACGTCACCACCAGCCGCAGCGTGTTAAACAGCAAGATCAGCGGCAGCACCGTCAAAAAATGCGCCCAGCGCCAGCCCCATCGGCGGTGCATCATCAGCGCCGCCACGAAGGCGAACAGCAAGAGCCCCTCCAATTGGTCGACGCCGCTGCACGCGGGGGTGATGGCCACGGGCTCCCCCGCTATCAGCAGCTCCGCGCCCGAGGCGCGCACGTCGAACCCGCAGGCCCACAAAATCGCCCCGCTGCATTGCGCCCCGATCAACCGCATGGGATAGCTCACCAAAAAATGCAGGTATTCCGCGTGCGGCACGAGCACCAGCCACATGAAAAACGCGCCCAAGGCGTGCGGCAAAAAAACAAGCCCGCCGAAAAAAACCACCGCCCCCACCGCCCCGGCCCAGTAGGAAAAATCGGAAACTCCGAGCAGGCCCAGCACAAAGGCCAGCGCCAAAAGTCCCCAGCCGACCGCCTTGTCTTGGCGCCACGGCGGGTGCGGCGGCGGACCCGAGCGCTCGACCCACAGGCAGGCCGCGATCGCGCACCCGAACGCCCACAGGCCCAGCGAAGACTCCAACTGCGCCGACAAAAGCGCCTCGCGCAGCCCCGCCAGCGCGCCCAACGCGAACAGCACGGCCGCCATCCCCGGAACCCGGGAAAGGCAGACGCGCAGCTGCGAAAACGTTTTCATGGAGGCGTTCAAAAGCGAATCACAATTTCCCACGGCAGGCACGCCAAGGGCAAGCAATTATCTCATATGCAGACAAATTGGCGTTTACTCATCTTGAACGACAGGCTATCTTTTGAAAACATAAGACATATGAAAACGGTCAAAATCATTCTCATTAGTATCGTATTGGCGGCTTTTGTTGCAAGCGCGGGACTGGTGATTTATTTTTCCATCGACCAAAAAAACCTCGCGCGGGCGTACGCGCAGGCGTCCAAGGCTTTCACGGATGGCGACTACCAGAAGGCCAACCAGATGCTGGTGGACATCATCGCGCAGGACAACGCGCACGAGGAGGCGTATAGGCTTTTGGCGCAGACGGCGCAAAAAATGTACAACTACCCGCTCGAGGCCTACGCGTGGGGGCAGGCCTCGCGGCTCAACCCGCTCGACAAATCGCTGGACAATTTGCGCGACGAGGCCTCGCTGCTGGCCGGGCGGCCCGTCCCCGTGCGCGACATGCTCGCAAGCCCCGTGCGCGACGGCAGGGCCACCCCCGAGCAGCAACTGCTGTACGCCCGCGCGCTGATCGCGCTGGGCGACGACAAGGGCGCGGACAAAATCCTCAAGGCGCTCGCCTTGGTCGACGACCCGGAATACCAGCTCGCGCAGGCCCAAATCGCCTACGCCCAAGGCAAATTCACCGACGCCGAGATCATCGCCCGAAAGCTCGAAAAGGCGAATTCGGCCACCGTCCGCGCGCGGGCGGATCTGCTCATCGGCGTCACCCTCGCCACCAAAGGCGAGAGCGAAACCGCCCTCAAATACATGGAGCGCGCCGCGGCGGACGACCCGACGCTGGCCGCGCGCAGCCTCTCCGTTTTGTACCTTTCCCTCGGGCGGCTCGAATCGGCGAAAACACAGTTGGAAACGATCTCCAAGTTCAACACCATTCCCGCTGTGCTGGCCGACCTCGCCGAGACGTACGCGGGGCTCGGACAGATCGAGTCGCTCAAAAAACTCGCCGCCGGCATTTCCCCCGAAAGCCGCACGCTGACGGAGCTCTCCTATTACATCGACGCCGTGCTCGCCTTCATGGAGGACGACATGGCGGGTGCGGGCAAACGGCTCGCGCTGTGCCCGGCCTACCGCGCGCGCAGCCTCTACCGCCTGATCGCGCTGGAAAGCGCGCTGGCGGGCGACGACTTGCGGCAGATCGCCCCCGCCGCGAACCTGCTGCTGGGCTCGGGGCAAAACCCGCAGATCCGCGAGCGCGTGTGCCGCACGCTCGCCGCCGCGTTCGCCAAGGCCGCGCAAAAGCGGGATATGGCCAAAGCCGCCGCCATCGGACGGGTGTTGCTGCCGCTGACGGACGTCGCCCAGCCCGATTTGATGCTGCACGCGCAGCGGGTGGTGATGGCCGCCGATTTGGAGGCGGACGACACCACCTCCGCCATCATCCTTTCCCAAGCCATTTTGAAAAACGACCCCGCCGACACGCAGGCCAATTTTGTCATGGCGCAGGCGCTGGCGCGTTCCGGCAAGGCGGGCGAAAGCCTCCCCTACTTCGAGACCCTGTGCGCCGCCGATCCCAAGCAACCCGAGTTTTGGGCGGGCCGCGCCAACGCGCTCGACGCGCTCGGGCGCACGGACGAGGCTGTCGCCGCCATGCGCCAAATGTGGCAGGCCTCTCCGGCTTCCGTCGCCGGGACCGCGGCCTATGTCAATTTCCTGCTCGCCAAAAACCGTTTCGAGCAGGCGGAGACCGTCGCGGACCAATGCGCACTCTCGCCCACGCCCGCCATGGCCGCGCTCGGGATGTTTGTGAAGGGCCGCTGCCTTGAGGCCAAGGGGGACAAAGCCGGGGCTATCGCCCAATACGAGGCCGCCGACAAGAAGAACCCCGCGTGGACGATGCCGACCTTGGCGCTCTCGCACATATTGGAGCCGGACAAGGCCGTCGCGCTGCTTGAGCAGGCGGTCAAACGCATGCCGAACGAGACGGACCTGCGCTACCGCCTAGGTTCCCTGCTCGCGCAGGAAGGCCAAGACCAACGCGCCGCGGAAATTTACAAAGCGCTACTGGAAACGAACCCGCAATGGGAACTGCTGCTGGTCAATTATTCCGAGGTGCTCGCCAAACTCGGGGAGCATGAAAAAGCCTTGGAGCTGGCCCGCACGGCCCGCCGCCTCGCCCCCCGATGGGACGCCACCGCCGAATGCCTGGGCATGCGCCTGTTCGAGGCCAAAGATTACGCCACGGCCAAAGGCCCCTTGGAAAACGTCTACGCCAGCCAGCCCGACAACGCCCGCGTGGTCGCGGCGCTGGAAGCTTCCCTGCGCGAACTCGGCCGCGCCGCCGTCGCCAAGGGCGACCGCCACGCCCAGCGCGAAAACTTCGCCCGACTGCTCCAGATAAAACCCGGCGACGCCGAGGCCGACAAGGCCTTGAAGGCGCTCGACGAAAAACCCGCCGACAAATAAATGGACAAGAAAAAACGCTCCAACCTGATACTGGCCGGGCTCGCCTGCGCGGCGGCGGGGGTGATGTTTTTTCTATTCATCCCGCCCTCGGCTCCGGCCGGTTCCGCCGAGCCGCAAAAGCAGGAAAAGCGCAAACCGGAAAAGCCCAAGCAGGCCGAAAGCATCGGCGACAAGATCACCGACGCCGTTCAGGGGGCGACGGCCGCCGTGCGGCTCAAAACCGGGACGGACGACATCAACCCGAATATCGACGTGCCCATCAAGGGCGATCTGCGATTGAAGATCATCGACCCCTCGACGATCGCGCTGGCGGGCGATTATGAGAATTTTTTACGCGAGCGTTTTATCGCGGAGGGCGGGCCGTTTTTAAAAGGGGTCGACAGCGACGCCGCCAATTTGCCCGAATGGTCGCGCAAGGTTTTTTACAACGTGACGGTGGCGCGGATTATCCTAAAATACCGCCCCGCCATCGGGAAGGCGTGGCAAAACACGGAAGGGTGGAAACTCGAAGGCGGCCCGGGGCTGAATTTGAAAATTGAAACCGAGGATGCGAAAGACGGTTTTGAGACAATTTTTCGGGCTTCGAGCCGAGGCGATGTAGAACATCGTCGAGGTGAGGAACCGGAAAATGGGCCAAAACCGGCCGAGCAGCCGACGCGTTTGAATTTTCAAACTCAGCCCAGCATCGCCCGGACCGGCTACTGGCTCAGCCCCATGGGGCAGGCGCGCTTCCCCGACGTCAACACAGGCGAGGACAAGCTCATGCGCAGCGCGCATGTCGTGCACCACGCCTTTCTCAAGCTCGACAAGCCGCTGGAGGAAGGCGCGCGCTACACGCTCGTCAATCCGTTCGGGCAGTCGGTTGAATTCACGTATAACAGGAAGGATTTCCCGAGCCCCGCGATCAAGCTCAACCAAGTGGGCTACGCGCCGCAGGCCGCCCGCAAATACGCCTATGTCGGCGCGTGGCTGGGGCTGCTGGGGGCCAAGGATTTCCCAAGCCTGACGGGCGCGCCCTTCCACGTGCGCGACGAGGCGGGCGACGCCGTGCTCAACGGGACGATCATGCCGCGCGGGCGCGAGTCTTATTACAAGGACGAAATCGCCTTCACGGGAGAGAGCGTCTACGAGCTGGATTTCTCCGCGCTGAACAAGCCGGGCCGCTATTACATCGACGTGCCGGGGCTCGGGATATCGGACACGTTTGCGGTGGGCAACGACGCCATCGGGGAAGCCGCCTTTATCCACACGCGCGGGCTTTACCACAAGCGCTGCGGCATCGCGAAGGAGGCCCCGTGGACGGCGTGGCCCTCGGGCCAGTGCCACATGCGCACGTACCGCGCCCACTTCCCGCCCAACGACCGCCATTACAAGGAGGACCCAAAACGCACCGAAGCGGGGTTTTTCGACGCCGCGGGCAAGAGCGTGCGCGTGGAGCATTTCAAGCTGATCGATCTGACCAAGACGGACGAGCTGGTGCCCACCTTCGGCGGCTGGCACGACGCCGCCGACTACGACCGCCGCCCCTACCACTACGAGGTGGTGAACGATCTGCTCAGCGCGTATTTGCTCAAACCCAAAAACTTTTCGGACGGGCAGTTCAACATCCCCGAAAGCGGCAACGGCGTTCCCGACATCATCGACGAGGCCGCGTGGGGCATGGAGGTGTGGAAGCGCGCGCAAAATCCCGACGGCAGCGTCGGCGGATGGATCGAGGCCACGAGCCACCCCAAGGATTTCAACCCCGCCACCGACACCCAGCGGTACTACCTCTCGGACGCGACGATGGAAAGCTCCATGCAGTACGCCGCCCACGCCTCGATGCTGGCCCTCGCGTACAGGGAAGCGGGGCAAAAGGACGCCGCGCTCCAATGGCAGGCCAGCGCCGCCAAAGCGTTCGCCTTCGCCAACGATGCCAGCCACCGCCACACCGCCAGCTACAACTATCCCTTTGAGCGCACGGTGAACGGCAAAAAAGCGCTCGTTTACGAGCCGATCACATATAAGGAGGCGCCGACGCCGCCCGCGAATTTCACCTTCAAGGCCGCCTTCAACCTCTACTTGCTGACACGCAATTCCTCGTATCTGGAAAAGTGCCGCGCGCTCGCCCCGCAGATGCCCCAGGCGTTCACGGAAATGGCGTGGCGCGTGAACCCGCTGTCGTTCACCGAATTCGCCAAATACAACGGCGGGGTGCAGGGGCTGGAAAAAATCTACGACGCCTACCGCGCGCGCGTGTTAAAACTGGCCGAGGAGCGGCTGGCGTGGCTCAATGGCAACTACCCCTACCGCATCGCGTGGTATCCCGCCAGCCACGCCTATGTGACGAACATGAGCTGGGGCACCTACCATCCGCTCGTGCAGGCCAAGTATTTTATGGCCGCGCACGCGGTGACCGGCTCCCAGATTTTCCGCGACGCCGCCTACCTCTCCAACGACTGGCACAACGGCGCGAACCCCTCCGGTCAAACGATGACGAGCGGCTTGGGGCGCAATTATCCCGTGCGCTTTCTCGACTGTCCCTCCTACACGGACGGCGTGGCGGAGTTCGTGCCGGGCATCACCCCCTACCGCGACACCTTCGGCATCGCGCGCGACGACGTGAAGCTGGCCCACGCGCTCGATTACGAGGCGCGGCCCGACCGCAATTTCACCCCCAGCCCCGTTCCGTTGCTGCCGGTGCTGCCCGAGAGCGCTCCTTTCTTGCTGGAGACATACACCAAGGCGCTGGGGAAAGCGTGGCCGATTTGGCGGCGGTGGGCGAACGTCGAGGCCTTCACGGTGGCGGCGAGCGAGTACACGGTTTCGGAAACGATCGGGCCGGCCGCGGGGTTGACGGGGTGGCTGTTGGAGCCGGGCTGGATGCCGAATGACGCGCTCAAAAACAAGCAGCCCGCGAAGGATATTTTGGATTTAGAAGGCGCGTTCGCGTTGCCGTGAACTGGGGCTGAGCATGGGGGGCATTGGGAAGACGTGAGGCCTCGATGCAATGGAGTGTCGGCTAATGCGCCGACAGTGCTGCGTACCAGATGCTAGGCTGTGTTTGTAAATAACGCGCTACGGTGCTTTACACCCAAAAGCCTTCAGAAATGAAGGTTTTTTCGTTGACCTATTAGTAATAAATTCCCAAAATGGGAATAGATGCGGATACTTTCACATAAGACTTTGAAGGATTTTTATACCAAGCATTCCAATTGCGAAACAGCAATTTCGTGCTGGTACAAACTGACCAAAGATGCCGAATGGACTTCTTTCAATGACTTGCGAAAAACTTTCCCATCTACCGATCATGTTGCCCCCAACAGATACATTTTTGATATCAAAGGCAATCACTACCGTCTGATAACCGCAATAAATTTTGAACACCAAATAGTCTATATTCGCTTCCTTGGAACACATGCGCAATATGACAAAGTCAACCCTAGCACAATATGACCATGAAACCTAAAATCATCAAAACCGCCGCCGAAAACGAACGCGCACTGGCCCGCATCAGCGACTTGATGGCGAAAGGGCGTCTAACCAAGGACGAAGGCGACGAACTCGATTTGCTGGCGTTGCTGTCCGAAACATACGAACTGGAACATTACCCCATGCCCATGCCCGATGTGGTGGATATGGTGAAA
The DNA here is from genome assembly GCA_031556275.1 of Opitutales bacterium. Taxonomy (GTDB): domain Bacteria; phylum Verrucomicrobiota; class Verrucomicrobiia; order Opitutales; family JAKPNF01; genus JAKPNF01. The sequence goes on from JAVBTG010000182.1 coordinate 11,232, forward strand.
TTTGTGATGGAGCAAAAGGAATATACACGCAAAGATTTGGCCAAAGAATTGGCGGGAGCTTCCCGTGCCTGCGAGTTTTTGAGCCGCAAACGCCCATTATCCGCGAACTCCATGCGCAACTTACATAAACATTGGAAAATCCCGGCTGATGTGGTGCTAGGTTAGTCCGATCAGGCGCTTTCAGAAATGAAAACCAAAAAAGGCACTGTCGAATCGCCCCGCAATTACAGCGAGCGACAAGAGCTAAAGCGCAAGCCTTAGGTGCGAAGCACCGTAGCGCGTTATTTAAAAACGCGCGGAGCGGACAGATGCGCTAGCATTTGGTGCGCAGCACTGTCGGCGCATTAGCCGACATCCAATTGGCATTCCAGCCGACACTTCTTCCCGGAGGAAATTCGCGCAGTATTTCTCAGAGGCCTCTCGCCCCTGATGGCCGCTAGGAAGTGCGCCAGCCGTGTCCTACGGCTTGTGGTCCCACGGCATTTTTACGCGGACGGGTTCGAACTCGGAGACTTGCACGGGGTAGAAAAGTTTTCCCGGGTTTAAAATGTCGTTCGGGTCGAGGGCCTTCTTGACCGCGCGTTGGGCCATTTCTTCGGCGGGGGTGTGCTGCCAGCTGAAGAAGGGGCTTTTGGAGAGGCCTATCCCGTGCTCGCCTGAGATCGCGCCGCCCAAGGATACCACGCCCTTGAACAGTTCGCGCACCCCCGCTTCGGCGCAGGCGCGTTCTTGTTTCGAAGCGTGCGCGTACATGAAGTGGATATGGAAATTGCCGTCGCCGACGTGGCCGAAAACGGGGACGGGCAATCCTGTGCTTTTGGTGAGATGGGCGATCAGTTTTGTGAATTTCCCGTAACTGCCCAAGGGAATCACGACGTCTTCGCTGAGCTTCGTGTCGCCCAAGTGGAACATCGCGGGGGAGCATTTGCGCCGCACTTCCCACAACGCCTCGGCCTGCGTTTCGTTTTTGCTGCGGCGGAATGCCAGGGCGTGTTTTTTGGCCCATGCCTCGAGGCGGGTTGATTGGGTTTTGACATCCGAGGCCGCGCCGTCGACTTCCGCAAGCAGAAGCGCGGCGGCGGGGTGCGCGGCGAAAACGGGTTCGCCCATAAAGTCCGCCGCGCAGCGCACGCTCAGCACGTCCATGTATTCCAAAACCGACGGCTCCACTCCCGCCTCGCGCAAGGGACCGACGGCGGCGAGGGCGGCAGCGTCGTCCTTAAAGGCGCACAGGAATGTCGCGCGCGTGCTCGGGCGCGGGATGAGTTTGAACACGGCCCGCGTGATGACGCCGAGCGTGCCTTCCGCGCCCACCCACAGATCGCGCAGGTTGTAGCCGGAGGCGTATTTGCGCAGGGGCCTCCCCCAGCGCACGAAATCGCCCGTGGGCAAAAAGCCTTCGAGCGCGACGACATAGTCGCGCGTGACGCCGTATTTCGCGCCGTGCAATCCCCCCGCGTTGGTCGAGATGCTGCCGCCCACCGTGGCGTATTTTTTCGACGAGGGGTCGGGCGGGTAGAACAGGCCGACCTTGTGCGCCGCCGCGTCCAAGTCTTCCAATATGACGCCGGGCTGGGCGTAGGCGAGCGACTCCGCCGCGCTGATTTTTAGTTTTTTCCAGCGCGACAGATCCAACACCCAGCCCCCCTTCACGGGAACGGTCGCCCCCGTCATCGCCGAGCCTCCCCCGCGCACGGTGACCGGTATTTTATGCATGTTCGCCAGCCGCAAAATTTTACCCACCTGCGCCTCGTCCTTCGGGCGGATCACCGCCTGCGGCATCACGGAGATGCGCGCGGAATCGTAAGAGGCCGCGTAGCGCCCCTTTTCGGAAACGTCCACTGCTGACTTTCCGACGGTGCGGATGAGCGCTTGCAAGGCGGGGTCGTTGGCTTGGGTCATGAGTAATCAGATAGGGTGATTGAGGGCTTCTGTCAAGGGAGGCGGAGGTATAACTAATAGCGCACGTGCCTTTTTACCGTCTCCATGAAAACGTCGGGGGCCACGACGGTGACGTCTTTGGGCAGCGTTTTGATAAAGGCCTCCACCTCTTCCATCGTGTACGACCACGCGTGCACGCCGATGAGCGTGTAGCCCTCGGCGCGCGTCAGGTCGCGCGGGGCGTTTTTGATCTGCTCGAGCACTTCCGCCTCGGAGGCCCCGGGCAGGTTTTTCCACAGCGATGCCCGCAACGAGACGACCGGCTTGCCCTCCGCCCACACGATGCGCCCCTGCCCGCCGTGGTAGGGCGCGTACTCGATATAGATCAGCCCCTTTATTTGCGGATGCCTCAAATACTGCCGCCACAGTTCCCGCCGCTCGAGCGAGCGAAAATCGAGGATTTGCACGTATTTCAAATCCATCTTCCCCATCATCCGCGCGAGTTTCGCGGTGTGTTCGGCGAGCAGGGTTTTGGGGTATTTGCTCGGGTAAAAATAGCCCATCCCCGAGGGCCCCGCCACGAAGGCGTCACGGTTGTGCGGCTCGGTGAAGGCGTTTTCGTAATACCACGCGGCTATCGGCGCGCCGAGTTCCGCCAACAGCGGCGGCAGGCCGTACCCCATCGGGATGCGTTCGCGGGCGGGAGAGCCCATCCATCGTTTGTCCGTGCCCATGGCGTTGGAGACCCAGCACAGGTTGTCGCCGTCGGTCAGCAAAAAGGAAACCAAGTGCGTGGATGGGTTTTCAACGGGCTCGGCGGGCGGAACTTTTTGTTTCAACGGCTGCGGCCAGTCGTAGCCGCTCAAGACCGAAAGGTTGCGCATAAAATCGGTCGGCAGCGTGTAATAGCCCGCCTCGGAGTAGCGGCTCACCACCGCGCCCTCCCCGCCCTGCTGCGCCATGTTGCCCCAGCCGACAAACAGGCGGTCTTTGGGCTTTTCGGTCAGCCACGCGGGCGGGCGGTCCAGATCGTACAAGACAGGCGCGCGCGCCATCGCCAGATAGTCGCGCAACAGCCAGTGCATGCGCGGCGAGAGCGCCGCCACGATATCCGTGTTCAAGCCGCCGCGCAAGGCGCGCAACACTTCCGCCTCCGACTTTGCCGTCGGCGGGGCGAATTCGCGCCACGACGCGGGGATCGTGTAGGCTTTCAGCCGGTTGCGCTCGACAAGCACGGCGTCGTTGACGGCGGCGGTCATCGACGCGGCGTTGAAACGCTCTGGTCTATCGGCGTCGTACAAGACGTACCCCTTGGCCTGCGGGGCGAATCGCGCGATGAGCGCGGGCGCGTCCATGCCGCGCACGGTTTTCACGCCCAAGTGTTTTTCCAGCATGCCGAGCCAGAGCTGCTGCGGTTCGTCCAAGAAAAACAGCTGCTCTCGTGAACCCTCGCGGGCCAAAATGCCCTGCAATGTGGCCAACGCCGTGCGGTCGGCGTCGTCGGCATGCTCCGTCGTGTAGAGCGTCAAGGCGGGCAGCCGTGCGCGCGGGATGCCGACGGCGCTTTCGACCGCCTGCAGGGATGTGCAAAGCGCCGCGCACAAGGCGAGTGTGGGGAAGGTTTTTTTCATGCCGCGAAAAGGTTCTGTTAAGATAGCGTTTTTACGGGCGAGGGCAAAACGCAAATTGTTACATTCACACGCGCTTTTCGGCTCGCCCCGACGGGCTGTTTTTTTAGATGCTAGAGGGAAATATAATTCCTGAGCGCATTGAAAAACAAATCCTCGCCATCTTGGAACCTCCGCAACGCGGAGCACTACTATGGGTTCAAACGCTGGGGCGCAAACCACTTCTCCGTGGATGATGCCGGGTTTTTGTGCGCCCACCCGCAAGGCGACCACCGCAGCATCCGGCTGACGGACATCATCGCCGAGGCGAAGGAGAAGGGGTTGCGCGCGCCGCTCGTCATCCGCCTGCAGGATCTTTTGCGCAAGCGCGTGGTGCAGTTGAACGAGGCGTTTATCAAAGCCGTCGAGGAGGAGGGCTACGCGGGCCGCTACCGCGGCGTGTTCCCCGTGAAGGTGAACCAAATGCGCGAGGTCGTCGACGAGATTTTGGACGCGGGCAAACCCTACCAGTACGGGCTGGAGGCCGGCAGCAAGCCGGAGCTGGCGATCGCCATGGCGCAGCTCGACCGCAAGGGGCCCCTGCTAATTTGCAACGGCTACAAGGACGAGGAGTACATCCGCCTCGCGCTCATGGGCAACAAGCTGGGCAAGACCGTCATCATCGTCATCGAGCAGCTTTCGGAGGTGGAGACGATCATCCGGCTGGCGAAGGAGACGGGAGTTGATCCCATCATCGGCGTGCGAGTAAAACTGCGCGCGGGCGGCGAGGGCAAGTGGGCCTCGTCCACCGGCGAGGACGCCAAGTTCGGGCTGACGGCGGGGGAGATCCTCACGGTTACCAACACGCTCAAGGACGAGGGTTTTGAAAAATCGCTCCAGCTGGTGCATTTCCACATCGGCTCGCAAGTCCCCAATATTTTGACGATCAAAAAGGCGGTCGTGGAGGCCACGCGGTTTTACTGCGAGCTGGCGAAGATGGGCTTCCCCATGAAGTACATCGACGTGGGGGGCGGGCTGGGCGTGGACTACGACGGCTCGCGCACCAACTACGAGAGCTCCATGAACTACTCGCTCGAGGAATACGCGCGCGACGTGGTGGCCAACGTCAAGATGGAGTGCGACAAGGCGGGGGTCGAGGCCCCCGACATCGTGTCGGAGAGCGGGCGCGCGATCGTGGCGCCGCACTCGGTGCTGGTGCTGGAGGTCGTCGACCGCATCACCAAGCCCAACCAGCCGATAAAGATCCCCGAGGGCGAGGCCCCGCACGCCATCGTCAGCGATCTGCTCGAAATTTTAAGAAACAAGGACCGCCTCTCGGGGCTCGAGCGTTTCCACGACGCGCAGCAGCGCAAGGAGGAGGCGCAGTCGCTCTTCACGCTCGGGTACCTCGACCTGCGCACCCGCGCGCTGGCCGAAAGCGTCTGTTGGGAGATCTGCCGAGACATCAAAAAAATCGCCGCCAAAAAAGGCTACATGCCCGACGAGCTCGAACAGCTCGAGTACATGCTGGCCGAGCAGTACGTGTGCAATTTTTCGGTATTCCAGTCACTGCTCGACCACTGGGCGCTCGACCAGCTTTTCCCCGTGGCCCCCCTGCACCGCCTGAAGGAACGCCCGAGCGTCGAGGCGATCTTGGTGGACATCACCTGCGACT
>JAVBTG010000177.1:0-7210 GCA_031556275.1 Opitutales bacterium
AGTCGATGCTCTCCCACGCGCTCAGGGGAGGATTGTAACAGGACGCCTCACTCGGCAGGCTCGAAAAATTGAACTGTTTCTCGCCAAAAACCTTCCAGTTGAGACTCAGCCGCGGGCTTGTGAACTTTTCGGGGTCGTAGCCGTGTGCGTTGTTGTCGACCAAGAGGTGCTTCGCCATCTCGCCCGAGACGGTGCCAAACTCCATCGCGCTGAGCATGTAGCCGCCGATCACGTCGACCAGCGTGTCGTCAAAAAACACGAATACGTTGCCGTCGACGATTTTCGATATCTGTCGGACATGCTTGGACTGTAAGTCGGCGTCCGTTTCCGTCTCCCAGTTGTGGAACAGCACAAACGTGGGTTCCTGGGCGATTTTTTCAAGCTGTTTGTACATCTGCTCCGTCGACGTGGCGGCGCCGTTGATGTAAAAAAACTTCACATCGCCGATGTGTCTCACGGGGCGCTCGTCTTCGGGGAGGGCTTTTAGGGCGGCTACCCTTTCCTTCACAAACTCCTCGATCAAGAGGCCTTCATACCACGCGTCGCAAATGAGCACGACGTTTTTGGTGTCGGGGAGCAGCGACATCCCAAGCCCGATGGTCTTGCCTATCTCCATGGGCGTTTTTATCACCGTCACATTGGGCTCGTCGGCGATCGGCAGGGGGGCCAAGTCGATGTGCCCCGCAAGCAGCAGCGGAATGTCCTTGGGCAGCGCATCGTAAATCTCGACGACGCGCGCCATGGCGGTGTCGTCAAAGACCACCAGCATGTCCGCGTTCACGGCCTTGAGTTGTTCAAGCACGTACGCCGCCAGTTTCTCGGGCGTGTCGGCGCCCAGCGCGTCGATCGCGTCGATGTCCACGTGCACGATGGTGCAGTCGTCGTTTTTGAAAACCGAGTCAAACCCGTAAATAAGCCCCCGCCCCCAGCCTTCCTCCTGTATCGAGGAGGAGGATATCGCGAAAATATTTTTCTTGAGCCTGCCCGCGCCCGCGCCGTTGGGTTCGGTCCCGTGCAAGGGCGAAATCACGGCAAACCACGGCAACGCAAAGGCAAAACAGCCAAACATAGCGGCCGATAACTTTCGATTTATCCTAATCATACACTATGTCTGTTGTCGTGGATTGCCTATGTTATGTCAAGCCTTCTCAAAATGTAAAAATAACTTAACGTGTTAATTAAAAAAAAGATGCGTAAAATTCCACGCGCTTTCATTTTATGGCATCGCCGCGCGGCGGATAAATTCCTTCCTAATAAATTGATCGTTTGCAATATGAATGGTTCCGTGTTATTCTCTATAGAGTAGTAGTTTTCCTAAAACGGTTCACATTCACTGGAGATGGAATTGCCCTGCACAGCACGCTTTTTGGACGCGACGCAAAGCCGTGTGGAATGTGATATCCCTGTAACAACGAGTCGCTTAAAAGGTTTTTACGCGCGGTTTTTCGCCGCGCCGGCATGGGAGCCGCGTTTTCGTGCGTCGGCCATGCATGGGAAGGAGGGTCGGTATGTACGGGCCGTCCGATAACACCGCCGGGCTCCCGCAGGCCCTGCAGATGCACCAGCGCATCGGCGCGGCGCTGGACCGCCTGAACGGATGCCATTTGGAGCCCGTCACGGAGGCGGGAAACTCCCAGCGCGAAGAACTGGTCATCGTCCGCCTCTACCTAAAGCTTGACCCGAACATCGACTTGGACGCCCTCGTGCAAGCCCTCGCCGACATCGGGCTGGACTGCTGCCGCAAACCCACGTTTGAGACGCGCGGCGTGTTCGTCTATCCGGCCGCGCAGGACATGGATTTCTTTTTGTTCGTCGAGTTCGAAAAATAGGCCGGGGCATGTTTTGCTCAACGGTTGACGAAACGCGCAAAAGCACGCCATAATGGGGCAACCTCTCTCCCATTCCATGCCCGCACCCAAAGCCAAATCCGCAAAAAAACCGAAATTTAAACGCGTCGTCCTCAAACTCAGCGGCGAAGCCCTGCGCGGCGACAAGAACAACGAGACGATCGACCCGGACATCCTCCTGCGCGTGTGCAAGCAGATCAAGACCGTGCACGACATGGGGGTGCAAGTGTGCGTCGTCGTGGGCGGCGGCAACATTTTCCGCGGCCTGCCCGCCCAGAAAAACCGCGGCATGGACCGCACGACGGGCGACTACATGGGCATGCTCGCCACCGTGATCAACGGCATGGCGCTGATGGACTGCCTCGAATGCCTCGGCGCCAGCGTGCGCGTGATGACGGCGATTCCCATGGAAAAAGTGGCCGAGCCCTTCATCCTGCGCCGCGCCCTGCGCCACTTGGACAAAAAGCGCATCGTCATCTTCGTCGCGGGCACGGGCAACCCCTATTTCTCGACGGACACCTGCGCCGCCCTGCGCGCCTCCGAAATGGGCGCGGAATGCATCCTCAAAGCCACCAACGTCGACGGCGTGTACGACAAGGATCCCCGCAAGTTCAAGGACGCCAAACGCTACAAGGAGCTCGGCTTTGTCGACGCCCTGCGCGAGCGCCTCAACGTGATGGATTCCACGGCCTTTTCGCTGTGCTTGGACAACAATATCCCCATAAAGGTTTTCAACCTCAACACGCCCGACTCCATTCCCCTCTCCGTCGTTTCCGACCAGATCGGCACGCTCGTGCATTCCTGATTTTCACCCCGCCATCCCACATCTAAAAAGGACATCTTTATGAACCCAACCCTCTCCAAAATGCGCGCCGACATGCAAAAGGCGATCGAGCACACGATCCACGAATTCGGCACCCTGCACACCGGCAAAGCCTCGCCCTCGATGGTCGAGAACATTCAGGTCGACGTCTACGGCTCGATGATGCGCATCCGCGACATCGCCTCCATCATGACCCCCGACGCCCGTCTGATCCAAATCCAGCCGTGGGACAAGAGCGCCCTCAAGCCGATTGAAAAGGCCATCCAGCAGGACAAGATCGGCGTGAACCCTGTCATCCACGGCGACACGGTGCGCTGCCCCCTGCCGGAGCTCAGCCGCGAGCGCCGCGCCGAGCTGGCGAAGGCCGCGTCCACCATGGGCGAAGAAGGCAAGGTCCGCATCCGCGCGGTGCGCCGCGACGCCATGGACGCGCTGAAAAAACTCCAAAAGGACAGCGCCATCACCGAGGACGACCTCAAGCGCGCCGAAAAGGACGTGCAGGCCGAGCACGACAAATTCATCGCCCAGATCGGCAAGCTCGTTTCCGACAAGGAAGCCGAGCTCATGAAGGTCTAACCCGGACCGAATGGGGCGCGCGCTGCTAAAGCCCGCGCCCTTTTCGCAGGGGAAAAAACTTTCCTCCCATGTCATTCCTTCCCGAAAAGGTCAAACGCGTGGTCTTCAAACTGGGCACGGGCGTGCTCACGCGCGGCGTTGGCCAGCTCGACAACGAGCGCATCGCGGGCATCGGCCGCGAGATCGCGGCCCTGCGCAAACGCGGGATCGAGGTGGTCGTCGTCAGCTCAGGGGCGGTCGGCCTCGGCATGGGGCGGCTCGGCCTGAAAAAGCGGCCCAAGGCCCTCAGCTCCGTGCAAAAATGCGCGGCGGTCGGCCAGAGTATTTTGATAGAAACGTGGCAGCAGGCGCTCGAACCCTTCGGCCTGAACGTGGCGCAGCTGCTGCTCACGCGCGAGGACGTGCGCGGCCGCGCCCGCCATGTCGCGGTCAAAACCCTTTTGGACGAGATCATCGCCGACGGCATCGTTCCCGTCAGCAACGAGCACGACTCGGTCTCCGCGCAGGAAATCAAATTCGGCGACAACGACGTGCTCAGCGCCCTGACGGCGATCCTCACCCGCGCGGATTTGCTCGTCATCCTCTCGACGGCCCCGGGGTTGATCGACATGAAGGGCACGGGCAAGATCATTCCGGTCGTGGAAAAGATCACCCCGCAGATCGAGGCGATGGCCAGCGGCACGACGAGCGCCACCGCCGTCGGCGGCATGATCACCAAGATCCACGCGGCCCAGATCGCCACGCGCGCGGGGTGCGGCGTCTATATCGCCAGCGGCGAGGAGCCCGCCGTCGTCGCGGCCCTTTTCGCGGGAAAGGCGACCGGCACTTTCTTTGTCCCCAACAAGATACCGATGGAGTCGCGCAAGCGCTGGATCGCCTATTTCAACCATCCCAAGGGCGGCGTGCGCGTCGACGCGGGAGCGGAAAAGGCGCTGCGCAAGGGGGTTGCGAGCCTGCTGGCCAAGGGCGTCGCCGAGGTGTGCGGGGCGTTTTCGCAAGGGGAAGTGATTTTCGTGAAGGGCGCCGGCGGCGAGACGATCGCGCGCGGGATCGCGGTATTTTCGAGCGAGGAAACGGGGCGTATTTTGGGGAAAACATCCGCCGAAATCCGCCAGATGCTGCCGCGGCGCAAACGCACGGAAGTCATCCACCACGACGCGCTGACGCTGTTATAATGAACAATTTTGAACAGTTTTGAACAAAAATAAACACCCGTTGAACAAAATCTCAACGGGTGTTTTGTTTTTAATAACCCTTTTTACGATTTGCGCGGTTGCGCAAAAAGCGCCATAATAAATGGTTGATGAAAATACGAATCTTTGCCCTTTTGGCGGCCCTCTGTTTGTTTGCCGGTTGCGGGAAATCGGAAAACGCGAGCGACGGCAAAACCGTCTTGCGGGTCGGCTACTTTCCCAACATCACCCACGCGCAGGCGTTGGTCGCGCAGCAGACGGGGTGGTTTGAGAAGCGATTGGGGCCGAACGTGAAGATCGAGTGGATCCATTTTAACGCCGGGCCCAGCGCGATGGAGTCGCTCTTCGCCAAGGCGATCGACCTCACCTATGTGGGGCCGAACCCCGCGATCAACGCCTTCGCGAAATCGCGGGGGGAGGACGTGCGGATCGTCGCGGGCAGCGTCGACGGCGGCGCGGCCCTGATCGTGAACCCCAAGTCCGGGATTGAGAAGCCCGCCGACTTCAAGGGCAAGCGCGTGGGCACGCCCCAGTTTGCCAACACCCAAGACGTGGCCTGCCGCGCGTGGCTCATCAAGCAGGGCTTTAACGTGACGGTGGGCGGCGGCGACGTCTCGGTGATCCCTACCGCCAACCCCGACCAGCTTTCCCTTTTCAGCCGCGGCAACCTCGACGCGGTGTGGACCGTCGAGCCGTGGGCCACCCGTTTGGAGACGGAGGCGGGCGGCAAGGCTTTTATCGAACAGAAGGATACCGTGACGACTATTTTGGTCAGCAGCGTGGGCATGCTCAAAAAAGACCCGGAGCTGGTCAACAAATTCGTGGAGGGGCACAAGGAGCTGACGCGGTGGGTCAAGGATCATCCGGCCGAGGCGCAGGAGCTCGCGCTCAAGCAGATTGAGGCGGTCACCCGGGGAAAACTCGACCCCACGCTGATCGCGCAGGCGTGGAAGCGCTTGATTTTCACGCCGGTTTTGAACCGCGCTTCGCTGGAGGATTTCGTGGATCAAGCCTTCGCCTGCGGCTTTTTGAAGGAGCGCCTCGACATCGACCGGCTCGACGCTGCTTCCGGCAAGTAACGCGCCTTTTTCGGCACCCAAGCCCCGCTATTTCCAATGTCAGAAAACGTCTCGCACGCCCCGACGCACGACAATCCGCGTATCGCCACAGAGTTAAAAAATGTCACGCCCTCCAAACTGGAGGTGCGCGACGTGTGCAAGACGTTTAAGGCGTTCGGCAAGGGCGAGCCGGTGACGGCGCTGGAGGATATTTCGTTAAAAGTGGACGAGGGGGAGTTCGTGTGTCTGGTCGGGCCTTCGGGCTGCGGAAAGTCCACGCTGCTCAACCTGATCGCGGGGCTGGACAAGCCGGACTGCGGCGAGCTTTTGATCGACGGGGCCCCCGTCGGCGGGCCCGGGCGTGACCGGATGATGATGTTCCAAGAGCACGCGCTGTTCCCGTGGCTCGACGTGTTCGGCAACGTGATGTTCGGCCTGCGGCTGAAACCGGGGCTCTCCGAAAAGGAGCGTAGAGAGGTGGCGAAATTTTATCTGCATCTGGTGGGGTTGGAAAAATTCATGCACGCCGCCATCCACGAGCTTTCGGGCGGGATGCGCCAGCGCGTGGCCTTGGCCCGATCGCTCGCGCCCAACCCGCGCGTGCTCTTGATGGACGAGCCCTTCGGCGCGCTCGACGCGCTCACCCGCGAGAACCTTTACGGCGATCTGCAGACCATCTGGTCGAAGCGGCGCAAAACGATTTTGTTCGTCACGCACAATATCCGCGAGGCCGTCTGTCTGGGCGACCGCGTGGTGCTGTTTTCACCCCACCCCGGACGGATTCGGGAGGAATTTAAAGTGGACTTGCCCAGACCGCGCAACATCAACAGCCGATCGTTGGCGGAACTGGCCTCGACGATCACCGCCGCGCTCAAAGAGCACCTGAGTGTGAAGGAGGTGGCCGAATGAGCGCGTGGATCAAACGCTGGTGGGCCCCCGCGATGGGGCTGCTTTCGCTGCTACTGGTTTGGGAGGCGCTGACCCTGCTCAAAATTTGGCCCGACTATGTGCTGCCCGCGCCCACGCAGGTCGCCCAATATCTGTGGGCCGCCACCTGCGACGGCTCGCTGCCGATGGCCGTGTGGGTGACGATCAAGCGTTTGCTCTTGGGCTACGCGCTGGGCTTGATCATCGGCATTCCGCTGGGGCTTTTGTGCGCGCAGATCCGGTTTTTCCGCGACTCGCTGGGCACGCTCGCGCTGGGGTTGCAGGCGCTGCCCTCCGTCTGCTGGGTGCCCTTGGCGATCATTTGGTTCGGGCAGTCGGAGGAGGCGCTTTTGTTCGTGGTCTTGATGGGCACGGTGTGGTCGCTCATTCTCGGCACGCAGCACGGCGTGGCGAACATCCCCCCCATTTACATCCGCGCCGCGCGCACGATGGGTTCGAAGGGGCTGAAAATGTGGGTGACCGTCATTTTGCCCGCCGCGTTCCCCAACATCGTCGGCGGCATGAAGCAGGGCTGGGCGTTCGCGTGGCGTTCGCTGATGGCGGCGGAAATTTATGTGACGATCCTCACCGGATTCGGCGTGGGGCAGCTGCTGCACTACGGCCGCGAGCTCAACGACATGGGGCAAGTCATAGGCGTCATGTTCGTGGTGGTGCTCGTCGGGCTGTTGGCGGACAAGATTTTGTTCTCCCCGTGGGAGCGCATGCTGCGCCGCCGCTGGGGGATGGACATTCCGGGCGGCAACTAGACGCGAAATGGAATTCCCC
>JAVBTG010000146.1:0-3219 GCA_031556275.1 Opitutales bacterium
CTGATCGGGCGGCCCGAGTTAAAGCCCTCGATCCACGCCCTGGGCACCGACTTGGTGCGCAACACCTCGCTTTCCTCCGGCCACATCAAGCTGGAGACTGTCGAGCACGTGCTGGCGGCCGTCACCGGCATGGGGATCGACAACATTGTGGTCGAGATGAACGCGAGCGAGCCGCCCATCCTCGACGGCTCGGCCAAGATTTTCGTCAATTTGCTGCAGGAGGCGGAGATCGTCGAACAGACGAAGGAGCGCGTGTACTTCACGCTGGAGGAACCCGTTTCCGTGACGAAGGGCAACCGCTCGATCATCGCGCTGCCGTACGACGGCCTGAAAATTTCCTGCACCTCGGCGGACGACCGCGGGATTCACACGCAGCATTTGTCGATCGACATCGACCCGACGACGTTCTCCGCGCAGCTCGCGCCCGCCCGTACGTTCACGATTTACGAGGACATCGAGCCGCTGCTCAAGATGGGCAAGATTCAGGGCGGCAGCCTCGACTCCGCCATCGTCATCAAGGGCGACAAGATTCTTTCCAAGGAGCCGCTGCGCTTCAAGGACGAGTTTGTGCGCCACAAGATTTTGGACATCTTGGGCGACATCGCTCTGCTCGGCCGCCCGCTGAAGGCGCACATCGTGGCCGTGCGCCCGGGCCACGCGCTCAACGCCGAGCTGACCCAGGCCCTCGCCGAAAAGATGGAGGCGAAGGACCAGGGCAAGAAGATCAAAAAGCCCTCGCCCATCGTCCATGTGGACGTCTCGAAGGCCGACTCGCTCGACACGCGCCAGCTGCTCAACCTGCTGCCGCACCGCTATCCCTTCGTGATGATCGACCGCATCGAGAAGATCCTCAGCGACGACGAGCTGATCGCGGTCAAGAACGTGACGATCAACGAAAACTATTTCCAGGGCCACTTCCCGGGCCGCCCCGTCATGCCGGGGGTCTTGCAAGTCGAGGCGATGGCGCAGGCCGCGGGCATTTTGATGCTGCGCCGCGTTACGGCCGAGAACAAGATCGCGCTGTTCATGAGCGCCGACAAGGTGAAGTTCCGCCAGGCCGTGCGCCCGGGCGACCGGCTCATGATCCACATGAAGCTCATCAAGTCGCGCGGGGCGAAGATCGGCGTGGCCGAAGGCGTTTGCAAAGTGGACGACAAAATCGTATCCTCGGCCGAGTTGATGTTCACGATTGTGGACGTCGGCGAGGAGGCTTAATTTTTATTTTTTGACGCATGGCCAAGGATATCCATCCCACGGCGATCATCTGCGAGGGTGCGGAGCTGGACGACAAGGTCGTCGTCGGCCCCTACGCCTATATCGGCCCGAAAGTCCGCCTCGGCAAGGGCACGAAGATCCACCACCACGCGACCGTCGACGGGCGCACGGTGATGGGCAAGAACAACGAGGTTTTCCCCTACGCCTTCATCGGCGGGATGACGCAGGATCTCAAATATGTCGGCGGCGACCCTGGTGTGCGCGTCGGCGACCGCAACGTTTTCCGCGAGTATGTCAGCGTCCACGTGGCCACGAAGGCCGACGAGGAGACGATCATGGGCGACGACAACCACATTTTGGCCTACAGCCACGTCGCGCACGACTGCATCGTGGGCAACCATCTGGTGATGAGCTCGCACTCGGCCCTCGGCGGGCACTCGATCGTCGAGGACAACGTCGTGATCGGCTGGGACGTGGGCATCCACCAGTTCTGCCGCATCGGCGCGCATGTGATGGTCGGGGCGTGCTCGAAGGTCGTGCAGGACGTGTTCCCGTACATGATCGTGTTCGGCAACCCGGCCGAGGTGCGCTCGATCAACAAGGTCGGGCTTGAACGCCACGGCTTCGGCCCCGAGGAGCTTTCGCTGGCGAAGACCGTTTATCGCATTCTTTACCGCGACGGAATGAACCGAACCCAGGCGCTCAGCACGCTGCGCGAGCACCCCAACCGCAAGTCACGCGTGATTAAGAGCGTATTGCATTTCGCCGACACGGCCACGCGCGGGCTGGCGTAAGTCGGAGGCGGCCTTTTGAAGGCGAAAGGCCTCTTGTAATACACGGCAATTTTCTCCGAAAATTGCCGTTCCCGCGGTTAAAATTTCCTGATACTGCGTTCTGCGTCGCCCAAAATGGGGACGAGTAGCGTCGTACACGCCCCCACTTTGGGCTTCCTTGAACTTCGTCTCAGAAAATTTTCCCTCGCGGGAAGGCCGGGCGGAGATTACGCCGCGCCGAAGGCGCGGTGAGTTAAGTGCGGGGGGAGAATAAGAGGAGAGATTCCGGTTTATTGATGGGTAGGTAAAGGGCAGGGGATGTTTTAATCCGCCTGCGCCGTGAACTGCGCGCCGCTTTTGCGGGCTTGGGAGGATTGGAGGTGGCGGGGGATTTTGTAGATACGGCCCTTGGCCTTGAAAAGCGCGCCCGTTTGTTTGAAGCCGAAACTCACATTGGCTTCTTTGCATTGGCGTAAAATGTCCTGCACCCATTCAAAGTCGCAGAGACGGGCATCGGGGCCGGATTCGCCGCCTGCGATCACTTCGACAATCGGGGTCTGTGTAAGATAATTCTTGAAGTCGATGCGTTCCAAGAGCGGTTCGCACACGAGGTATTTGTGGCGAATGGGGGCGTTTATGAAAAAGGGCATCCGCTCGTCGGCGCGGCGCTGGTTTTCGACCGTGCAGGCGATGTGGACGTTGGGGTAGCCGCCTTCCCAGTCGGGCGGGATGCATTGGATGAAACGCGCGATGCGCTTGGTGACCATGAAAAATGCGAGGTCCGAGCGCTCTTTGATCATGGCCCATGCCTCGGGCCGCCACGCGTCGGCCTCCTCGACGAAGAAATCGGAGCTAAAACAGGTGTAGGCAAAGCCTTCGGGCCGGAATTTGTAATGGCCCTTGCGGTCTTTGCGCACGGGCAGGTCGAAGGCGGCCGTCTTGGCCACGACGGAGGCGTCGCGCCCCGCCTTGGCGTCGATGCGGTAGACGTAACAGTGCGCGCACCCCTCACTCAGGCGGTGGCAGCCGTGCCACGGATTCCAGCCCTCTTTCATAAAAATAGTTCAGCCTGCCTCGGGTGTTCGGGCAAGGGAAAAAAAAGTGCCTTTTTTGGGGAGATTTTTTGTCGGTTATTTTTAGGCTAATTATGGCAAAACGTTGTTTGTTAATGGGATAGGCATAAATTTGGCCTTTGATAAAAAAAATTGACACAGGGCGCTGCTTGGAGTTT
>JAVBTG010000144.1:0-16431 GCA_031556275.1 Opitutales bacterium
CGAAAGCCTGCGCTCCTTCGACCCCACGAGCCAGCGATCAACTACTTCGCTGGAAAAACTCGTCATCGTCCCCGCGCCCTCCCGCGTGGAAGACAGCGGGCGCAACGCATCCCTGCCCTCCGACTACCTGCCCGCCTCGGGCGTTTTGTGGATCGCAGAGGAGCCGCAGCAACTCACGACGGTCTTCACCGAAATTTTCCAAAAGCCGGAAAATATTTCCTTTCCGAAGGCGAACCTCGAAACCGTCCTGAACCGCCGCGCGGATTCTCCCGACCGCTGGATCGGAATCATGGAATTCGACGAGACGCCCGAGACGTTCGCGGCGGCAAAAACGCGCCAAACCCACGCCACCGAAACGCTCGCCGCCTATCGCCCGTTCACGGCGGTCGAAAGTCTCGGCGTCGACCGGCTCGAATCCGAAACGCGCGCGCGAAAGGACTTTTTGAAAAGCATGGCGAAATTCGCCCGCGCGAAGGAGACGGTGTTGTTCGCCGTCTCCACGCAGGGCGAAGCCGAACGCCTGCACGAAATCCTCGCCGACATCACCGAATGGCGCGGGCTGGGCTTCCCCGTCGTCGTGGGCGAAACAGGCACGTCGGGCTTTCGTCGCACAGGGCCGGAAGGCGGGCAAATTCTCGTCACCGACACGGAAATTTTCGGGCGCTTCCGCCGCCAGACAGCCGCGCGACGCCCCCGCAGCCTGCCGCAGCGCAGCCGCGTCGACCAGCTGCTCGACTTTTCGGAACTCGCCGACGGCGATTTTTTGGTGCATCTGGCGCACGGCATCTGCCTGTACCGCGGCCTGCGCAAGATCGAGACGTCGTCGGGCGAGCAGGAAGTCATCACGCTGGAATTCGACGAGGGCGGCACCTTGCACCTGCCGCTGCACGAATCGCATTTGCTCTCGCGCTACGTGGGGCTGGCCAAGGCGACGCCGAAGCTCGGCAAGCTCGGGGGCCCCGGCTGGGAAAAAACCCGCCGCGCCGCCGAGCTGGCGACGCTCGACTACGCGGCGGAGCTGCTCTCCCTCCAAGCCAAACGCGCGACGTTGCCCGGCCACGCCTTTTCCGAAGACCAGCCTTGGCAAAAGGAGATGGAATCGGCCTTCCCCTTCCGCGAAACGCCCGACCAAGCGCGCGCGATCGAGGAAGTCAAAGAGGACATGGAGAGCGGCCGTCCCATGGACCGCCTGATCTGCGGCGACGTCGGGTTTGGCAAAACCGAAGTGGCGGTGCGCGCGGCTTTCAAGGCCGTGATGGGCGGGCGGCAAGTGGCCGTGCTCGCGCCGACAACGGTGCTCGCCCAGCAGCATTTCCACACCTTCCGCGAACGCTTCGCGGGGTTCCCCGTCGTCGTGGAAATGATCAGCCGTTTCCGCTCGGCGAAGCAGCAAAAGCAAATTTTATCCCAGCTCAAGGAAGGCAAGATCGACGTGCTCATCGGCACGCACCGCCTGCTCGGCAAAGACTCGCATTTTCGCGACCTCGGGCTGCTCGTCGTCGACGAGGAGCACCGTTTTGGCGTGCGCCAAAAAGAGCGACTCAAACGCCTGCGCGAAAACATCGACATCCTCACGATGAGCGCGACGCCGATCCCGCGCACCCTCTACTTCGCGCTGATGGGCGTGCGCGACCTCAGCGTCATCGAGACGCCCCCGACCGACCGCCTTCCCATCCAGACCGTCGTCAAAAGCTATTCGCCGGAACTCGTCAAAGAGGCGATCCGCTACGAGACGGGCCGGGGCGGCCAAGTTTTTTACCTGCACAACCGCGTCCAATCCATCGATCAGGTGGCAAGCCGCCTGCGCGAGGCGATGCCGGAGTTGCGCGTGGGCGTCGGCCACGGTCAGATGGACGCCGACGGGTTGGAAAAACTCATGACCCAGTTTGTCGCGGGCGAATACGATGTCTTGGTGTGCACCACGATCATCGAGTCCGGTCTCGACATTCCCAACTGCAACACCCTCATCATCGAGGGGGCCGACCGTTTCGGACTGGCGCAACTCTATCAGCTTCGCGGCCGCGTGGGGCGGTTCAACCGGCAAGCCTACGCCTACTTGCTCTTGCACCGCCACGCCGCCGTGCTCGACCAAGCCCGCAAACGCCTCTCGGCCATGCGGCAGTACAACCAGCTCGGCAGCGGCTTTCGCATCGCCATGCGCGACTTGGAGCTGCGCGGGGCGGGCAATCTGCTCGGGGCCAAGCAAAGCGGCCACATCGCCGACGTGGGATTCGACTTGTACTGCACGCTGCTGCGCCAAAGCATTTCGCGCCTCAAGGGCGAACCGGCCGCCAAAACCATCCGCGCGAGCGTCCATTTGGATTTCCTCACCGTGGGCGAGCCTCACCACTTGGCGGAGGGCGAGGCCCCCCGGGGATTTTTTGAAGACCCGGGCGAAAAGCCAAAAACATTCGCCGCCTACCTGCCCGCCACCTACGTCCCGGAAGTGCGCCTGCGGGTGGACACCTACCGCCGCCTCGCCCTCGCCGAAACGGCCGACAACGTGCGCGACATCCAAGCCTCGCTCAAAGACCGTTTCGGCGAACCGCCCGAGTCCGTCGTCGCGCTGTGCGCCCTGCACGAGATCCGCGTGGCCGCCGAATCCTTGGGGCTGGTCGCGGTGCAACCACAGGACGACAAGCTCCAGTGCACCAAGGCGGGCCCCAAGGGGCCGGAGCCCCTGCTCATCGGCAACCGTTTTCCCCGCTTGACCCTGCGGGAGCCCCTCTTAAGAATGAAAGAAATACTCAATTTTCTCAAAAACCGCCCTCCATCCGCCTCATGAGGTTTTTCGCATCCGTACTTTTCACATTTTTGCTGGGGGCCGCCGCCTTGTGCGCGCAAAGTGACCAGCGTTACAGCAACGGCATCGCGGCCGTCGTCAACGACCGCATCATCACCCTCGAGGAAGTGCGTCAGGAAATGATGCCGCTGGTGGCCCAACTGCGCCGCGAATCCACCTCCCAAGAAGACTTCCAGCGCCGCGAGGTCGAGTTTAGCCGCGAGATTCTGCGCAACATGGTGGATCGCCTGCTCATCATCAAGGAATTTCAGGACAAGGGCATGATGATCCCGAAGGCCATGCTCGAAAGCGAGTTCGACAACCGCCTCACCACCCAGTTCAACGGCGACCGCCAGCTGTTCCTCGATTTCCTGCGCGCGCAGGGCAAAACCGTGCGCGACTACCGCAAAGACCTCGAGGAGCGCATCATCGAGGAATACATGCGCGGCCAGCAGCGCCGCACCCTCGCCGAGATCAGCCCCGAGCGCGTGCGCGAGTTTTACGAGGCCCACAAAAACGAGTTCTTCCAAAAAGAGGGCGTGCATTTGCGCCAAATCACCCTCGCTCCCAAGGAGGGCGAAACACCCGCCGACACGCTCAAGCGCGCGGAGCCCGTCATGCAGGCGCTGAAAGACGGCAAGCCCTTCGCCGACGTCGCCAAGGAATTTTCACAGGACGAGAAACGCACGCAGGGCGGCGATCAGGGATGGGTGAACCGCGAATACATCCGCAAGGAACTGGCGGACGCCGCCTTCGCCTTGGACAAGGGCGCGTACACCCAGCCGATCCCGATCGACAACTATGTATTCATCCTCTACGCCGAAGACAAGCGCTCCGAGGGCGTGCAGCCGCTCGACGAGGTGCGCCCGCGCATAGAGGCGGCCATCTCCGCCGACATCGCGCGCAAGGCCCAGCAAAAATGGCTGGAGCGCCTGCGCAAGGACGCCTACATCAAAAGCTATTTGTAATTCCCCATGGAAGGAACATTGCGTCGCGCCTGTTTCATCCTAGGTTGCCTCGCGGCAGTCTGGAGTATTGGCTTTGCCCAAGCTGCAGAGGAAAAACCGTCCCACAAAAAACCGGACAAAGGCGTTTTTTCGATTCAATTTGAAAACGATCTGTTCGACGGCTCCGACCGCTGGAACACCTCCAACCAGCAAATCGGCTACGCCTTCCGTCCTGAAGACACGTGGCAGGACACGATCCTTCCCTATTGGATGACAGCGCCCGGCCGCTGGATTCCGTGGATGACCCACGACGCCACGCAAAAAATCGTCGCCATCCAGTTCGGCCAGCAGTTTTTTACCCCCGTCTCCAAGACACAGATTCCGCCAGACCCCAGCGACCGCCCCTACGCGGGTTGGCTGTACGCCAACCTCTCGTGGATCGTCCAGACGCAGGCCACGCGCGACACGCTCCAGCTCTCCCTCGGCGTCGTCGGCCCGTGGTCGCTCGCGCGGGAAACGCAGGACTTTATGCACGACAACGTCGCGCACGTGGACAAGTTTCAAGGATGGGACTACCAGCTCCCCAACGAGCCCGCCATCGTCATCGCCTACGAGCGCATCTGGCGCATCGCGACGGGGGATTTGGGAGAGAATCTCTCCTACGACATCCTGCCGTGGGCGGGCCTCGTCGTGGGCAACGTCTACGATTACGCCAACGCAGGCTGCATGGCGCGCATCGGCTGGCACCTCCCCGACGATTTCGGCCCGCAGCTGATGCGCCCTGCCGGCATCACATCCCCCGCCTACACATTGCAGGAGGCGCCAGTGTCCTTCTACGGCTTCTTCGGCGCCGAAGGCCGCGCGATCGCCCGCAACATTTTTTTGGACGGCAGCACGTTTAAAGACAGCGCCTCGATCGACAAATACAATATCCTAGCCGAACTCCAAGCCGGCTTGGCCCTGCGCTACAAACAAGTGGAACTCATCTTCTCGCAGGCCTTCCGCACGGAAGAATTCATCGGACAACCCTGCCCCCAATGGTTCGGCAGCTGCCGCGTGAATGTCGCGTTTTAATCAACTTCTTGGGGTGCCCGCTTTTCAAAAGTGATATCGCCCAAATCGGTGTGCTTACCCTCCTTCACCGTCCCCATCCGCTGGTAATCACGATAGTCGACTCCATGGACGTATAGTTTGTCGGTCGGGACAAACCCATACTCCGTGGCGCGGATGGGCCCCATCTCAAAACGCCCATCCTTGTCCGTGACAACTTGAGGCTCCTCGCATATGCCCCCCGCGTGATCGCTAGGTATCCCCGCGATCCGCAAACCCGCCTGCGGCCGCCCCTGCGCGTCCACCACACGCCCCTTTACCCATCCACCCCCGAGCATCGATAGTTCAAAGCGAAAACGATCCCCCGGCTTAGAATCGAACGGCTCGCTAAGCGCCGCAGGCAAATACGTCTGTTTTTCCTCATTTGGATAGAACGAAAGATAAGCGCACATGCGATACTTCCATCCGTTGCCCGCAGGCATCCACGCGGAAAATTCTCCGGTCTGCCAGTCCACACGGATATTTTCGCGGGAATCCCGAGTCAGGCTGTTGCGCTCGCCGCGCACCGGCACGGGCGAGACGGTTAGCGGCCCCACATATGTTTTTGGGAAAATCACTTTTCCCGAAAGATGCACGCCGCGTTCCACCGTCACCGAAAATGTCTGTGTACCCTCCCTAAGTTCCAAGTACAAATTGCGCGCGCAATCATCTCCTTTAGGAGGGGTCTGAGGGGAACCGTTCATGCGAAGTCCCGGAGGATTTGTCCACCAGCGGGCATAGGGCATATCCTCGCCTTCTTTTCTATAAATAGACGCGGCACGGGGTGGCAAGGCGTCCCATCTCACAACGCCATCCGATCCGCTCACGCGCTCCGAATCTTTGCGCATACCCCATTTCTGCCCGTCAATTTCTTCAAGTACGTAGGCACACACGCCCTGCGCGGGTTGCCCCGTCTCGCTGTCGGTAAAAATCATAATCACCTGTGCGCCCGATCCCATCCGCTGCTCGATGGCCTTTGTCTCCCCCGATGCGACCACCAGCGAGGGCACTGTCAGGAAAAACCCCTGTTCGCTTTCCGCCTGAACGCTGTATACCCCCGGAGAAACGAGAAAATCATAACACCCGTTTTCGTCCGTCTGCGCCAGCAAAGCAATTCTCTCAATCTTACGCCCCGATTTATCCGTCAGTGAAGTCTTCGAACTGCGATCAGTCGCGCAATGCATTTTCACGCGCCCGACATTTTGGCCTTCGGGGCCAACCAGCTGTCCTTTCAAACGAGTGTCTTGCGACAGCACAATCTGTCTGCCCCCCGCCCTATCCACCTCCGCCGTCCATTGCGTGGCGTAACCGGTCTTGCTAAACTCGACATAAAACGCATAGGGCTGGCGGTCAAATCCGCCGAGCACACACCAACCGTCGGCATCCGTCACTGTGTCAATCGTCGCCCCTTTGAAGAATTTCCTATCATCAACGGCTCCCGGAAAAAAGGCCCGCACACCTTCAAGAGGCCGCCCCTGCGCGTCCACCACACGATACGCCGCTTGATCGTCCTTCAACGCAAACGGCGGAGTAACCTTCCGCGCCTCTTTTTGCATGTCGCTCCTAGCCTTCATCACCATCCGGTTTGCGAACTGCGGGAGTGTGCCGAAAAACTCAAGTCGCTTGCCCTGCGCAGTCCGCGCCCACAGGCTCACGGCTACGCCCGGCATATCAAACATGAAATGATCCCTAGACACCTCAACCCATTTGCCGTCCACCGCATCGACATTTTTGTGCTTAATTTCTCGGGAAAAGCGCGAACTGTCGCGGACGGAATCGGCGGGGCGCATCAATTCTTCTTCATCCCACGCAACGCACTCGACATCCACAGGGCTGCCCTCGGCATCGAGAAAGCGAAGCCGCATGACATCCGACAATGTGAAATTCGGCAAATTTTTCTCGGAAAACTGCGCGGCCGACACATATTTCCACGTGAGGTATCCTTTGTCTTTATCCAGCCAGAAAACGCAGTCATATCCGGCGGGGATCCCCTCCAAAACGAAGGTACCGTCCGCATCCGTTTTCGCTTCCCGCTGAATCTCCTGACTGGCAGTCGGCACACCATTAAACCGCCCATCTTCAGCCGCCGTGATTAGGGGACCGTAAGCAATTTTTCGCCCGGCCATCGGTTTTTGGTCGATATCCACCACGCGAACGCGGCATTTCTGGGCCGGTTTCAAGGTCAGTATGGGCAATTCTTGCGCTGTTTCCGTGACGGCAGGAACGTCCATGATGGCGGCTTCGTCCCCGAAATTCGCAACCAATTTCATGGGCAAATCCGCAGGATATTCTTTAAACACATAAACACCCGAAGCGTCTGTCTTGGCCGATTGCAAAGTTTCTGCCTGCGAGCATTCGGAAAGGATCCAAGACGGCGAAGTGCGGTCGTGCTGAGGCAGCTGCGCCGCCACCTTGACGCCCACCGCCGGCTTGCCTTCGGATGTGAGCACGCGGCCGCTGGCGCTCCTCATTGGTTTAAGCGCGCTAGGCATGTACAATTCCAGCGATAGGGCCTGTTTGCCGACTTTTCCGTGCTCCAAAGGACGAGGAGTTTTTAGAACGTAAAAAGGGGAAGGTGGATATTTCAATGAAATCCAAAGTTCCCCTTCGGGAGTCTTGAAGGAAAAACGTCCCTGCGCGTCCGTGATCAACTCTCCCTTGCCTCCGTCCGTTTCGTATTGCAAAACGGCGCCCGCCACCGGTGCCTTGGTTGCGGGATCAAGCAAAACACCGTCGACGGGCACACCCTCAAACGCCACCATATCGCGCAACGTTTTTGACTGCCCGGATTCCAATTGGACAAGTTTCTGGGACACAAACAAGGTCGAGTCTTCGAGCCGCAAGCGGTATTCGCCGGTGCCGCCGCTCGCATCCCACGCATCGCCTTTCCCATAAAGTCCTTCCAATCGAAAATATCCTTGAGCGTCCGTGCGCGCATAGTTGTCGTGAGACAAAGGCCAAGTGGGCTCAGCGTAGACAAGGACGCCCGCAATCGGCGTGCCTTCAGTGGAAACCACGCGGCCTCCCACAGAAGCCCCAGGGCGCAATCGAACTTCAACATTCGGCTCCCTGCCCGAATCGCAATCCGACCATTCGTGCGAAAAACCCTCCTTGTACGCCTCAAAGGTGATGCCTGCCTTCGGCAATTGGGTAAATGTCGCGATTCCCTGCGCGTCGCTCACCGTCTGAAGCGGGCCGAACGCCGGTTTGAAAAAGGCTCCTACGCGTTTTCGCACCAGCCATCCCACATTGACCGTCGCGCCCACCACGGGTTTTCCATTTTTGTCCACAATCGTCACCTTGCGTAACTCGGGCTTGCTTAGCGCCAATGTAATATCGTCCGTCGTTTCGGCGTCACGCTCGAATACGGCTATTGCTACCGCCTGCCCCGGAGCCCAAGCCACCAAACAATAATTTTCGCTGGCGACATCCCGCGCAGTGTCGCCATAAGTCAGTTCCGTCTCAAAGGCAAATCGTCCCTGCGCGTCCGTTTGCGTCATAGCCACAATACCGTTATCCAAACCGTAGGCATACCGCATGTGATACAGGGCCACTTCTGCCCCTGCCATTGGATTGCCGTCCACATCTAGCACCCGTCCGCTCGGAGCGGGTTTTCGAAGCGCCTGCGCCATGTCGTCTGCTTTCGCCTCGGGCGCGAATTGTAACAACAGCACAGCCCCCAACGTCAGGGCAAAGACCGCCGAAAGATTCGCCAGCGAACGCCCCGAGAGACCGCGCATGCCACGCTGTCCCGCCAGCGACCGGACACGTTGCAAAAGCGATCCGTCACCCGCCGCCATGGCAAGAGGCGACCCCGTTTGCAAACGCTCCTCCAATTGCGCCAACGCGCGCGCGTAGGTGGCGCGGTCACCGTAGCATCCCGAGGCCAGTTCATCGCAGCACAATTCGCGGGCCAACCGTGTGCGCCGGTCAAGCCACCAGACCACCGGATGATAAAACAACAGCGCCCGTAGCAACGAAATCAACAGATTGACCAAATAGTCCCAGCGTCGGATATGCGCCAATTCATGCAATAAAATAGCCTCCAACTGCGCGGGATTTATTCCTGCAATAAACCCGACAGGAACCAAAATCACAGGCTTAAAAAACCCGACCGTCAACGGCCCGAGCACCCGGGCTGATTCCAACAAAACCACTTTCCCGCGCACCCCGGCGCGCGCGCACAATTTACCCAAAAGCGTCTGCGTATCTGACTTGTCAATCGGACGCCCCGCACGCACCCACAGACGCGTCTGCCCCCATTGCCAGCCAAGGCACAGGCTGAACACCAAGGCGATCGGCAGCCACCCCACCACCAGCCAAGGCACATAAGGAGCCAGTATTTCCGCCAGCCGTTCATGCCAAGACAGCGGCTCGTCGGCCTCCGGCATGCGCAAGGCACTGGCAATCGGCGCATTCAAATTCTTCGCTTCCGGCACAAAAACGGGCGCCGTCAAAACCTGCGAGCCAGCTGCTTCGGGGGCAACCGCGGAAGTGTCTATCAATGCGGGAGGCGCGTCAACCGGCTTCACCGCATAAAATGTCGCCACGGGAAACAGGGCGCATAGCACCAATCCGCACAGGCACACCGCGTACGCCACACGAGCCCGCTTCGCCAACGGCAATCGCAAGAACACCCCGCACAACAGCCCGATCAAAATCCCCTGCCACAAAAAATGCAGGAGCGTCCAGCCCAACCGCTGCACGGCGGGCATCGCCAACAATTCGTTGAAAGTTGCCATGAGAAGTGTTTTTTAAAAAATTTATTTCCGTTTGCGCCCCGCCTCCATCTCGTCGATGAGCCGCTTGATCTCGTCCAATTCGTCGCGCGAAGCCCTTCCCTGCGAAAGCGCCTGCATCGCCAAGCGCAGCCCGCTGCCGCCGACCAGTTTTTCAACCAGCGTCGACACAGCAGCCCGCTTGGCCTCCCCTTCCGCCAGCACGGCCGAATAGACATGCGCGCGCGCCGTTTCGTCGCGCGTCACCAATTTTTTCTCCGCCATGATCTGCAACAATTTCAAGGCCGTGGTGTAACCGGTTCCGTTTTTGAGCTGCTCGTGGATCTGCCGCACCGTCAGCGGCCCGCGTTTCCACAACACTTTTAAAATTTCCAATTCCGACTCCGACGGTTTCTGCGGTTTTTGCTTCATGCCAACACATATACGAAGCAATTCGTACAATCGTCAACGAAAATCTTCGTACTTCATTTAAAAACCTCACGGCTCCAACGGCCGCACCGAGCGCACCACCCAGTCTCCGTCCGCGTTTTTACGCCATGTAATACTGAACCACGCACCCTGTTCCAACTCCGTGCGCGTGTTGGGCGAGTGCGCCACAACCCATATTTTGGAAACGGCCCCGCCCCCTTCGGGGAACTCGTGGCTGCGCTTGGTGAACGACACTTCCCCGCCGCCCGAATGCCGCGCCCATAGGGCAGCCATCTGCATCAGTTGGTCGGGCGTCTTGACGATCGGCCTGCGCCCGTCGAGCAGCACTTGCACCCCTTCGGGGTCGGCGAAACGCCGCAAGTCGGCGGCGTTGGCCAGCGCGCCCAAACCGCCGCCAGTTGCCGACAGGTTTTGTTGGATGGCATCCAAATGCCCGTTCAAGACAGCCTCCTCACTGTCCCAGAAAAACCAAACCGCAAAGACGGCGATGACAACGCCGACCAAAATGCCCCACACGCGGGAGGAAATATTCACAAATTAGTTATGCCCGTGGCACGGGTCTTTGGGAAGCCCAAAAGACCGCACGGCGAGCAGCCGTTCCACAATCCCCTCGCGCGAAAACGTCGTTTCTTTACCCGAAGTAAAATCCTTCACCTTCACTTGGTTTGCGGCGACTTCTTCCGGCCCGTAAATGAGCGCGAAAGCCGCACCCGCGGCGGCGGCCTGCTTGAACTGCTTGCCAAAGGCTGCCTCCTTCAACGGATACTCCACGCGCAACCCCGCCTCGCGCAGGGCCGACACGTCGGCCA
Organism: Opitutales bacterium; assembly: GCA_031556275.1. GTDB lineage: Bacteria > Verrucomicrobiota > Verrucomicrobiia > Opitutales > JAKPNF01 > JAKPNF01. Next base: position 10,796 of record JAVBTG010000144.1, read on the forward strand.
AGGCCGCTTTTTGTTCGGCGGCACCGCCGATCACTGCGTAAAAATCGGGCGCGTTCAAAAATTGCGGCAACAGTCCGCGCTCCTCAAGGGCCAGACGCAGCGTCATGTCGCCCATGCCGAACCCGCAGGCGGGCATCTCGGCCCCGCCGAGTTTGGCCACCAAATCGTCGTAACGGCCGCCGCCCGCCAAGGCGCGGCCCTCGCCCGAACGTTCAAACGCCTCAAACACAAACCCGGTGTAGTAAGCTAGCCCGCGCACGATGCCGAGGTCCACCTGCACCCAGTCCGTCACGCCGAGCCCGTCGAGGCGGGCCAGCAAGGCATCCCATTCGACAAGACGAGCCAGCAGTTTTTCGCGCGCCCCCTCGGGGAATGTTTCAAAAAACGCGCGCATATCCGCCACGCAGCGCAGCTTCAAAAACGCCTGTATTTCACCCAACAACCCCGCAGGGTCCTTCGTGTGCGCGGCGAGTTTCTCCAAAATGGATTCCTTGGGCTCGCGTTCGAGTTTATCGACGATCGAGAGCACGCCGATGACGCTTTCCTGCGCCACGCGCGCCGCCAAAAAATCGACCCACAAATCGCGGTCGCTCAGGCGCACGACGGCGTCCGCCGCCTTCAGCCCCGCCTCGCGGAAAATCTCGACGACCAGCGCGATGATCTCCGCGTCCGCGCCGCACCCGGCCTCGCCCAAAATGTCGGCGTTAAACTGATAGAAGGAGCGTCCGCGCCCCTTTTGCATGCGCTCGTAGCGGAAATTTTCGCTGGCGCAAAACCATTTCACGGGGCGGCGCAAGCTGGCCGCCTTCGCGCCCACCATGCGGGCCAAAGAGGGCGTCATCTCGGGGCGCAGCGACACCGCGCGCCCGCCCTTGTCCGTGAACTCAAACAGCTGTCGGCGGATCTCCTCGCCGGATTTTTCCGTGAAAAGCTCGAGCGGCTCCAAGACCGGCGCGTCCCACTCGACGAAGCCGAAGCGCACGGCGGCCTGCCGCCAGAGGCGGAAGATGTGGTTGCGCACGGCGCATTCTTCCGGATAAAAATCACGGAATCCCGGCAGCGACTGAAAGTGGGAAGCCATACGGAAAAGAAAGAACACCCCTCACGGCGGGGCGATGCGGAAGGCCGCGCCTTATTTCGAGGCGGTCAGCTTGTCCAAGTCGATCTTCTTGAGCTCGGCCTTGAGCTCCTTGCCCGCCTTGAACTTGATGACGGCGCGCGTCGGGATGACGACGTCGGTCTCGGGCTTGTGCGGGTTGCGGCCCACGCGGCTCTTGCGCACCTGCACCTCGAACACGCCGAAATTGCGCAGCTCGACGTTGCGGCCCTGCGCCAGCGCCTCGGCGATCACGTCGAGGGTGAGCTGCACGGTCTCGCGCACTTCCTTCTGGGCGAAGCTGGTTTTCTCGTAGATTTTGAGGACGATGTCCCGCTTGGTGAGATTGCCTTCCATTGAAAATTCCTTATGATGTCAGATTTGAAATATTGAAAGTAATTCCCTATCTGATAGTTCCATCCGGCCTTTTTCAAGCCTAATTCTCAAATTTCATGCCAGATTCCCGCGAAATTAGAAAATTGTTCGCCGACATTTCCGAAAACTACGACGCGGCCAACCACCTGCTCAGCGGCGGAATCGACATTTATTGGCGCATGCGCCTGTCCCGCCTCGTCGCCAAAAAACATCCGAAAAACGTGGGGGATTTCGCCACCGGCAGCGGGGACGTCGCCTTCGCCCTGCAGCGCAAGCTGGGGCCGTCCGTCCGCGTGAGCGGGTTCGATTTTTGCCCGGAAATGCTCGCCCAAGCCGAGGCAAAAAAACGCAACCACCCCATCCGGGAAAAAATCACCTTCACACAGGCCGACTGCATGGATCTGGGCGCGATTCCCCGCCGCCCCTTCGACGTGGGCACCGTGGCCTTCGGCGTGCGCAATTTCCCGGACAGGTTTCAGGGGTTTTGCGAGTTGCGCAACTGCCTACGCGAGGGCGGCAGCCTGTTCGTGCTGGAATTCTCCCAGCCCTATCGCTGGTTAAAACCGTTTTATCGCGCGTATCTCAAACACGTGCTGCCTCTGCTGGCCCGCTGCCTCACGCGCGACAAAGACGCCTACCGCTATCTCACGCAATCGATCGAATCCTTTCCCGAGGTCAACCAGATCACCGACGAGCTGCGCCGCAGCGGGTTTTCCGCCGTCAACGTGTGGCGGCTGACGGGCGGCATCGTGGCGATCCACGAAGCCATACGTTGACTCGCTCCCAAAGCAGTCCAAAATAGTTAGTGTAACGGCATGAGCGCTCCCACCTTCCAGCAACTGCAAAAGCAGGCCCAGACCCTCGCGCTGACGCCGCAGATGCAGCAGTCGCTGGCGGTGCTGCAAATGCCCACGCTGGAGTTGCGCGAGCTCCTGAGTATGGCGATGGAAACAAACCCGCTCTTGGAGGAGACTCCCGAAGCCTTGGCGGAAAAAACCTCCGCCGAAACTCCCGAATGGGAAACACCCCTCGCCCCCGCCGCCGACACGCGCGAGCTCGAGCGCAAACGCCAACATTTCTTGGACAGCATCGCGGCCCCGGCGGGCTCCCTGCGCGAACACCTCTTGGAGCAATCCCTGCTTTTAAACCTTTCCCCCGAAGAAAAAAAGGCCCTTCTTTACCTGACGGACAGCCTCAACGATCGCGGCCTGCTGTCCGCCCCGCTGGAGGAGCTCGTCCAAACGGGCGCGCTGGAGCCGCAGGCCGCACGCACCGCGCTAAAGGAGCTGCAACAATTCGACCCTCCGGGGGTAGGCGCCAAGGACTTGCAGGAATGCCTGCTGCTCCAACTCGAACGCGCGGACTTAAGCCAAACGCTCGCCGCGACCATCGTGCGCGAACATTTTGACGAACTGCCCCAACGCAAGACCGTCCAAATCGCAAAAGAGACAAACACCGACCTTGCCGCCGTCGAGCAGGCGCTCGCAACCATCGGGCACCTCAACCCGGCACCCGGCCGCGCCTTCACCCAACCGGCGGAGCGCACCGTGAACGCCGACTTGATTTTTAAAAAAGAAAACGGGATGTGGACGGTTCATCTCAATGAGGACACCCTCCCCCGCCTGCGCCTGTCGTCGCAATACAAGGACATGCTGGGACGCGAAAACCTCAGCGACGCGGACCGCGGCTACCTCTCCGGGCAAATCAGGGACGCCCGATCGCTCTTGGAGGCCGTCGCCCACCGCCGCCGCACGCTCGAAAACATCGGCCGCGCCCTGCTACGCGGCCAGCACGATTTCTTCGAGCGCGGCCCGGAGGCGTTAAAACCCCTCACCATGGCGCGCGTGGCCGAGGAAATCGGCATGCACGAGGCCACCGTCAGCCGGGCGGTGGCGGGCAAATTCGCGGACACCCCGTGGGGCTTTTTCGAGCTGCGCCATTTCTTCACCCACGGCTACCAGTCCGAACAGGGCGAATCGACGGCGGCGGACGCCGTCAAACAGCGCATCGCCGACATCATCCGTAATGAAGACCCCCGCAAACCGCGCAGCGACCAAGCCATTTCGGATATCCTGCAATCGGAAGGCTTGACCATCGCGCGACGCACCGTCGCCAAATACCGCGAGGAACAGGGCATCCCCACGACCCCGCTTCGGAGGCGTTTTTCATGAATTTCGACGCCCTAAATTCCCCTGAAAAACGCTGGCTGGCCATCGACGCCTCCCGCGCGCAATGCGCCGTCGGCGTGCTGTCGGGAGACGGCCGCTGGCTGGCGTTCACCCCATGCCGCGGCGGCGCGCTCGAGGGCCTGCGCGAGGGCGTGCAAGCCGCGCTCGGCGCCGCGGCCATGCGCATCGAGGAGATAGACGGCTTCCTCTACTGCGAAGGCCCCGGCTCCGTCCTCGGCCTGCGCTTGGCGGCCATGATGCTGCGCGTGTGGCGGACAGTCCCCGCCTTGGCGAAAAAACCGGTCTTCGCGTGGCGCACGCTCCCCTTCATCGCCCGCGCCTGCGGCGGCGCGCACAGCGTCGTCGTCACCCCCGCGCGGCAAGGCCACGGGTGCGTGTTCCAATCCCCCGACATCTGGGAGGAACGCCCCACCGCCGAGCTCGTCAACCTGCGCGAAAAAACCTGCCTTTTTTTGCCCCAGCGCAAACAATGGGAAAACCCGCCCGATTTTTTCAAAACCGTGCCCGACGACCTTTTGGAAAAACACCCGCGCGCGCTGCTCGCAAACGGCTTGCTCCACCCGGTCGAAACGCCGGATAATTTCGTCATGCGCCAAGCCCAATACCGCGCTTGGAACGCGCCCGCACTTTCATGAATTCCCCCCACCATCGTTGCTGGGCCGAGATCGACCTGGCAGCCCTCGAACGCAACCTCCATCGCATCCGCCTGACGCTGCCCGCGCACGTGCGCTACATCGCAGTCGTCAAGGCCAACGCCTACGGCCACGGTCTCACCCATACGGCCGCGCGCCTAATGCAGTGCGGGGCGGACATGTTCGCCGTCGCCAACGTCCACGAGGCGCGCGCGGTGCGCGAGCTGGGCTCCGGCTGGCCGATTCTCCTGCTCAGCGCGGTTTTGCCGGACGAAGACTCGCTCGTCTCCCACTACAACCTGATCGCCACCGTTTCCTCCGAAGGCGAAGTCGACCGTTTCAACGCCCTCGGCAAGGCTTCGGGCAAAAAAATATCCGTCCACATGAAGATCGACACCGGCATGGGCCGCCTCGGCGTGTGGCACGAGCGCGCGCACGCGCTGTGGGCGTATATCCGAAAGGCCGAATGGATTTCCCCCGAGGGCGTCTACACCCATTTTTCGAGCGCCGACACCGACGCCGCCTTCACGGCGGGTCAACGCCGCCTATTCAAGGAGGCGATCGCCCGCATGGAGGATCTGCCGCCCAATTTGCTGGTCCACGCCGACAACAGCGCGGGCTTCGAGTCGTTCGCCGCCGCGGGGCCGTTCAACGCCGTGCGCATAGGCCTGCTGCAATTCGGCATGGTGCCGCACTCGCAATCGTTGCTGGCCAAAATCCAACCGACGCCGGTTTTAAGTTTCCACACCCGCGTGGGGCTGATAAAAGATCTTCCCGCAGGCGTCGCCGTCTCCTACGGCCGCACCCGCACGCTGGAAAAACCCACGCGCATAGCAGTGCTCACGGCGGGCTACGGCGACGGCATCCCCACCTCCGCCAGCAACCGCGCCCAAGTCCTCATCCACGGCAAACGCTGCCCCGTCCTCGGGCGCGTGACAATGGATCAGACAATTGTCGACATTTCCGATGTGCCCGACGCGGCGGTGGACGATGTCGCCACCCTGATCGGCGAACAGCAGGGTGCGTCCATCCCCGTCGAGGAATTCAGCGCATGGTGCGACGCGATCGCGTGGGAGAGTTTTTGCTCCATCACCAACCGGGTGCCCCGCATCTATAAAATGGGTTAGCACACTTGCCCGAAGGCCAATATGGGCGTATTTTCAAACTGCAAAACCCAAAAAATTCATGAAGTTCGACTATTTTATTCCCACGAAAATCCTTTTCGGCCCGGGCCGTCTGAAAGATCTGGCCAAGGAACCCCTCCCCGGCAAAAAGGCCCTCATCGTCATTTCCAACGGCAAAAGCACGCGCGCCAACGGCTATCTCGACCGCACCGTCGACGCC
>JAVBTG010000037.1:0-11754 GCA_031556275.1 Opitutales bacterium
GACCGCCTGCGGAAAATTACCGTTTTGGGCGTAAAACAAACCCACGTTATATTGCGCTCCGGCATGCCCCTGATCCGCGGCCTTTCGCATCAACAAAAGTCCCTGCGTCTCGTTGCGGGGAACGCCATCGCCTTGCAAAAAAATGTTCCCTAGCAATATTTGAGCTTCGGAATCTCCCATGTCTGCGGCCCGCTCAAACCAATACAATGCCTGCCGCATGTCCGCCTGAACGCCGTTGCCCTCCCGATAACGCGTGGCGAGAAAAAGTTGCGCGCGGGCGAATCCGTGTTCGGCCGCCTTGCGCATCCACGCAAGTGTCTGCGCGTCGTCTTTGGGCAGGCCGCCCACGCCGCCATCATAAAACGTCCCCAAAAGAAATTCAGCTGGCCCGAACCCGCGGTTCGCGGCAATCTGCGCCCAATGCGCCGCCGCCGTCAAATCGCGCAGCACGGCCTGCCCGTTGACATAGTAGGCCGCCACATTGTACTGTGCCTGCAAATGCCCCTGCCGGGCCGCCGCCAAGAACCATTCAAGGGCCAGTTTCAAATCGGACGGGCCCCACGTTCCCCTCTCGTAGGCTTCGCCCAGCACCGCCTGCGCGTCGGCATATCCGTTTTCGGCGCTTTTGCGGATCCAGTCGCGGGCCGCGGTTTCGTCGCGTGGCACACCCCCTCCGTTGAGGTGGGCCAATCCAAGATTGTATTGGCCCTTGGGATATCCCTGCTCGGCGGACTTAGCAAACCATTGCGCCGCCGCCGCATGGTCTACGGCAAGCCCGCCGCGACCCAGGGCATAACACACACCCAGTTCGTTTTGCGCGCGGGCGTTACCCAATTCCGCGCTTTTGCGATACAAAGCCACCGCTATCGCCTCGTCGCGCGGCACGCCGTCTCCCCTATGGTGCAGGTTGCCCAGAGAAACCATCGCATCGGGCATGCCCGCCTCGGCGGCCAATGTGTACCATTTCACGGCCTGCTGCCAGTCGGGCTGTTCGCCGAAGCCTTTTTCATAATAAAAACCGAGGTTTTCCTGCGCCGTCGGATCGCCCTGCTGTGCCGCCTCGCGCAATAGCGCCAATGCCTCCTCTGTGCTGCGGGCTTCTTGGGAAATTCCTCTAAACCAAAAGAAAGCCAACGCATTTTTCGCCTTGGGATGCCCGCCTTCGGCCGCGGCGCGGAACCAATGCGCGGCACGCTCCATGTCCCGCGCGATGCCGACGCCGCTCTCATAGACGCAGGCGAGTTGAAACTGCGCCTCGGGATTGCCTCTGCGAGCGTCGCGCTCCAGCAAAATGGCGGCCGTTTGTTGCGCCGTGGGCATCGGCACGACCCAAAAACAAAAATAAGCCGCGAGTGCCCCCGTAAGCACGAGCACGCCCGCGACAATCGCAACCGTTCGCTTCATTTTACGATTGTGCGGCATCGTCTGATTTTTCGGCAGTGCCGTTCATGGACGCGCGCGCGGCCAGCACGTCGGCTAAGTGCTCCGCCACCTCCGTAAAAATTTTTGCCGACGACGATGCGGGGTCGGCCAAAACGATCGGCTTGCCCTCGTCGCCCGTGCGGCGCAAGTCCCCAGAGAGCGGAATTTGTCCCAAAAATTCGGTGCCCAGCGCGTTGGCGGTTTCCGCCCCGCCGCCTTCGCCGAAAAGATGGTCGCGTTCGCCGTCCGCCGTCTCGATAAAACTCATGTTTTCGACGACGCCGAGGATCGGCACGTTTATCTTTTCAAACAGTTTCGCCCCGCGTAGCGCGACGGAGGAGGCCACCGCCTGCGGCGTCGTGACGATCACGGCCCCCGTCAGCGGGATCGTCTGCGAAAGCGTGATCTGCGCGTCGCCCGTGCCGGGCGGCAGGTCGATGACGAGCACCTCGAGGTTGCCCCACTCCACCTGCGTCAAAAACTGCTGGATCGCCTTGTTCACCATGGCCCCGCGCCAGAGCACGGGCGTTTGCTCGTCGAGCAAAAACCCAAGCGACATGACTTTGACGCCATAACCTTCCAAGGGTTGTATGAGCGTGTCCACAATCTCCGGCTGTCCCTTGACGCCCATCATCATGGGAATGGAAGGTCCGTAAATATCGCAGTCGAGCAACCCGACGGAGGGGGCGGGCCGCCCGCGCTTTTCAAAAACATTTTCGAAGGCGCAGGCCAAATTCGCCGCGACCGTGCTTTTGCCCACGCCGCCCTTGCCGCTGGCCACCGCCAACACCGCCTTCACATGGCGCAATGCGGGCGGCATCGTTTTGCCTTCGCCGTTGGCCTCGGCGGTCTCCGGCTTGGCGGCGTCCACAAAGACGGCGACTTGCTTCACCCCCGTCAGCAGCGAGAGCGCCTTTTCCACGTCGGCCTTGATCTTGGCGGGCACGGTGTCGTCCTTGGCCGTCAGCGAAATCACGACGCTGGCGCGGCCGTCCTTGAATGTGACGTTGCGCACCAGCCCGAAGGAGACGATGTCGCGGCTGTAACCGGGGTATTTGACGGTTTTAAGCGCGGTGATGAGAAATTCGGTGTCTTGGGAGGCTTCCATGGAAAAATCAAAAAACCGCACGCCGTGGCGCGGAAGCGGCATCTCGGTATTTTCCCCTCACGCCGCGAGACGGGCAACCAAAAAACATGCTTTCAGGATTGCGAACGGCAGGCGCTTCTTTTTTCATGGATACATGACTTTTTCATTTAAAAAACTCCTGCTCATAACCCTCTGTGTTTCGTGCGGCGCGGGCCTGTTCGCGCAGACCCCCACCGTCATTGATCCCATCTCCCGCAAAATCTTCGACGTGCCGGAAATCCCCATCAGCGTTTCCTGCGAAAACCCCGAAATACTCGCGACGGCCCGCCGTGCGTTTGAGATCCACGGCGGCTTCAAGGTGGCGACGGAGCAAAACGCAAAATACAAGCTCAGCCTCACACCGTCCTCGACGGGCGTGGCGGCGAACCTCGTCGGCGGCTCGGCCCCCTTCTCGCAAATCACATCCGGCGCCGACCAGCGGCAGGCGACCTTGCGCGCGTGCGACGCCGTGGTCTCGCACATCCTGAACATCCCCGGATTTTTCGACAGCAAGCTCGCCTTCGTCAGCGACGCCACCGGCAACCGCGAGATCTACGCGAGCGATTTGATGTTCTCCAACGTGCGCCGCCTGACGAACGACCGCTCCAACTCCCTCTACCCGCGCTGGTCGCCCGACGGCACGCGGCTGCTCTACACCGGCTATTTCAACACGGGCTTCCCCGACGTCTTCATGCTGGATCTCGCGAACAACCGCCGCACGACCGTGGCCTCTTACAAGGGCACGAACACGGGCGCCACATTCTCGCCCGACGGCACGCGCATCGCAATGGCCCTCTCCAGCTCCGGCAATCCCGAGATTTACATCGGCGACGCCGCGGGCAAAAACCTAAAGCGCCTGACCAACACCAAGTCGCTCGAGTCCACGCCCGTTTTCTCGCCCGACGGCACGCGGCTGATCTACGTCAACGACCAGACGGGCGGCCCGCAGCTCTACGAGATGGCTATCGACGGCACCGGCGTGCGCCGCATCTCGCGCGGCTTGAGCAACCACTGCACCGAGCCCTCGTGGAACCCGCGCAAGCCCAACCTCGTCGTATTCACAGCGGCCTTCGGGCGCGGCTTCCAGCTGGCGTTGCTCGACCGCGCCAGCGGCAAGGCCGAGGCCCTCACGGCCGGCCCCGGCAGCGGGATGGAGGCTTTCTGGCTCAACGACGGCCGCCACGTCGTCTACACCCAGCGCCAGGGCACCGCCAGCAAGCTGCGCATTTTCGACACCGAGTCGGGCCGCGGCTACGACCTGCACGCGCCGCGCCTGGGCAACACCTCGCAGGCGGCGGCCCTCTACACGGGCAACCGCTGAGCGCGGCACACGCAATGTATTCAAAAAGTAAATACATCGCCGACAAGTTCGGCGGCCGCGGGCCGCTCGTGTCGGTCGAGTTCTTCCCGCCCAAGGACGCGGAGGGGGCCGAGCGCATCGAGCGCGCTGCCGGGGCGCTCAAACCGTTCGGGCCGGACTTCGTCTCCATCACCTACGGCGCGGGCGGCTCCTCGCGCGAGCGCACGCGCCTGTACGGCGAGATTTTGAAGGACCGCTACGGCTACGACGTGATGCCGCACCTGACCTGCGTGGGCCACTCGCGCGAAGAACTGCGCGACATCGTCCGCGCCTACCGCGAGGCGGGGTTTAAAAACATCCTCGCCCTGCGCGGCGACCCGCCCAAGGGCCAGTCCGGCTTCACGCCGCACCCGAAGGGCCTGACCTACGCGAGCGAGCTCGTCGCCCTCATCCGCGGCGAATTCCCCGACATCTGCGTCGGTGTCGCGGGCTATCCGGAAACGCACCCCGAAGCCGTCTCCCCCGAAGACGACTTAAAACACCTGAAGGAAAAAATCGACGCGGGGGCCTCCTTCGTCAGCACGCAGCTGTTTTTCGACAACCGCAAATATTTCGACTTTGTCGCGCGCTGCCGCGCGGTCGGCATCCATGTCCCAATTCTCCCCGGGTTGATGCCCGCCCTCTCGCTCAAACAGGCGCGCAATTTCTGCGGCGCGTGCAAGGCGACGTTCCCGCAGGAACTGGCCGCGCGCCTCGAAGCGGCGGGCGAAGACCCGATGAGCCAGTCGGCTGTCGGCGTGGAATGGGCGCGCACGCAAATAAAAGGCCTCTTGGAAGGCGGGGCTCCGGGCTTCCACCTGTATCTGCTCAACCGCTCCAAACCCGCCCTAGCCTGGTTCGGCCTGTTGCGGGCCGACGGCCTGCTCCCCCACGCCTGCCCCGCACGCCATCCCGATCTGGAAGAACTCTCGTAAATCCGCGATTGCGCCGCAAAAAAAACGCCGCAATCTCCGCCCCGCGCAGAAAAGGGCTTGCAAAGGTCTGCGCAAACGCGGATGCTGTTTCTTTAAACGCGTGCCATCCGCGCGCCGTTTGATTCCCACACATCGGGGTGTAGCTTAGCCTGGTAGAGCGCTACGTTCGGGACGTAGAGGCCGTCGGTTCGAATCCGACCACCCCGACCACTATTTCGTCAAAAACAAGGCCTTGCGCACACACGTAAGGCCTCTTTTGTGGTCGGATTTGAACCGACACTTTCGGTTCGGCGAAGGAGCCTCTTTAGAGGCGACTGAGGTGGGGCACTGCGCAGCAGTGAGGGTGAACCGAAGGTGAACCCCGAGCATTGCGATTAGCATGCGAGCCAATCCGACCACCCCGACCACTATTTCGTCAAAAGCAAGGCCTTACGTGCACACGTAAGGCCTCTTTTGTGGTCGGATTTGAACCGACAATCTCGGTTCGGCGAGGGAGCCTCCTTAGAGGCGACCAAGGTGGGGCACTGCGCAGCAGTGAGGGTGAGCCAATCCTTTGGAGAACCCCAAGCATTGCGATTAGCATGCGAGCCAATCCAGCCACTATTTCGTCGCTTGACAGTCGGACAAACAATATCCTCCGTCAAAGCATAGTCATATTAATTTTACAGTGAAAGCAAAGAAAAGCCTAGCCAGTCGCGATGGGAACCTCCATGATCATAGGTGAGGGCTGTCGCTCCCCCTTCCTTGTTTTGTTGTCCCACTTCAAGACATGCGCGTCATCTGCGTCGCTTTTGCCAACTGCAAAAAGCCGACGCCTGTTTCTATGAATCTATTCCCGCCCCGAGAAAAGATTTCCATGCCTTCACCGCGACCGAAGGCAGACCGGAAAAGGAGGGACTTTCGAAAAGGCTTCGCCCTTGTGCTTTCGCTGGGCCTGATGGCCCTGATCGTGTTGTTGTTGCTCACCCTTTCCGCAATGCTCCAGGTGGAGTCCGTGGCCTCGCAGCAGCATTTGCATTTGGCCCTCGCCCGCCAGAACGCCTTGGCGGGAGCCCATCAGGCGCTCGGCGTGCTTCAAACCGAGCTTGGTCCCGACATGCGTGTCAGCGCGCGCGCCGACATCACGGGAGACGCCTCGATGCGCAATCCCTACTGGGTGGGCGCGTGGAGCACGGCCAGCGTCAGCGCCGACACCCTCCATACTGGCAAGGCCCTCGCAGCCACTCCCCACCGCTGGCTTGTCTCGATGCCCTCAACCGGTTCGGCGTCGGTCAACCCTTCCACCGCCATCGCAAGCGCCGACAGCGTCACGCTGTTCAATGGCATCGCCATTGCGTCTGACACCGGCACCCCCAGCTCGCTGTCGAACCCCGTCACCGTCTATCGCGTCGCCATAAGCGCGAACGACGCCCAAATGGGCGGCTACGCCTGGTGGATCTCGGATGAGGGGTTGAAGGCTTCCATTTCCCTCGACAGCTCCACGGAAACCACATCGGCGCAAAACGGCATTTCCGCGGAAGATCAAAAAACGCGGCGGCAACTGTTCAAAATGCGTCAGGGCATCGAAACGGTTTCACACGAAGACGGTTTTTCCATCCCCGAGGACACCCGGCTGGACGGGGCGGCCATGAACCGTCTCAATAACGTGCTCAGTCCCCGGCAGCTGCCGTTGCTGTCCGACAACGGGCTGTTCACCTCCACGCGCGCGACCGAGCTTTCGCACGACCTCACGGGCCGCGCCTACGGCGTGCTGGCCAGCACCCTGACGGTTGCCTCCAACCAGACCCTAAAAACGGACTTCTCGACGGCTGGCGACATTTCCTCCGTCGTGGGCGCGTCCTCCGAGGGGGTTTTGGCGTTTCTGAGAGCTTACAAGACCGTTGAAACGGTCGATGGCAGACCGGTGTTTCCTCTCACGCCGACCATACCCGACGACGGAGAAACACCGGTCACGGGCAAAGCCTATTTCTCTATCGTCCCCCTGCTTTCCGAATTGGAAATCAGCTCTTCGGTTTTCATAAGCGGTTACTCGACCGTGTTCGCCGCCGCCGCGCCCGTCGGCGATAAAACGACCCTGCAAGCGCGCATGGGGGCCTGGTTCGAACTCTGGAACCCCTACACCACGGCCATTAAACCCAAAAACGGGCATATCCAAGTGCGCCTGGTGAACCCGCCCGCCTTCCGCGTGCGCCATTGGTACGACAAAAATCTCAACGCCAGCGACCCCTCGTGGGCCGCCAACACGCCGTCCGTTTCCTCGCTGATAAAATTCGCCGACACGTGGAAGTCTTCCTCGGGCGACTACATGGCCTTCCATTTGCTGCACCAATCCAGCACTTCCACCTCGTCCGTTTTGTATGAAGCGGGGAACCCCCTGTACTGGTTCGGCGCGCGCGCCGCCAAAGCCACCAAATACGCAAACAACGACTATACGCTGGGCGACGAGTTTGTCAGTGCCTACGGGGCCGCAAAGGAACCTTTTGAAGACGGCACCGTCTTTCGGCGCTATTTTCAGGCGGACGGCGCGGTTTCCTACAAGACGATGGCCCGTAGCGGAGGCATTCTGCCGATCTACCCCATCGCTCCGGCGAATGTCACCGCGGAATTCTGCCAAAATGTCCTTCTTAACCAGGGTATCATCACCGCTTCGGTATACAACACGATGGCCGCCGAGCTCGCCTCGGGCAAAAGCTTTTCAAGCTACAGCAACTCTCCGTACTATTATCTTTGGAAATACTATACCGCGATGACGCTTGACTGGGATACCAGCATCCGCACAACCGCCGAGTTGTGGTATGTGCCGGACAATTCCTCGCGCACGGGAGACACAGACAAGGCAGTGCGTCTTTCGTCCGTGAAGCTTCCCGCCTTTGCCGACACCTCGTCGAACGTTCCTCCTCCCAGTGGAACCATCCTCGACACAAAATACCAAGTCCTCAACGACTGCGACAACAAGCGGTATTCCGTCCATTATTGGCGCGTCGACGGCAGCGACATTCCCGAAGGCGTCCGCCGCACGCGTGACGGCTGGCTGACGTCCAGCGCCTCAATGGATCCGCGCAGTCCGCAGCAAACCGAAACCTCCTTTGACTTTTTCGGCGACCTCGCCGACCCCAACAACGGGTACACCGACTACGCCAAAAGCGGCAGCAAATTCATACTAACCACCTATCCCGATCCGGACGGCACGCTCACACAGCAGCTCGACCGCAAAACCGGCGTGCTGAACAACGGCGCCACCATCTCTTCCCAAAACCTCGGCGAATATATCCTCGGGCTTTCAAGCAACGTCACGATTTCCTCGCCCGGGGGAACGCATCCGGCACACCGCGTTTCGCTTTTCGAGATTCCCACGACGGTGCCCATCTCGCTGGGAACCTTGCAGCACGTCACTCTGGGCGGCAGGCGTCCCTATAGCGTAGGAAACTCCTGGGGGCGCCGCTCGGGCATCGACGGAGCGAACCTCAATCTCATCTTTGACAAGGGATATCTAAGCGCGCTGCCCACGGGCGCGCTCTCCGGCATCAACCCCAATGAAACGCTGCCCAACCCGTATCTGCTGCCCTTGTGGTCGTCGCAGGCCGATGTCCCCGACTCCACTCCGGAAGATTTGCTCAGCCACTTTCTCGTCAAAGGGGCTTTCAATATAAATTCCACCTCGAAAGACGCTTGGCGCGCCGTACTTTCCGGCGGCTGGCTCGACGACTGGATATTCTCCCAGCTCACCGGCGAAAACGACACTGTCCAGTGGACGCGCAAAGAAGCGGCCATGTCTTTGAAAAACGCGTTTTTGCGCTTCATTCACACAGGCAACGAGACGTTCACCGCCCCCGACAACTGGAAAGACGAACATCCCATGGGCGACGTGAAAAACAAATATTACCGCCGCGGCGTGCGCCGGCTTACCCACGCGCAAATCGACGCCATGGCGCAGATCATCGTCAAAAAAATTAAAAAGCGCGGCGCTCCCTACGCATCCGTGGGCGAGTTTCTGAGCTATTCCGTGACCTCCGACGCCGAAGGCCCGAGCCTGCTTGAATACGCGCTCAACCCCGAGGAAAACGACGATCAAAAAATTTACACTGCAAGCAAAGCGGAGTTCGTCCACCGCTGGACGGTCGATGAAATGTCCGCCGACGGTAAAAACTCCGGACAGGAGGAGGGCGACATCGACAAGGGCGCCCCCGCCGATTTGAGCCAGGCGGACTTGCTCAACACGCTCGCCCCCGTCCTGCAGGCGAGGTCCGACACCTTCAAGATCCGCGCCTACGGCGATGTGAAAGGCAGCGACGGCAGCCTGCTGGCGAAGGCCGTGTGCGAACTCACCGTCCAGCGTTTCCCCGAGCCGCTGGTGGACGCCGCGCTCACTGCCAACCGTCTGAACCCGGGCGACACAGGGCGGCGCTTCAAAATCATTTCGATCAAATGGCTAAACGACATCTAATCCTGGGCGCGCTGCTCGCGCTGGCGCCGCTATGGGCCCAACACCCCCCTCCGGCGGCGGGCGCGCCGCCCATCCCCTACCCCCGTTACGACGACGAGGGCCACGCGCCATTGATGCCCGAAACCGCGCGGTTCACGGTATTGTCCACGGAGCCCCTCGACAACCTGTGCTACAAAGTTTATCCGCAGGACAAAAAACGGCCCCCCTACTACCGTTCCCTTGCGATACCCGCGCGGCAACGCACCAGCTTCTATTCCTTTAACGGCGGCAATCCGCTCGAACTGTTTTGGTATCAGGATGAAACGACGCCGCCCGAACCGGCGCTGAGCGTCAATCTGCCGAAAGGCGTCCATAGTCACATGCTGGCCATACGCACGCGCCCCAACGCGAAAAACCCCTCCCGTCCCGCTCTGGAGTGCTCGCAGATCAACGTCGACAAAAAGGCGTTTCCCGCGGGCAGTTATGTGATTGTCAACCTCGTCGACGTCCCGTTGGCCGGCGTGATTGACGGCGAGCTGCTTAAGCCCATATCCACGACGCTGACGCCCAAGCGCGCCCGTAACGGCGGCCTTGACGTCTACGCCTATATCGAAGACGACAACAGCGTCATCAACGTGGTTCGCAGCAAACTGGCCCTGCTGAACACGCACCGCTATTGGATATGTTTTTTTCCCGTCAGCAAAGACGGAAGGACAAAGGTTCTCTACTCGCTGCTGCGTGAGCCCATGGTAATCGACGCCATCGAAGGCGAAGCGGTACAGCGCCTGATGGACGAAAACCTGGAAGCGCCGTAAACCGCCCGCGCATAGATGCGCCCGCGCGCGCAATACCTTGCATGCGGATGCAAGGTATTGCTTTGTCCCAAGTCGCAGGCGACTGAAGCGGCGATAACGAACGAAAGTTTGCATGCGTGCGCCGCCCTGCCTATGCTCATCCCTCATGAGCGAACTGGGACTTTTTCCTTGGTTGAAAGAACGTTCGGCGGGCGTGCTGATGCACCCGAGTTGCCTGCCGTCCGAAACGGGCGTCGGCGGCTGGGGCCGCAGCGCGTTCGCCTTCGTCGATTTCCTAAAAGCCGCAAAGGTCGCCCATTGGCAGATGTGCCCCTTGGGGCCCACGGGCTACGGCGATTCGCCCTACCAGTGTTTTTCCGCGTTCGCGGGCAACCCCTACCTCGTCGACTGGAAACCGTTATACGAGGCGGGGCTCGCGCGTGCCGACGAGCTGACGCCCCTGCGCGCGCTGCCGAAAGACCGTGTGGATTTCGGCGAATTGTACGCGCGCTTCTGGCCGCTGGCGAAGACCGCCTTCGAGCGCTGGCGCACGCATCCCAAACGCGCGACGATGTTGGGCGACTACGAAAACTTCTGCCAGCGCCACGCCGCGTGGCTGGAGCCGTTCGCGCGGTTCACGGCCCTGAAATCCGTCCACAACGGCAAGCCTTGGTGGGAATGGCCCGAGGAAATCCGCACCAGGGCCGCCGCCGACAAAAGCGGCCTGTTCGCAAAGCCGTCCGCCGCGCTGGCCGACGGCATGGGCCTGTGCAAATTTTTCCAATTTGTCTTCTTCGCCCAATTTGAAAAATTCAAACGCCACGCCGCCCGATCCGGCATCTCGCTGATCGGCGACATCCCGATCTTCGTGGCCCGCGACAGCGCGGACGTGTGGAGCGCCCCCGAATTTTTCCAACTGGACAAAGAGGGAGCGCCCACCGCCGTCGCGGGGGTGCCGCCCGACTATTTTTCGGCCGACGGCCAGTTGTGGGGCAATCCGCTTTACCAATGGGACCGCATGGCGAAAGACGGCTACGCGTGGTGGATCAATCGCATGCGCGCCTCCTTCGAGCTCTACGACATCGTGCGGCTCGACCATTTCCGCGGCTTTGAAGCCTACTGGAGCGTCCCCGCCGCCGACAAAAACGCGCGCGGCGGCCGTTGGGAAAAAGGGCCGGGGCTGGCGTTTTTCCAAGCGCTGAAAAAGGCGTTCCCCGGCGCCAAAATCATCGCGGAAGACCTCGGGCTCATCACCCCCGAAGTGCTGGCCCTGCGCGAGGCCACGGGCCTGCCCGGCATGGCCGTGCTTCAATTCGCCTTCGGCGGCAAGGCCGACAATTTTTATTTGCCGCACAACCTTTCGCCCAACTGCGTAGTCTACACCGGCACCCACGACAACGACACCACGCGCGGCTGGTACGCGCGCGCCGACGAGAAGACGAAGGACCATTTCCGCCGCTACCTGCGCACCCCCGGCGACGCCCCCGAATGGGATTTGATCCATGCCGCCTACAAATCCGTCTGCCGTCTGACGGTCGTGCCGATGCAGGATTTGCTCGGGCTCGACTCGCGCGCGCGCTTCAACACCCCGGGCGAGGCGGCGGGCAACTGGCAATGGCGGCTCTCGGACGCGCAACTGGCGCACGCAAACGCCTTTGTCGCACCGAATCTGGCGGAACTCGCCGAACAGTCGGCGCGCCTTCCGAACACGGACG
>JAVBTG010000050.1:0-8373 GCA_031556275.1 Opitutales bacterium
CGCGTCCAAAAAAGTGCCGGCCACGAAAAAGGCTCCCGTGAAAAAGGTCGCGGCCAAAAAAACCGCAATCCGCAAGGCTTCCGCCAAGAAAACTCCGGCCAAGAAAAAGAAGTAAGGCAAGGCGTTTTGGAAATGCACAAAAAAACCGCATGGATTGTTCCATGCGGTTTTTTTGTGGACGAAATCGTCGCTTAGAACGGTATCCCGAGCGCGAGGATGATGCGGTCTTCGCTCGTTTGCGCGCCGGGGCCGACCATCTTGTTGTCCGAAT
Organism: Opitutales bacterium; assembly: GCA_031556275.1. Lineage (GTDB taxonomy): Bacteria > Verrucomicrobiota > Verrucomicrobiia > Opitutales > JAKPNF01 > JAKPNF01. Next base: position 272 of record JAVBTG010000050.1, read on the forward strand.
GCTCGTAGGAGAGTGTGGCGTCGATCCATTCCGTGATGTTGGCGGTCAGGCCGAAGTAAATTTTCCAAGAATACTGGTTGGTGTCGGCGGGGTTGAGGTCGAAATTGGCGTAGTGGTCGAAGCGCAGGGTCTTGTTGAGCTTGTACATCATTGTTTCCTGCACCGTGGCCAGCCCGTACCAGTGCTCGTTCAGACCGCGGGCGTCCGTGTAGCGCACGGCGGGACCGGCTTCGACGCTCCATGTGAATTTTTCGCCCTTGAAAATCCAGTAACCGAGGCTGATGTTTTCCTGCACCTGGTGGCGGATGGCGAGCAGCTCGTCGTGGTCGTAGGTGAGCTTGTTTTCGAGGAACCAGCGGGGTGTGAGGTCGCGTGTGACGATGAGCGCCGCGCCGTACTTGTCGGAAGAGGTGGAGCGCACGCCCGCCTGCGTTTCCGACGTGGCGTAATCGTAGAACATGCGCAGACCGTACTTCCATTCGTCCTTCGTGTAATTGACGGCGAGGGCCAGTGCGAGGCTTTCCGAGGTGTCGCCGGTGTCAATGTGGGTGTAGCCGACGGAGAACTTGCCGTCCATGCCCTTGGGGACCCAGCTTTTCACCGTGTCGCGGGCCTGCTCCATGTAGTTTTTCGGCTTGGGAGCCTCGGTGGCGGGCGCGGTCGGTTCCGTCTGCGTGGCGACGACGGCGGCCGGAGTGTCGGCTGCCGCCTGCGTGACATCGGCCGCGACTTGGGCCTCGGCCTGTTGTTCGGCGGCCGAGATACTGACGTTGCCCTGGCTGGCGGGAATCGTCAGCACGCCGAGCACGGGGTGCTGGAAGGTGATCTGATCGTCGGTCTTCGAGATCAGCGTGCCGGTGAGCTTTTCGCCGGAAACCAGCGTGAGCACGTCGGCGTGCGCGAGGGCGGCGGCGCCGATCAGCAGGCTCAATACGGCGGCGCTTAAGCGACGCGGCAGGGAGAGGGAGAGATATGCCATGTCCGCCAGTTTGGCAGATTGCGCTTGGCACATCAAATAGATTTGAGCGGTCCCTCCCTGATATTTCGTCCGTTTTAAAAACGGGCGCACTTAAGTGCGTTGACAGGCCTTATTTCCAGCGGATCTGCCTCTGTTGCGCCTGCGGGATGCCCAGAAAACGGGCGAACTCGGAGATGCCCTGCTTGGAGGCGCTAGCGCCCGCCGGCGCCTGTTGCCAAAATTCCGGGTTCTTGGCGGAGAACTTGGCGCCGTCGCCATCACCGGCGAAGGTTTGTCCCGGGTAAAAAACGGCGTGATTTTCTGTGTTCCAGAGTTTGGGTTCTTTCATGCGGCGGGGTGAAAACCCCTGTATTAGAAATATCCATACTCTTTTTTTTGAGCGTATTCCAGATGTTTTTAAAAATATTTTTCGGACGGACGGGCGGCGCGTTTTTGCGCGGCGCCCCGAGGAGGCAAGATGGTCCCGCCGGTCAGCCGCGCGCGAACGCTGCGGCGGTGGCGATCTGCTGGGCCGAGGGGCGGATTCCCGTGTAGAGGACAAACTGCTCCACCGCCTGCAGGACGATCACCTGCGCGCCCGTGATCACTTGCTTGCCGCGCGCGCGGGCCGCGCGGATGAGCGGGGTTTCCGGCGGCAGGGCCACCACGTCGAAAACAACCTGCGCGCCCGCGATTTGGCTTTCCGAAAACGCCAGTTCGTCCGCCTCTACCGCCCTCGCCATGCCGATCGGGGTCACGTTGACGAGCATCGCGGGTTGCAGGCCGTCCGTGGCGGGCCGCCAGCGGTAGCCGCAGATATCGGCCAGCGCGCGGCCCTTGGCCTCGTTGCGCGCGACGATGACGCCGTTTTTAAACCCTTTGTCGCGCAGCGCGCAGGCCACCGCCTTGCCCATGCCGCCGCTGCCGCGCAGGGCGAAGGGCAGGGCGGGATCGACCGCGTGGCTCTCCAGCAGGGAGGCGACGGCGACGTAGTCGGTGTTGTACCCGCGCAGAAAACCGCCGTCGTTGAGGATCGTGTTGACCGAGTCGATGGCGGCCGCCGACGGCTCGATCGCGTCGAGCAGCGGCATGCACGCCTCCTTGAAGGGCATCGACACCGCGCACCCCCGGATGCCGAGGGCCCGGATGCCGCGCACCGCGCCCTCCAAGTCGGCGGTCGTGAAGGCCTTGTAGACGTAGTTCAGCCCGAGCGTTTCATAAAGAAAATTGTGAAAGCGCGTGCCGAAGTTTCCGGGGCGTCCCGACAGCGACATGCACAGCCGGGTGTCTTTGTTGAGCGAACGGGGCATTGTGGGATTGTGGGGCGCGCGGCGCTGTCGGGTCAATATTTTTGGCCCGCGTGAACGGTCCGGGGCGTCCCGGCGCGGATAAAACGATTGCAGGGGGGCGGGTGGATGCTTACAATAACCCCCTATTGTGCCGTCCCCCCGCACTGCGTGCGGCAAGGCCGCGCAAAGCGTTTTTTAGGCATCCTTTCCAACCCACACCCATCCATTCCATGAGCGATTATCCGTTTGAACCGTCCCCCCGCAATTTCGACGCCGCCGCCCGGGCCGAACTCGAAAGCTACAACCCGCTTTTCAAAAAAGTGTTCGCCTTTATCGACGCGCACCCGCTCGATACCCTGCCGGACGGGCGTAACGAGGTCGACGGCGACAATGTGTTTTGCAACGTCAACGCCTGCGGCGCGCGCGACCGCGCGGACGCCAAGCTGGAGGCCCACAAGAACTACATCGACATGCAGTGCCTGCTCGGCGGCCAGATGGAGCAGCACGGCGTGATGCCGACCAAAGACTGCCGGACCGTGACGGTGCCCTACGACGACAAAAAGGACATCGTCTTTTTCGGCGACGCGTGGACGCGCCTTGAAACAGTGAAACAGGGCCAGTTTATCGTCTTCACCCCGCAGGCGGCGCACGCCCCCTGCATCTGCCCCTCGCCGATCCGCAAGGCGGTCTTTAAAGTCCGTGCGTAAGGCGGCACCGGACGTCTCGACAAAAAAATCCTCCCGTTTGCGGGAGGATTTTTTTTGCGCCGTTGCGCGCGGGTCAGGGGACGAAGGCCTGCGGCTTTGCCGTCAGCGCGTAGGCTTCGACTTCCTTGCGCGCGTCGGGCCCGTAAATGTCTTCCACCGCCTTGAACAACAGGGCTCGCAAGCCTTCCAGCTGCTTTGTCAGGTCGTCGGGGAATTCCGTTCCGAAAAAGCTGTGCTGCTGCGAGATCAGCGCGATTTTGGCCGCGACAGGTTGCACGCGCTCGCGCAGTTTTTGCAATTTTTCGGCGTTGTCCCCAAACGCGCTAAAGTACCCCAGCACCGCGATGACGGGCGTGCGCGCCTCGAGGTTTGCCAGTATTTTTTGCGACGACCACGGCGCCACGCGCGCGGTTTGCTGCTCCTCCTGCTTGCGTTCCGAGCGGCTGACGCGTTCCAAACGGTCTGATATCAGCCCCTTGCCCGATTGGGCGTGCAGGCAACAAATCGCCGCGGCGGCGAACAGGACAGCGCGGATGAGCGGGCGCATCAGTCGTTGGCCTGCTGTTTTTTGGTGTAGAAATCGTCGATCTTCTGCGCCACGTCGCGGTAGGCGATGTCGTTGGCGTAAATGATCTTGTACTCGGCGATGGCCTTGTCTTCCTGCTTCATCTTTTCGTAGCAGGAGGCAAGCTCGTAAATGATTTCCTTCTTCTGGTCCGACATGATCGGGGTCTCGCTCTTGGCGGTCTGGAGCTGTTCGACGGCCAAGTCGTAGAAACGCTTGTTGACGTAGGCGCGGCCGAGGTTGAGCAGCGCGCCCAAGCGAACCTTGGGGTTGGTGCGCGACATCTGGAACTCGCGGATCGCCGCGTCGTACTGGTTGTCTTGCGCGAGCAGCACGCCCAAATTGTAGCGGTAGTTCAGGTCGTTGGGGTACTTGTCCACCAGCGACTTGGCCTGTTGCATGCGGAAACTGATGAGCTCCTTGGCCGAGGATTCGACTTTCGCCTTGAGCGCGTCGTCGTCGGGGTTTTTTTCGAGTTTCTCCTTCAAGTTCTCCAGCTGCTTGCCCATCTTGTCCAAGGTGATGTCGACGACGGACTTTTCGAGCGTGGTGTCGCCGCGGCCCATCGGCAGCTCGCGGGCCTTGTTGATAGCCTCGAGGGCCTCGTCGTACTTGCCGAGCGTGCGGTAGTACTTGCCCATTTCGCGCCAGTAATTGATGTTGTCGGGCTCCTTCTCGACCTTCAGCTTGAGGTCCTCGATCATCTGGGCGATGCTTTCGGCGTCGTTGGCCACGCGGCTTTGCTGCTCGAGCTTTGCCGCCTCGTCGGCGTCGCGCAGTTTGTCGCGGAAGCTGGCGTCTTGGTTTTCCCAGTCGCCCTTCTTCATGGTGACGGCCACGGCCGCCTTGCGCACGAGATCCTGCGCCTCGCCGCTGCCGGGGTTCTTTTGCAAAACGATGTCGCCGCATTTCACGGCTTCCGCGCCGCGCCCGGCGTCCACAAGGGCGTAGCCTAAAGCGATGACGGCGTTCATGTCGTCGGGCTTGATGGCGCGCACGGTCTCGAGCGCGTCGACGGCGGCCTCAAAAAATCCCAGCTCCGTCGCGCACTTGGCCACCAGCTCGAGGGCTTGCGTGTTGGTCGGGTCGCCGCCGAGGACTTTTTCGGCCCCTTCCATCGCGGCGGCGGGGTCTTTTTTTGCCAATTTGGAGGCCTTCAAGACGGCAGGCAGGCTGGAGACTTTGGAGAAAAACGCGGCTCCCTTGCTCACGCTGGCGGCGAGCTTGCGTTGAGCCTTGCGCATGAGGCGGCGCACATCCGTGCAGCCGGGATTGCGATGGAGCACCCCCATGCAAATTTCGATGGCGTAAGTGGGATTCCCGCTGGAAATCGCCTTTTCGGCGTTTTCGATTTGTTTGAGCAGTCGGGGGTCTAGATCTTGAAGAGTGGATTCAGCCATTGGATTATTAAGAAAAGCAAATTCTACCCCCGAAAACCGCCACTGGTCAAGGAACAATCCTGACGTAATACGATGCCGTTGCGGGCTTTCGGGAACAGGAAAAATGTCCCGTGCAAAAACCGGTTGCCTCAATGGCGTTTTTTCGCAATGGTTTTTGGTTCTATATCCCACGATTTTCTTTCACACAATGAACGAAACCCATGTCATCCGCATCGCCGAGGCGATGGGACTCACCGTCTCTCAAGTGACCGCCACCGCCCAGCTGTTTGAGGAGGGCGCCACGGTGCCCTTTATCGCCCGTTACCGCAAGGAGCGCACCGGCAGCCTCGACGAAGTGCAGATCGCCAAAATTCGCGACGAGCTGGAACGCATGCGGGCCATCGACGACCGCCGCAAGGCGATCAAAGACTCGCTGTCCGAGCGCCAGTTGCTGACGGCGGAGTTGGAAAAGGCGCTTGAAAACGCCGAAACGCTCAACCAACTGGAAGACATCTACCAGCCCTACCGCCCCAAGCGCAAAACGCGCGGCATGGCGGCCAAAGAGCGCGGGCTGGAGCCGTTGGCGTCTTTTATTTTTGAAAACCAATCGGGCGATTTCGCGGACAAGGCGGCCGAGTTTGTCGACCCTGCCAAGGACGTGGCGGACGCCGAGGCGGCGCTGGCCGGCGCGCGCGACATCATCGCTGAAAACATTTCCGACGATGCGGGCGCCCGCTCGTCCGTGCGCGAACTTTTTGAAAAAGAGGGGATTGTCGCCTCGAAAGTTGTTTCCGGCAAAGAAACGGACGAGGCTGCGGCGAAATTCCGCGACTATTTCGACTGGAAGGAGCCCGTCGCAACCGCGCCATCGCACCGCATCCTGGCCATGCGCCGCGGCGAGAGCGAAGGGTTTTTGTTTTTGCGCATGCTGCCGGAGGAAGGCCGCGCACTCGATATTTTGGAGCGCATGTTTCTTAAAGGAAGCGGCCCCTGCGGCGGGCAGGTGAAGCTGGCGATAACCGACTCCTACAAACGCCTGCTCAGCGGCACGGCCGAAACGCATGTGCGCCTAGAAACTAAAAAGCTCGCCGACGAGGAGGCCGTGCGCGTGTTCGCCAACAACCTGAAGGAGCTGCTCATGAGCTCGCCTTTGGGCGGCAAAAATATTTTGGCGATCGACCCTGGATTCCGAACCGGCTGCAAGATCGTGTGCCTGAACCGCCAAGGCGATCTGGTGCACAACGACCTGATGTATCTGGAGCAGTCCGCCCGCCGCTCACAAGAGGCGGAGCATCTCATCCTCGGCCTGTGCGAGCGCTTTAAAATCGAGGCCGTCGCCATCGGCAACGGCACTGCCGGCCGCGAGACCGAGGCGTTTGTCCGCCGCCTGAATTTGCCCAAACACATCGTGGTGGTGCTGGTGAACGAGAGCGGGGCGTCGATCTATTCGGCCTCAGAGGTCGCCCGCGAGGAATTCCCGAACCACGACATCACGGTGCGAGGGGCCGTCTCCATTGGCCGCCGCCTGATGGATCCGTTGGCGGAACTCGTGAAGCTCGACCCGCAGTCGATCGGGGTGGGGCAGTACCAGCACGACGTGAGCCAGCCGCTGCTCAAGCGCACGCTGGACGACGTGGTGGTGCATTGCGTCAACAGCGTGGGCGTCGAGGTCAACACGGCGAGCAAGCAGCTGCTTTCCTATGTCTCGGGGTTGAACGCCACCGTGGCGTCCAACATCGTGCGCCACCGCGAGGAAAATGGCCCCTTCGCCTCGCGCAAAAGCATTTTAAAAGTCAAGGGCCTTGGCGCCAAAACCTTCGAGCAGGCTGCCGGATTTTTGCGCATCCGCGAAGCCGCCGAAAACCCGCTCGACGCCAGCGCCGTGCATCCCGAGCGCTACGAGCTGGTCGGCCGCATGGCCAAAGAGCTGGGCACGGACGTGCCCTCGCTCATGAAGGACGAATCCCTGCGCAAGCGCATCGACTTGAGCCATTATGTTTCGGACGACATCGGCCTGCCGACCTTGCGCGACATCCTGCAGGAGTTGGGTAAGCCGGGGCGCGACCCGCGCGAAAAATTCGAGGCGTTTTCCTTCACCGAAGGCGTCAACACGATGGACGACTTGAAGGAGGGCATGCGTCTGCCTGGCATCGTCTCCAACGTCACTGCCTTCGGGGCTTTTGTGGACATAGGCGTCCATCAGGACGGCCTCGTCCATGTGAGCGAACTGGCCGACCATTTTGTCAAGGACCCCAACGAGGTGGTGAAGCCCCAGCAAAAGGTGACGGTCACTGTCATGGAGGTCGACAAACTGCGCAAACGCATCGCCCTGTCGATGAAAACGGCCCCCCAAAAGAAATTCCGCACCCCCGGCGAAACCGCCCGCTCCGACCGCCGCCCTTCCGGCGGCGACCGTTCCTCCCAATTCAGCTCACGTCCGACCCAGTCATTCAACAACAACCCATTCGCCGGCCTCTCCGGCTTGGATAGCCTGAATTTTCCAAAAAAATAGCGACTAGGGAGTGTTTTCAAATTCCTCACTTCGCCTGCTTGGCTGGGTTTCGGCTCTTTTTTGGTGTCCTCATCTTGCCGATGCGCCGCATCGTCTCAGTTCGAGGCCCCAAAAAATGACACAAAACCAGCCTTCGCATTCCTGTGCGCAATTTGAAGACACTCACTAACCTCTCTTTCGGATTGATCGTATGTGCTTTGCATTGCAAAGGGCTCGGGCGCGGATTAGCATGTTCTGAGTTTGCCGATTGTCATCGGACGCCTATTGATGAATGTGTTGATGATTTCCGCCGCTTTCGGGAAGGATCCCCGCGGGCTTTATAATGAACTGGCGCACGCGTTGCGCGCGGCAGGGCATTCGGTGGACGTGCTGACTTTTAATTCCGCGCCGACCGACGCGGCCTTTTCCGACAACGACGAGAGGGGGGGGCGTGTCGTGCGCGTGCGCACGCAGCGTGTCTTCGGGGTGAGCCGCTTTCGCAAGGGGATGGCTTTTTTGACGTTGCCGTGGTTTATGCGGCGGGCCTGTCAGCGGTCAACGCTCAGGTCTCCGCTAGTGGTTCTGCAGGATATCACTTTGTCGACGCCGTCGCCAAAGACCGCGTGTTTGTCGAGGTTTTTTCCGTAGTCCATACCGTAGATCTCCGCGTTTCCGCTGATGCTGGTGAACGAAAAGCCATAGTCGCCGCTGAG
>JAVBTG010000175.1:0-7916 GCA_031556275.1 Opitutales bacterium
CGCGTAAACCCATGCGGGTGTGCGGGCTGGGCCTTGTGCCGCTGGTGTTGGAGGTCTACGGCGGCGGCCATTTTCGCCCCGCCGTGAAAGACGGCACACAGGTGGAGGCGGGCGCGGTTTTAGGCGAGATCGAGGGCGACATTTCGGTGCTGTTGCAGGCCGAGCGCGTGCTTTTGAATTTTTTACAACACCTGTGCGGGGTGGCCACCCACACGGCCCTGCATGTGGCGGCCTTGGGCCAATCCCCAACAAAACTGTTGGACACGCGCAAGACGACCCCCGGGTTCCGCGTGCTGGAAAAGTACGCCGTGGCCTGTGGCGGGGCGTGGAACCACCGCATGGGGTTGTTCGACCGCGTGATGCTCAAGGACAACCACTTGGCCTCCACTCACGCCTCGGCGGGAGAGGCACTCGCCCACGCGGTGCGCAACGCCCGCGCGAAAAACCCGAAGCTGGCCATTCAGGTGGAAGTGGACGCGCTGGAGCAGCTGCCGCCCGTGTTGAGCGCGGCGCCCGACTGCATTTTGCTCGATAACTTTTCCGTGGAGCAGACCAAGGAGGCCGTGGCAATCATTGGCGACCAGGCGTGGACGGAAGGCTCGGGCGGGGTTTCGTTGCAGTCGTTGCCTGTGCTTGGAACGTTGGGGCTGGATTTTGTTTCCTGCGGGGCGGTGATCCATCAGGCGCCGTGGATTGATATCGGACTGGACTGGGTGGACTGATTAATAGCGGAGCTCGGATATTCGACAGGATGTAGCGGGGACGGATGGCCTCGTTAAAGCTCTACACGAAAAATCTCCGATTTTTCGCGTCCCCGCGGCCAAAATCCTCCGATACTACGTTTTTCGTCGGCGAGAAGCGGGACGAGTACCAAGGTACACGCCCCGCCTCACGCCTTCCTCAAACTTCGTCTCGAAGAATTTTTGCGCGCGGGCAAGGGCGGGCGGTGATTACACTGCGCCAAAGGCGCAGTGAGTCAAGTCCGGTGGATTTTTTAAAAGAAAAGCACTCGATAGCTCTCGTTTAGATTGCGCTCGGCCTTCCCGCGCCGGCAAAATCGGGCAAGGCGAAGTTTGAGGCTGGAGAGGTAGTAGCTACCTCGACAGCGAAAACAAAGCCTTGCCCGATTTTGACCGCGGGAACGGAAAAACCTTTGGTTTTTTCGCAGAATTTCTCAGAGGCCTCATGCCTCCAATGGCTCTCCAGCCGTACAAAATGCCCGCTCGTTTCGCTCGCTTATAAATAGCTCGCCGGACTCAGAGGCCTTTCGCCCCTGCCCAAACCCCTAGAATAAAAACTGCAAACGCGTGCGCAGCGCGTGTTCGTCGACCGATCCGCCCTGCGCGGTTTGCGCGCCGTTGAAGCGGATCCACTCGTAGCCCGCCGTGAGTTTCAGGGCGTTGCCGATGATGTACCAGTTGAAGCCGCCGTAAATCGAATAGGCGTCGTCGTACAGGAAACCAGCGTCGGGCGTGTTGGGCACGAGCGAGGTGCGCACGCCGCGCCCGTCCGTCGAAAGGTAGCTGAAGCGCGCCGCCAGCTCCCACTCGTCGGTGAGGCGGTAGGAGGGGGTGATGTTCACGCCCACGGGTGTCGCGTCGCTGCCGTCGGCGCGGCCGCGTTGGACGCTGGCCACCATGCATTCTGCCGTCAGTTCGGCGCGGCCCCATGTGAGGGAAAGATAGGGGTTCAGCCCGAACGTGTCGTTGCCGGGGCCGCCCCCCATGGTGTTGGAGTTCTGGCTGTAGCCCGTGTTCAATCCGACGCTGTATTTGATTTTTTGATACGCCCCGTCGTAGACGAGCGCCCCCCAGTAGCTCATCAGGTTGCCGCCCGCCGTGAAGCCAGTGACGCTTTGCTGGCCGTTGGCGATCGCCGCCTTGTAGGAGAGGCCGTTTACGGGCGTTTTACCCGCCCAGTACGCGCCGACGTGGCGGTTGCCGAAGGCGACGGGGCCCGCGTCCTCGCCCGTCAGGCTCTCGGTGAAAAAGCGCGTGGCGATCGAGCGCTCGACCACCTTCATCTTGGCCGAGGACATCACTTCCTCCTGCGAGAAATCGACCTTGCGGTAGCCGATGTCGAGCTTGCCGATCTCCTCCCAGTTTTTGGAGACAAGCACCTTGTTGAAAAGCTGGCGGTTGCCCTTGCCCGTCTGGGCGGTGCTGCCTTGGCCAGCGGCGAAGTCCATCTCGATCTCGCCCGTGATGCCGCTGCCGAGGTCGGCTCCGACGTTCAAGAACGCGCGGCGGATCAGGAATTCCTGCACGGCCGAGGGGTTGTTGCCGCCGTCGACGTTGATATAGTCGAACTGCGCGTGGATGCGGCCGGAAATCGTGAGCTTTTTGACTTCCTTTTCCTTCGGCTGAACCAGAACGACGGATTGCTTGCCCACCTGGTCGGCCTCCTCCTGCGAGATCAGGCCCTTTTTGACCAACAAATCCAGCGTGGCCTTGTCCTGCGCGCACAGCGGGGCGCATAGGGCCAGCAGAAGAAAGGCGGCGAGGCGGAGGGGGTGCTTCATCGTCATGGCTTTTATTTAAAGCGTTTAGAGTAAAGGGGAAAGCTTTTTTTAGAGGGGGATTTTCCAAATACTAGTCAATTACCAGTTTCTACTAGAATTAGTAGTTACACAATTAGCTAATTTTAAAAGAGTTAAAAATTTGACTTGCATAAATACTAATTTTTTTAAAACTAGTATTTATGCGTATAAAAATGCCAACGCCAGCGCCCGGCATGGGAGAGCTGCTTGAAAAGAGCCAAGGGCATCCCGATGGTTATCTTAAAATTTTCGGTCTGCAGTTTGACGACACGCGCTATTTTTCTTACGAGGACATCATCCACCGGCCGATCCCTGAAGATTTGAAGCCGATGGTGCGAGACAGCGATATGTGGTGGTTTGGGTTGCAGTTGCAGCGTTCGCAGCAGTTTCGGTTTTTGAAGCTTTTGGACAATGCGGGAAATCCGTTCAAGTTTTTTCTCAGCCCAAAAGATTGGTCGATGCTGCATGCCTTTGACATGCAGGGCGGCGGGTCGTTTTGCGCGACCAACCCTTTTCCCTCGGAGGCGGACAACACGAAGTATTTGATAACCTCCCTGATTGAGGAGGCCGTGGCGTCTTCCACGCTTGAGGGGGCTGTCACCACGCGGGAGATCGCCAAAAAGATGATCGCGGAAAACCGCCCGCCCAAGGACAAAAACGAGCAGATGGTCTTGAACAACTACAAGACCATGCAGATGTTGGAAACCATAAAGAACGAGCCGTTTTCACCGGAGCTCATCTGCCATATTCATACGGAAATCAGCCGGGGGACATTGCCCGTCGAACGGCTCGGGACGTTCCGCAAGGACACCGACAATATCGCCGTTTCCGACAACGAGGGCACTATCTACCACACGCCTCCTCCGGAAGGTGCCATTCGCCAAAAGCTGGAGGAGCTATGCGCGTTCGCCAACACCAAGGACGAGGGCGCGGACTTCATCCATCCCGTCGTCAAGGCGATCATCCTGCATTTTATGCTGGGGTACATTCATCCGTTTTTTGACGGAAACGGGCGGACGGCCAGAACCCTCTTTTACTGGCATTTGTTGCGCAGCGATTACTGGTTTGTGAAATTCATCTCCATATCGCGCGTGCTATTGGAGACAGGCAATCGCTATCCTGTCGCTTACCTGAACACGGAGACGTACGATAACGACCTCAACTACTTCATCAAATTTCAGCTCGAGGTGGTGGAGCGTTCAATTAAGGCGTTTCTCTCGCATATACAGGAAAAGCAGGCCGAGCTGGCGAAGTTTTCCGCGACGCAGCCGATTTTTTCCAAGATGAACGCGCGGCAAAAAGATATTGTGCTGCGCATGGTGCGCCGTCCGCACGAGGTGCATCAATTCACTTTCGGCTCCCACCAGGGATTGAACGGCATTTCATTCGAGACGGCCCGGCAAGACTTGCTCGGGCTGGAGAAATTGGGCCTGCTCAAGCGGCTGAAAAAGGGGAAGACTTATGTCTTTGTGCCAGCCGACGATTTGTCGCTGCGGTTGCGGTAGTTTTTTAAATCCCGTCTGAATGCATGCGTTCCAACAACCAGCGGGCGGGGTTTTTGACGGCGATGGGGTTTGCTGTCGGCTCGTCTGCCGCTCCCAAGAGGGCGCGCAGAGCGTGGGCGTCGTCGGCGGCTTGGCGGACGCGGTCGGAAGACAGGGCCGCTTCGAGGGCGGCACATAGGTTTTCAGGGCGCGAGGCGCCCTGCAGGCATTCGGGCCACGCCGGTTTGTCCAAGAGCAAGTTGGCGATGCCGAGATAGGGGATGCTCACCACCATGCGGCCCACCGCGTAGGTGAAGGGGTGCGCGTGGTACACGACGGCCCCCGGGATGCCCGCGAGGCAGCAACACAGCGACATTGTACCGGAGCTCATCAACACCGCGCGCGCGCCAAAACCCGCCGTTTTTTCGGAAGCGACCAGGCGCACGGATTTTTTAAGCTCGGGAAATTTAGCGAGGATCGCTTCGAGCTTTTCCCTGATAAAGGCGCTCGGATAGAGCACCACCGCCCCGACGTCGGGATGGTCGGCGTGCCAGCGCGCAAAGCCCGCGAGCAGGCGCGGGAAAATGCGGCCGACCGCGGCTGGGCGGCTGCCGGGCAGGAGTAATATCGGCCCTTCGGCGTCGTGCCGCACGGGGTTGGAAAAGCCCTCCTGCACAAAGGGGTGGCCCACGAAGGCCACGGGGAGCGAGGTGTCCTTGTAGCAGTCCGTCTCGAAGGGGAAGATGACTCCGAGGGCGTCGAGTGTTTCGGCCATCGGGAAACGGCGGCCTTTTTTCCACGCCCAGATTTGCGGGCCGATGTAATAATACAGCGGGATGTCGCCGCCGCCCTTGCGCGAGAGGCCCTGTTTTTTCAGTTCCTTGGCCAGCCGCAGGTTGAAGCCCGGGTAGTCGACAAAGCAGATCGCCTTCGGGCGGTGCGTGCGCACCCAGTCGAGCACGGCGGCGAACAGGCGTTTGAATGTGCCGTAGTTTTTTAAAACTTCCACGAGGCCCACGACGGAGAGCTCCGTCATGTCCGCCAAGAGCTGCGCGCCCGCCGCTTTTAGCTCGTGGCCGCCCAGGGCGCAGATGTTGCCAATGCCGAGGCCGCGCAGTTCCGCCACCATGCGGGCGGCGTGCTCGTCGCCCGAGTGTTCGCCCGCGATGACGAGCAAATCCGGCCTGTCCTTGGGGGCGGGCAGGGGGGAGGTAAAAAGCGTCTTCGGGTTGGAGGGCATTTAAAAATAGGCGCGTCGGCTCGCCTCAGAAGGAGGATTGGGTGCGGTATTCGGCCTGCCAGTCTTGCCGTTCGCGGGCGCGGGGTTCGCCCATTTCGCAGGCGCGGCGCAGCCAGCGGGCGGCGGCGGGCACGTCGTGGGCGGTGTATTCATAATATTGATACAAAGCGTAGGCGGCCGCGCCGTCGCCCCTTTCAGCGCGGGACGTCAGGCGCGGGATGTCGCGCTGCGCGGGAGCGTTTGCGGGGGATGAGGCGCACCCTGCCGCCAGCAGAAGGCAGGCGGCGAACGCGGCGGCGATCAGCAGGCAGGCTGGGACGCTCCCCGTCATTTACGCCATGCACTTTTGGATCTGGTCCGTTATCTGGATGGCCAGCTCCAAGGCGGTTTTGCCGAGGGCGCCGCCTACCTTCGGCTGCATGTGCTTGCGCACGCATTCGGCGAAGGAGGCCAGCTCGATCATCAGCGGCTCGCCCTTTTCGATGGGGATTTCCTCCTTGGAGATGTCCATCGGGCCCGTCTTTTTGAGGATGTGGCCCGACTGGTTCATGAAGTCGAGCGAGAGGTAGGCGTTGGGCTGGAAGACGCGGATCTCGCGCACCTTCTTTTGGCTGACGCGCGAGGTGTTGATGTTGGCAACGCACCCGTTTTCAAAGGTGATGCGGGCGTTGGCGATGTCCTCGCGGTGCGAGATGACGTTGACGCCCACGCTCTCCACGTGCTTCACGGGGGAGTCGACCAGCTGCAAAATGACGCCTAAGTCGTGGATCATGAGGTCGAGGACGACCCCGACTTCCATCCCGCGCGGGTTGAAGGGCGCAAGGCGGTCGGCGGTGATGAAGCGCGGGGAGTTCACCTGCTTTTCCAAATAGCCCATCACGGGGTTGTAGTGCTCGATGTGGCCGACTTGCACGAGCCGCCCGCGCTCTTTGGCGAGCGCGAGGATTTTTTCCGCCTCGTCCATCGACACGCACAGCGGCTTTTCGATCAGCAAATGGCAGCCGCCTTGGAGCAGCGGCACCGCCACCTCGTAGTGGCGGTCGGTCGGCACGGCCACGGAGACGGCCTCGCACGCCTCGCCGAGCGCCTGGAGCGTCGGGAACACGGGGCAGCCGTAGAGGGCCGCGATCTCGGCGGCGCGGGCGGCGTTGGCGTCGTAGATGCCGGCCAGCTCGCACTGCGGCAGGGTGTGGTAAATGCGCGCGTGGTGCTGGCCCAGATAGCCGACACCGGCGACACCGCAACGGATGGGGGAGATTTCAGGCATGGTGCTTTTTGTTTTTTAAAAAAAGGTGGAGAGGTTTGTTTAGCGCGTCGGCTCAAGCGTGATCGTGTGCTCGACCGGCGTGACCATCGCGGCTGTCTTTTCGCAGAGTTCCGCCGAGCGTTTGAGCACGCCGTCGCCCAGGCGGGCGAAGGCTTCAGACTCGGCCTGGTACAGGTTCGGCAACAGCTTGCGGAATTCGACGAAGGACTGCAACAGCACTTTTACGGCCACGGTCTCGTAACCCTGCTGGCCGCGCGCGGCGCTGTTGACGGCCTCGAAGGCCTTGTGGAAAGGATTGTTGTCCAAAAACGCCTCGGCGAGGTTCACGCCTTGGGCGAGCTCCGCTGCGGTGAAGACCTGCGAGTCTTCGCCCCAAGTGACCTTCACCTTGGGCGGGGCGTTTTTCACGACGAGCATGTAGCGGTTCAGGTTTTGGTTGAAGGGGATGAATTCCAAAATCCCCTTGGGGCTGTTGGGGCTGGCGGCGTCGCCGTAGAAGCAGAAGGGGTAACGAATGGAGCGCACGCTGACGGCGCCCTTTTTGTCCACGCCCAGGATCTCGTGGCCCTCGGTGGCGGTCGCCTTGCCGGAGGCCATGTCGACGGTGATCGTGCCGATCTCGCCGTCAAAGCCCATGGTTTTCAACAGGGCGTAGGCCATCACCAAGTGGCCGTTGGCGGCGGGGTGGATGCCGTCCGCGCCGCACAGGTGGTACTTTTCGCCGTACTTGGCCTTGGCCCTTGCCTGCACGTCCATCATGAGGGAATGCACGTCGGCGAAATGGGTGCCCTCGGCTTCGGCGACCTCACGGACGATCTCGCCGAGCTGGCGGAGCGTCTCGTTGTACTGGGCGGGGGTGGCGGTGGGCTTGCGCATCTCGCCGGAGCCGCACGCGCCGGGGGTGCCGAGGATGATGTCGCGCACGCCGTCTTCCTTAAGGGTGCGGGCGATCGTGGTCATGGCCTTGCGGTAGTTGTCGGCGACGTCTTTGGCGAGCGGGGCGTAGCGCCCGTCGTTCATGCCGAAAAGGGTGGTGACGACCTGCGGTTTGAACAGCTGCAGGCTCGGGATCTGGCGGGCGACGAACCCGTGCGCCGTGTCGCCGCTCCAGCCGAATTGCACCACCCGCGCCTGCTGGGCGGGCGAGCACATCAAAATATAATCCTCGATGTAGACGGAGTAGATCTTCTGCTCGGTGATCGAGTCGCCCGCGACGACCACGAGGTCGCCTTGGCGCACCAACGGTGTCGATTGGGCGAAGGCGGGGAGGCACAGCCCCGCGCACAGCGAAAGAAGAAGGAACGCTTTTCTCATGATATTTTTCTATTAAAGACGCGCTAGGGCGTGTCTTCCATTTCAAAACACATCGGCTGCTCGGTCAGTTTC
>JAVBTG010000141.1:0-10124 GCA_031556275.1 Opitutales bacterium
CGACGCTTCCGGTAAAAAGGCCCCCGAAAAACCGAAGATCGACGAGAGCAAGCTCATGGAGCCGCGTGCTCCCATCGTGGTGATCATGGGCCATGTCGACCACGGCAAGACCACTTTGATGGACCACATCCGCAGCGCCCACGTCGTGGACGGCGAGGCGGGCGGCATCACGCAGCACATCGGCGCGTACCAAGTCACCTGCCGCGACCACAAGATCACGTTTTTGGACACTCCCGGCCACGCCGCCTTCACGAAGATGCGACAGCGCGGCACGAGCGTGACGGACATCGCCATTTTGGTGGTGGCCGCCGACGACGGCTTTATGCCGCAGACGGACGAGGCGTTAAAGATCGCGCAGAAGGCCAACGTGCCCGTGATCGTCGCCATCAACAAGATGGACGCCAAGGGCGCGAACATCGACCGCGTCAAGCAGCAGATGCAGCAGCGCAACATCGCCCCCGAAGACTGGGGCGGCGAGACGCTGTGCACTCCCATTTCGGCCTTAAAGGGCCAGAACGTCGACGCGCTGCTGGAGCTGGTGCTCTTGCAGGCGGAAATGCTCGATTTGAAGGCGAACCCCAAGGGCGCGCCGGAGGGCATCGTCGTCGAATCGCAGATTGAGACGGGCCTCGGGCCGACCGCGACCGTCATCGTCCAGCGCGGCACCTTGCACCGCGGCGACTCGCTAGTGTGCAACAACCGCTTTTGCCGCGTGCGCATGCTGATCGACGACCACGGCAAACCCATGAAGGATGCCCGCCCCGGCACCCCCGTGCGCGTCACCGGCTGGGACGAGGCCCCCGAGGCGGGCGCTACCTTCCTCGGCGCGAAGAACGAGCGCGAGGCCAAGACGATCGCGCTGGAAAACGATTTCAAGGCGCGCCAGGAAAATCTCCAGCAAAGCGCGGCCCCCAAGGTCATGGACATCGACAACCTCATGGCCGCGATCGAGACCAACAAGCAAAAGGTCCTGCGCGTGCTCATCAAGGGCGACGTTCACGGCTCCGTGGAGGCGCTGGAAGGCTGCCTGCTCGACATCAAGAGCGACAAGGTCACCCTCGAAGTCATCGACCGCAGCGTGGGGGCCATCAGCCCCAACGACATCCAGATGGCGAGCGCGGCGCAGGCGACCATCGTGGCCTTCAACGTCAAGCTGGAGAACGGCGTGGCGTCGCTGGCCAAGCACCACAACGTGCAGATTTTGGCGCACAATATCATTTACGAGCTGATCACCCTGGTGCGCGACGCCATGGCGGAGCTGCTCGACCCCGAGCTCAAGGAAAACAAGCTCGGCGCCGCCGAAGTGCGCCAGGTCTTCGAGCTTTCCAAGGCGATCGTGGCCGGCTGCATGGTCACGGAGGGCCGTATCACCCGCGACGGGCACGCCCGCGTGCTGCGCAAGGGCAAGGCCGTCTACGAGGGCCGCATCGGCACGCTCAAGCGCTTCAAGGACGACGTGTCCGAAGTGCGCGCCGGGTTCGAGTGCGGCGCGCGCGTCGACGGGTTTGACGACTACGAGGCGGGCGACGTGCTCGAATGCTTCGAGATCTTAAAAATTCGCGCGCAGCTGTAGCGCCGACTTTAGGGCATATAAAAAAACCGCACTTTTTTTTGGAGTGCGGTTTTTTTGTGCGATGCGTTTGTTCACATGGCTTTCACGCTCGATTTGATGATCGAGAGGGTGTCGTCCAAGTTGCCCATCAGGGCCAGTTTGCTCAGGCCCATCGAGAAGTTCGCCGCCATCGAGACGGAGAGCGCGGGCGGGACGACCACCGCGTTGGGGTCCGTCACCAAGTCGATCAAAACAGGCCCCGGCGTTTTCATGGCGCGCGCGATTTGTTCGTCGGCCTCGTGCGCCTTTTCGACGCGGACGCCGGTGATGCCGACCGCCTCGGCCATCGCGGCGAAGTTCGGGTTTTTCAGCTCGGTCTTAAAACCGCCGCCGTAGCCCGCCGCGAGCATTTCGAGGTTGATGAAGGCGAGCGCGCCGTTGTTGTAGACGAAGAGTTTTACGGGAAGGTTGCGCTGCACGAGCGTGAGCAAATCTCCCATCAGCATCGTCATGCCGCCGTCGCCCGCCATCGCGACCACTTGGCGGTCGGGATAGAGCAGCTGCGCCCCCATCGCCATCGGCAGGGCGCAGGCCATCGAGCCGTGCGTGAAGGAGCCGATGATGCGGCGGTCCCTCATCGCCGTGAGGTAGCGCGCGCCCCACACTGTCGTCATCCCTGTGTCGACCGTGAATACGGCGTCTTTGGCGGCGTATTTGTCGATCAGCGCGGAGGCGTATTCGGGGTGGAGCTTTTCGTTTTTGCCGATGGCGTCGACGTAGTTGTGGAGCTTTTCCACCGTGGCCTTCGTGTGGGCGATGGCCTTGCCGAGGTGCTCCGTCGCCGTCTTTTCCTTGAGCAAGGGAAGCAGGGCTTTTAACGTTTCGCGCATGTCGCCGACCAGCCCCCAGTCCACACGGGCGCGCCGTCCGATGTTTTCCCCGCGCGCGTCGATCTGGATGATGCGCGGGCGCGTCGGGTACCAGACTTCGTAGGGGAAATCGGTGCCGAGCAACAGGACGAGGTCGCTCTCGCGCATGGCCTGCGTGAGGCCGCCGAAGCCGAGCAGGCCCGTCATGCCCACGTCGAAGGGATTGTCCGCCGCGACCCACTGTTTGCCGCGCAGGGTGTGCCCCGTCGGGGCTTTCAACAGTTGCGCCATTTCCAGCAACTGGGCGTGGGCGTCGCGGCAGCCGTCGCCGCAAAACAGGGTGACTTTCCCCGCCGCGTTGATTTCGGCGGCGAGTTTTTTCAACTCCTCGTCGCACGGGCGGTCGCGCGGCGGAGTTGTGAAGACGGGGTGTTGGAGGCTGAGGTCTTCGACTGGCCGGGCCGCCACGTCGCCCGGCAGGGCCACGACGCTCACGCAGCGGCGGCTGATGGCCGTCTGCATCGCTATTTGGAGCACGCGCGGCAGCTGCGCTGGGTTCGACACCGTCTCGCAAAATTCGCTGCAATCTTTAAAAAGCTGTTCGGGGTGCGTTTCCTGAAAATAGCGCGTACCCATTTCGTGGCTGGGGAGCGTGGACGCTATCGCCAAGACGGGCGCGTAGCTGCGCTGGGCGTCGTACAGGCCGTTGATGAGGTGGACGTGCCCCGGGCCGCTGCTGCCCGCGCAGACGACCAGGTTGCCCGAAAGCTGTGCCTCGGCGCTGGCGGCGAAGGCTCCCGCCTCCTCGTGGCGCACGTGGATGAACTCGATGCGCTTGTCGTTGCGCAGGACGTTGGAGACAGGATTCAGGCTGTCGCCGACGATGCCGTAAATGCGTTTGACGCCTGCCGAAACCAATTGATCGACCAGCAGCTGCGCGACGGTTTTGCTCATAGCGGATATAATGTTTGGAGGGTTTGTACGGAGAATCCTTTTACTATAGGCCACAAACGACGAAATGAAAGCGGCGAAAGCGCTTTTGGAGGGACATAAAAAAGCCCCTGCGTCGCGAGGGGCTTTTTTGGGAATACGTTTATTTTTTTTGCTGCGGTGGGGCTTTGGCCGTCTCGGGGTCGTTCACGTCCCAGCCGCCGCCGATCGAGGCGATCAGCAGGACGTAGGCACGGAAGCGGTCGCCCTTGAGGCGGATGCACTCGCGCTCGTTGGCCAGGGCCAGACGCTGGGCGTCGCTGACTTCAAAATAATCCGCCGCGCCCAGGTCGTACTTTTTGCGGGTGAGTTTCTCCACTTTCAACGAGGCGTCGCTCACCGCGCTGCGGCGCTCGTATTCGCGGGCGAGGTGGTTGACGTTTGTCAGGGCGTCCTCCACTTCGCGGATCGCGGTGATGACCGTCGAGCGGTAGTCCTCCAAGGTCTGCTTGTGCAGTGCCAGCATCACGCGGCGCTGGGCGCTCAGGCGGCCCGCCTGGAAGATGGGGATGTATATCTGCGGGCGAACGCCCCAGGCGAAGCTGCTGGCGTTGAGCAACTGGTCGATATCCGACGAGGCCAGTTCCGTCGATCCTGTTATCGAGACCGTCGGGAAGAAGGCCGCCGTGGCCGCGCCTATCTGGGCGTTGGCCGCGTAGACCTGGCGCTCGGCCGCCGCGACGTCGGGGCGGCGTTCCAAAAGTTGCGAGGGAACCGCGTCGGGCAGTTTCGGCAGGTCTTCGCCCAGCTCGGTGTTTTCCAGTTTCAGTTTGGAGGGGACCGTGCCGATGAGTGTCGCCATGTAGTTTTCGGCGATCGCCAGCTGGCGCAGGACCGCGGAGAGCTGCGCGTCGGCCTCGTATTCGGACTGCAGGGCGCGCTGCAAGTCCAGCTCGTTGGCGTAGTCCAGGCGCAGCTGCGTGCGCATGAATTCGGACTGCTCTTTGCGCACCTGGACGGTGCGCTGCAGAAGGATCACCTCCGAGCGGTGTTGGCGCAGGGTGAAATAGGTGATCGACACTTCGGATTGCAGCATCAGCAGCGTGTTTTGGTACGCGTCGCGCAATGCCTGGGCGTTGGCCGTTTCGGCGCGCAGCAAACTGCGGATGCGGCCGAACAAGTCGGCGTCCCATGTCAGGCCGACGCCTATGCGCCACTCGTTGAACGTGCCGCGATAGGAGCCCGTGTTTTTGGACGTGCCCGTGCGGGAGAAGGAGGCCGTGCCGTCCGCCCACGGATACAGCTCGCTCTCCGTCATCTGCGCGGCCTCGCGGGCCTGTTCCATGCGGTAGAAGGCCGAGGCCAGATCCGGGTTGTCGAGGCGGCACTGCTCGAGCAGGCGGGCCAGTTCCGGGTCGTTGAAGACGGCCCACCAGTCGCCCTTCACGAGCGTGTCGGCGGGGGCCGCCTCTTTCCAGAGGTTTTCATCGCGCGAAAAATGAAGCTCGGCGAGTTCCTCTTGGCGGATGGGTTCCGAGGGATCCTGATAAGCCGGGCCCACGGTGCAGCCGCCGAGCAAGGCAATGGCGACAAGCGCGCCGGCGGTTTTTAGAAAAGTGTCGTTCATAAAATTATAAGGAAAGACATTAACATCAATAGGTCTTGGGTTTCCAGCCTTTGCGGATGATGTAGAAGAACACCGGCGTGAACAAAAGCCCGAAGACGGTCACCCCCAGCATGCCGAACACGACCGACGTGCCCAGCGGCTGGCGCAGTTCCGAGCCGGACGCCACGCCGTAGGCCAGCGGCAGCACGCCGAAGATGAAGGCGAAGGACGTCATCAAAATCGGGCGCAGGCGGTTGCGGGCGGCCGTGGAGACGGAGGATACGATCTCCTCGCCCTTTTCTTGGCGCTGTTTGGCGAATTCCACGATGAGAATGGCATTTTTACAGGCCAAGCCGATGAGCACGACGAAGCCGATCTGCGTCATGATGTCGTTGTTCAATCCGCGCAAATCGACGCCCATGATCGCGAACAGCAGCACCAAGGGCACCACCAGAATCACGGAGAGCGGCAGGCCCCAGCTTTCGTAGAGCGCCGCCAAGACGAGGAACACGAACAGCACGCAGATCGAGAAAATGATCATCGACTGGTTGCCCACGCGCGCCTCCTGATAGGCCAAGTCCGTCCACTCGATGCCCATGCCCGCGGGGAGTTTTTCCTTGGCGATCTGCTCGATGGCTTCCATCGCCTGCCCCGTGCTGTAGCCGGGCGTCAGGTTGCCCATGACCTCCGCCGCCGGATAGAGGTTGTAGCGGCCCACGACGTCGGGACCCATCGTGCGGCGGATCGTCGCGAGCGAGCCCAAGGGCACGTTGGCGCCGCGGGTGCTGGGCACTTTGAGGTTATAAATATCTTCCACGTCCGTGCGCTGCGCGCCCTCGGCCTGCGCGACCACGCGGTACACGCGGTTCAGGATGTTGAAGTCGTTGACGTACACGCTGCCCATGTTGAACTGCATCGTGTCGAAGATTGACGAGACGCGCACGCCCATCTTCTGGGCGCGCTCGCGGTCGATGTCGGCGAACAGCTGCGGGGTCGAGACGCGGAAGGTCGTCAGCGCGAGCGAAATCTCGGGGCGGGCCATCGCCTCCTGCGCGATGAGCTTGGTGTATTTCTCCACCTCGGCGATGCCCAGGCCCATGCGGTCCTGCACCATCGCCTTGAAGTCTCCCCCTGCGCCGAGGCCGGATACTGCCGGTGGCGTCAGCACGTAGACATTCGCCTCGGGAACGCCCGCGTTGAGGCGCTTGCTCAGATCTCCCATGATCGCCTCGAGCGTGTAGCCGTTTTTCATGCGCCAGTCCTTGGGCTTGAGCCGGACGAACATCGCCCCGCCGTTGGAGGCGCGCGAAAAGTTGGCCCCATTGAGCCCCACGATGACCATGCAGATATCGACGCCCTCGTTTTCGGCGACGATTTTTTGGGCGCGCAGCATGACGCCGTCGGTCTCGTCGAGGGTCGTTCCCTCGGGGAGCTGGAACGCCGTGATCAGAAAGCCGGAGTCCTGCTTGGGAATGAAGCCCTTGGGGGTTGTCTGGAAGAAGTAGACCGTCGCCGCGATCAGCCCCACGTAGAGCAACAGCGAGAGCGCCACGAATACAGGCTTGGTCAGCGTTTTTACAAAGTTGCCGTAGATCGCGCTCACCCATTCGAAGCCTTTGTTGAAGGCGCGGAAGAACCAGCCAAACAGCGCGTTGTAGGCGCGGGTGAACAAGTCGTTGTCCTGCCCGTGGGGTTTGAGCATGATGGCGCACAATGCGGGCGAGAGCGTCAGCGACACGATGGCGGAGAGGATCGTCGACACGGCGATCGTGAGGGCGAACTGGCGGTAGAACTGGCCCGACATGCCCTCGATGAAGGCCGTGGGCACGAACACCGCCGAAAGCACCAGCGCGATGGCGACCAGCGCGCCCTGCACTTGCGTCATGGCCTTTTTGGTGGCCTCGCGCGGGCCGAGGCCCTCCCGCATGTTGCGCTCGACGTTTTCGACGACGACGATGGCGTCGTCCACCACGATGCCGATGGCCAGCACCAGCCCGAACAGCGAAAGGTTGTTGATCGAGAAGCCGAACAGCGACATGAAGAAGAACGTGCCGATCAGCGAAACGGGAATCGCGAACAGCGGGATGACCGCCGCGCGCCAGTTTTGCAAAAACACCATCATCACGATCACGACCAGCACCACGGCCTCGAAGATCGTGTGGTACACCGCGTCGATGCTCGTCTGGATGTAGGTCGTGGTGTCGTGGGCGATCTTATAGTCCAGCCCCGAGGGGAACTCGGCCCTGAGCGTGTCCAATTCCTCGATCACGCTCTTGGCGGCCTCAAGGGCGTTGCTGCCGGGCAGCTGGTAAACGGCGAGCGAGGCCGCCGGATACGCGTTCATATAGGAATTGTCCGCGTAGGTGTAGGCTCCCAGCTCGACGCGGGCGACGTCCTTCAAATGCACGACGCGGCCGTCTTCGGTGAACTTCACGATGATGTTTTCGAAATCCTCGACGTTCTCCAGACGGCCCTGGGTATTGATGATCAGCTCGTGGGCGGCGTCGGGCGACGCGATGGGCGGGGCGTTGAGCTTGCCCGCCGCCACCTGCTTGTTTTGCTCGCGCAGGGCCGCGATGACTTCCGCGGGCGTCATGCCGATGTGGGCGAGGCGGTCGGGATCGAGCCACACGCGCATCGAATATTCGCGGCCGCCGAAAATGACAACGTCGCTCACCCCGTACACGCGCGAGAGGCGGTCGACCATCTGGGTGATCGCGTAGTTGGTGATGTAGAGCTTGTCGCGCGTGCTGTCGGGCGAATAGAGGGTCGCGACCAAGAGCATGTCGGGCGAGCGCTTTTTGACCGTCACGCCGATGTTGCGGACTTCCTCGGGCAGGCGCGGCTCGGCCTGCGAGACGCGGTTTTGCACCTGCACCTGCGCCATGTCCTCGTTGGTGCCCAGTTCAAACGTCACCGTGATCTGCACGGAGCCGTCGGCGCTGCATTGGCTGGCCATGTACATCATGTGCTCCACGCCGTTGATCTGCTGCTCCAAGGGCGAGGCCACCGTGTCCATCAGCACCTCGGGGGACGCCCCCGGATAGGTGGTGCTCACCACGATCGAGGGCGGCACCACGTTCGGGTACTGCGTGACGGGCAGCGACATGTACCCGATAAGCCCCAAAAGCGTGATGACGATGGAGATCACCGTCGCGAAGATGGGGCGGTCGATAAAGAAATGGGAAAATTTCATCTGTGAAAATTCTCTGCGTGTGGAAGGGGGGACTTTTGCCCGCCTATTGCGCGGGCTTGTCTTCCTCGAGCGTCTTTTCCGTGGGCTTGGCGGGTCGGTCAAAGGTTGCCTTTTGCATGCCGACGACGATGATGCGCTCGTCGGGGGCCAGGCCGGAGTCGATCACGCGGAGTTTGCCCAACAGCTGGCCGACGTTCACCTTGCGGTAGCGCACGACGTTGTCTTTGTCCACGACGCGCACGTAGCGGTCGACCAAGTCCGTGCCCACCGCCGTCTCGGGCACCAGCACCGCGTCCTTGTGGTCGGCCATGCGGATGCGCACGCGGGCGTTTTGGCCCGGCATGAGCTTGCCGTCGGCGTTGTCGATGTCGGCGCGCAGGGTGAGGCTGGCCGTGTCTTTGCCCAGGCGGTTGTCGAAATAGGTCAGCTCGCCCTTGTGCAGGGATCCCGGGTCTTGCGGGATCGTCACCTCGACGGGCGGGCCCTTGCGGTTTTGCTGGTCCACGCGCTCGAACAGGCCGTTCTTGATGAACGAGATCATGTCGCGCTCGGGGATGTCGAAGTGGATTTGCAAAGTGTCGCGGCGCACGATCGTGGTAAGGAGCGTGGTGTTGGCGTTGACGAGGTTGCCGCGGTCGACGAGGCGCTCGCTAACCATGCCGGAGATGGGGGCGCGCACCTGCGTGAAGCCGAGGTTAAGCTCGGCCTCGCGCAACTGGGCTTGCGCGTGCATCATCGCGGCCTCGGCGGAGAGCAGCTCGCTCTGGCGGGTGTCGAGTACCTCTTTGGAAATCGCGTTGGCCGCGTGCAGTTCTTTTGCGCGGGACAGATTGCTTTTCGCGAGCGAAATGCGGGCCTCGACGTCCTTCACCGTCGATTTGGCGGAGTCCACGAGGGCCTGATAGGGGCGCGGGTCGATGACGAAAAGCAGGTCGCCCTCCTCGACCTTCTGGCCTTCGGTGAAATTGACGCTTTCCAAGTAGCCGTTGACGCGGGCGCGCACGTCCACCGCCTCGATCGGCGCGAGGTCGCCCGAGTAGCGGTTCCAGATCTCCACCGTCTTGACGATGGGCTTGGCGACGATCACTTCAGGGGCGGGCCGCTGCCCCGCGGAATTTTTCTCTCCCGAGCACCCCGACATGAGCAGGGCGGACCCGAGCGCGAGGGCGCCCAGCGTGAAAATTGAGGTGTGGTTGGATGAGGTTTTGGACATATCCGTATGTTTAACGTTTTAAAATTTTTTCGATGTTTTCGGCAAAGACGGCGCGGATGCGCTCCTTTTCGGCGGGGCCTATCTGCTTCCATTTGTTGAAGCGCATGATCCCTGTCATGCAGGAGCGAAAGATGCGCACCTGCCCGAACAGCATCGACGTGAGCAGGCTCGCCCTTTCGCCGGTGATGCGGCCCTCGGAGGCCGTCTCGACCAAGCGGACGTTTGTCTCGGTGATTTTCTTAAACGCCGTTTGGTAAAGGATATCGAATGCCTTGCCGGGGAACATCTCCTCCTTGTAAACAATCAGGGTGATGTTGGAAAACAGCAGGTTGCGCGAGGATTCGCCGATGTAGCTGAACATGAGATCCAAAAGCAACGCCTTGGCCGCCTTGGCGTCTTTTTTCTCGAAAATCTCGTGGGCGCGGGCGAAGTGGTCGGTGTGGAAGGCGTAGATCATCTCGGCGATTTCCCGCACAAGCTCCAGATAAAGCGCGTCTTTGCTGCCGAAATAGTAGTTGATGGCCGCGAGGTTGACGCCCGCGATGCGGGCGATTTCTCGGGTGCGCGCGCCCTCGATGGAGCGGTGGGCCACCTCCTCGATGGCGGCGGCGATAATGCGGGCCTTGGGATCGTCGCAAGGGCCCTCCATCAGCCGGCGCACGTAATTTGTTTCGGTCATAAGTTTTAAACAAACGTTTAAAACAGGATGACGTCAACGTTTTTTTTGAAAATTTTTTCGGGTTATGGGATTTTACGCG
>JAVBTG010000086.1:0-3424 GCA_031556275.1 Opitutales bacterium
CTCGCCGTGCCTCGCACAGGGAAAATGGCCCAAGCCCGCCCACGCACCCGCCGTGGGCAATTTCAAGACACACCCTGGCGCAACTTTGGGTTGCATTTGCGCGGGAAAATTGCTGGAATTTAAGCTTGCTGTGTTTCGGGGCCAAAACCCTCCCGAAAAAATCCTTATTTCATTATCCGCGATAACTTTATGATGTCCATCACCCACCTGTCCGCTTTCCTTGCCCAAGCCGCCGATGCGGCCGCACCCGCCGCCGAAGGCGCTCCCGCCGCTCCCGGGGGCGGTGGCAGCATGATTTTCTTCGTCCTGCTGCTCGTGGGCATGTGGTTCCTCTTGATCGCACCGCAGCGCCGCCGCCAGAAGGAGCAGCAAAAAATGATGGCCGCACTGCAGGAGGGCGACAAGGTCATCACCCTCGGCGGCATTATCGGCACGATCCGCAAGGTCGACCAAGACACCTACACCCTGCAAATCGACGACGGCGTCATGATCAAGGTGCTCAAGCACGCCATTCAGGGCCGACGCCAAGACCCCGCCGCCGCCGAGGCGAAGAAATAAGGCGCTTATTCCCCCTTTCCAACGCACGCACGGGTTTTTTGGCCCGTGCGTGCGTGTTTAGCCCCCCTTTCAAATCCAACACAAAAATCCCGTGAACGCCCGCATTGCCTGGAGATTCGTCATCACCGCCGCCATTATCGCTTGGTGCATTTTTTCGCTGCTGCCCATAAAGGACACTCCGTTTAGCGAGTATGTCCGCGACCGCGCGACCGACAAGCAGGCCGAGTTCGCCGAATTCCTGAAGCAGGCCGACGCCAACGTCGAAAAGGCGCGCGAGATCGACCTGAAAGCCCACGACGCAAAGGTGGCCGCCGAGGCCAAGGGCGACGTTTACCTGCCCGACGCCAAGCGCGCGCAGTTCGCGGCGGAAAACCGCACGCTGTTTTTGGCCGCGCGCACACTGGCCAAGGAGCAAAAAATCGATCTGGCGAGCTTCTTCACCGACATTCGCGTGGCCGACATCAAGAACCTCGACAAACGCAACGACGTGCTGATGCGCGAGTTGCTGCGCCAATCGCGCGGAAAAACCAAGCTCGGTCTCGACTTGAAGGGCGGCGTTTCCTTTACGCTCGCCCTCGACGAGTCCGCCTTCAAGGAAGCCGGAAGCGACCCCGAACGCCGCGCGAAGGCGATGGAGCATGTCGTGTCCATCCTCTCCAACCGTATCAACAGCCTCGGCGTGGCCGAGCCGCTCATCCGCGTGCGTGGGGGCAACTCCGTCGAGGTGCAGCTGCCCGATGTCAACACCAAGGAGCACCCCGAGGCCATCGACATCCTCAAAAAACCCGCGAAGCTCGAATTCCGCTTGGTGCACCCGACCATCCAGACCGCCGCGGAAGTCTTGGCGATCCCTGCGGAAGAACTGCCCACGGGCTACGAGATTCTTTATTCCGAGATCGAAGACAAGCGCACCGGCGTCATCACCGAATACCCCGTGCTCGTCAAGCGCATGGCCGAGGCCACCGGCTCGATCGTAGAGGACGCCTCCCCCACGATGTCGCCCAACGGCGGCTATGAAGTGGCGTTGAAATTCACGAGCAAAGGCGGCGACACTTTTGAGGAAATCACCCGCAAGATCGCCGAGGAAAACAAGCGTACCGGCCGCGTCGGCCAACTGGCGATCATCCTCGACAAGAAGCTCGCCTCCCATCCCCGCGTGGAAAAACCGATCGCGGGCGGGCGCGCGTCGATCTCCGGCAATTTCAGCCAGCGCGAGGTGTTTGAGCTGGCCAACGTGCTGAACAACCCGCTGGAGTTTGAATTGAAACTCGTGGAAATGAACGAGGTCGGCTCCTCGCTGGCCGCCGACGCGCGCGACAGCTCGATGAAGGCCGTCGTGATCGGCGCGGGGTTGGTCGTGCTGCTGATGCTCGTCATCTATACCTTCGCGGGGCTGACGGCGGTCTTCGCGGTTATCCTGAACTTGATCATGATCCTCGGGGTGCAGGCGAGCTTGGGGGCCACCCTCACCCTCCCCGGCATCGCCGCCTTGGTGCTCACCGTCGGCATGGCGGTCGACGCCAACGTGCTGATTTTCGAACGCATCCGCGAGGAGCTGCGCCACGGCAAGCCTCTGCAGGCCGCCCTCGAGGCCGGCCACGAAAACGCGTTTTCGACGATCGTCGACGCCAATTTGACGACGCTGATCACCGCCGCCATCCTCATGTGGATGGGCACGGGCCCCAGCCGCGGGTTCGGCGTGATTCTGGCCATCGGCTTGATCGCGAACTTGTTCTGCGTGCTGGTGTTCAACCGCGCGCTGCTTGAATTCCTGGTCAACATCAAGCTGGTGCGCAAGATGCGCTTCATCAACATCCTGCCCGCGAACACGAAGATCAACTTCTTCGGCCACCGCAAGGCCGCGGGGATTATCGCCCTCGCGGTGATCGTCGCCGGTTTTGTCGTTATCGGCATGAAGGGGACGGAAAAGATTTACAGCATCGACTTCCTCGGCGGCGAGGAAATGGTGGTGCAGTTTGAAAAGCAAGTGCCCATCGCCGACATCGAGGCCGTGGCCCGTGCCAACGGCGTGCCGGAAGTGACGGCCTATTATCAAAAAGACCTGACGACCGGCAAGGAGCAGTTAAAAATCCAGACCGCCGAAGGCCAGGCCGAGAAGCTGTTCACCGCCCTCGAAAAGGCGCAGCCCGACGCGCAGTTAAAGCAGCTCGGCGTGACCGTCATCGGCGCGGTCGTGGGCGACTCGATCAAGCTCAACGCGCTTTATTCGCTGCTGCTGGCGATCCTCGGCATTTTGGCGTACATCGCCTTCCGCTTCGAGCTGGGCTTCGGCATCGGGGCGGTGGTCTCGACGATCAGCAACATTCTGGCGACCGTCGGCATCTACGTGATGCTCGGCGGGAAATTCTCCGCGCCGATGGTCGCGGCCGTCCTCATGGTGACGGGCTACGGCATCAACGACACGGTCGTTATCTTCGACCGTATCCGCGAGGAGTTAAAACTCAACCCCATGATGAAGCTGCTCGACGTCATCAACCTGGCCGTCAACCGCACGCTCTCGCGCACGATCCTCACCTCCCTCACGGTCTTCATCGCCTCGGCATCGCTGTACGTCTTCGGCGCGGGCATCGTGAAGGACTTTGCGGAAGTGTTCGTGATCGGCGTTGTTTTCTCGACGTTCTCCTCGATCTTCATCGCCAGCCCCGTGTTCTTCTGGTGGCACAAAGGCGACCGCAAGCATGTCGAAAGCAGCGAGTTCCTGCCCAAGCACGACTGGGATTCGGGCAAGGACGCCTAAAACAAAATTTGATCCCAACGGGGCAAACAAACCGATTTGTTTGCCCCGTTTTTTCCAAACGTGTTTTTTAAGACACAACCGAAGGGACGCGCATGATTTTTTTAACTA
>JAVBTG010000135.1:0-12282 GCA_031556275.1 Opitutales bacterium
AGGCCGCGCGCGCGGCACAGTTGCGTGAGCGCGAAGCCTAGGGCGGAAGACGCGGCGTTTTGGATCACCCAGTCGCCGTCTTTGAGGTCGGCGCCGAAGGTTTCCAAAAGTTCGTAGGCGGTCAGGCCGTTCACAAAGGCCATCGCGGCCTGCTCGAGCGGCACGTCGTCGGGGATCGGGAAAAGATCCGCCGCCTTAAATGTTCCGGCCTCGCGCCAGACGCCGGGTTCCTCGGGAAAGCGCACGCGATCGCCCACTTTGACTTCCGTGACATCGGGGCCGATGGCCACGACTTCGCCGACGCCCTCGCGCCCTGCGATGGCCGGAAGGGGGCGCAGGCGGCCGTAGGAGCCTGCGATCATGCCCATGTCGGACGGGTTGATGACCGCGCGGCGCAGGGCCACGACCGCCTCGCCCGGGCCGGGTGCCGGAACCGGAATCGGCTCGACGACGAGGACCTCCTGCGGGTTGCCGTTAGTGTGGTGGCGCACGGCCAAGGCTGTTTTTGCTTCCATAATGTTCCCATTATTGTTGAGCTGGAAGGAAAGTCAGCCGAAAAAATTTCCATGCCCTGCGATCCCGCCCATCCCTTTTTGCAAAACGATCTGGCCGTGCGCTGGAGCCTGCTCACAAGCGAGCACGTCGTGCCCGACATCACGCGGGCGCTTGCGCACGCAAAGGCCGCCGTCGAAGCCATAGGGGCGCAGGGGGCGGAGGGCCTTTCTTATGAATCCACGTTGGGCGCGCTGGAGGCGGCCTTGGAGCCGCTGGGGCTGGCGTGGAATTATGTGGGGCATTTGGACAGCGTGTGCAATAGCCCTGAGTTGCGCAAGGCACACAACGAGATGCTGCCCGCCGTCAGCGAATTTTACAGCCGCCTCTACCTCGACCGCGCGTTGTGGAACGTCATAAAGACGTTCGCCGAAAGCCCGCAAGGCCGTGCGCTCGAGGGCGCGCACAAACGCCACTGCGAGGAGGTGTGCGCCGACTTTCGGGAAAACGGCGCGGACTTGCCGGAGGACAAACGCGCGCGGCTGGTCGAGATCGAAACCGAGACGGCGGCCGTCACCCAAAAGTTTTCCGAAAACGTGCTGGACGCCACGAACGCTTTTGAATGCGTGATCGAAGACCCCGCGCGGCTGGCGGGGTTGCCGGAATTCGCGAAGGCCGCCGCGCTGGCATCGGCGAAGGAAAAAGATTTGTGCAAGGACGGCAAAGACCGCTGGCGATTCACGTTGCAGGAGCCTTCGCTCGGGCCTGTGTTGCAGTATGCCGACGACGACGGTTTGCGTCGCGCACTATGGGATGCTGCCAACGCCGTCGGGCGCGAAGATCCCTACGCCAACACGGGCCACGTGCCGCGCATTCTGGCGCTGCGCCATGAAAAGGCGCGGCTGCTCGGGCGGGAACATTTTCCCGACCACGTGCTCGCGCGCCGCATGGCGCGCACGGGCAAACAGGCCCTCGGGTTCATCGAGGCGATGCACAAGCGCATTGCGCCTTTCTTCCAAAAGGAATGCGCGGAGTTGGAGCATTTTCGCGCGGAGCAAACGGGTGGTGCGGTTCAACATTTGGAGCCGTGGGAAGTCTCCTATTGGGCGGAAAAACTGCGCAAAGCGCGCACCAATTTTGACGCCGAAAGTTTGCGGCCTTATTTTGAGGTGCGCCATGTGATCGCGGGGCTTTTCGAGATCGCGCAGGAACTGTTCGGCATCGAGATTGCGTCGAATGAAAGCGCGGAGGTATGGCACCCCGACGTGCGCGCTTACGACATGCGGGATGCGGGGACCGGCGATTATCTCGGGCTTTTTTACGCCGACTGGCATCCGCGCGCGCAAAAGCGGTCGGGCGCGTGGATGAACCCGCTGCGCACCGGACGGCCGCACTCCGGCATCGTTTGCGGCAACATGACGGCCCCCGCGGCCGACACCCCCGCCCTGCTGACGCATGACGAGGTGACGGTTGTTTTCCACGAGTTCGGGCATTTGCTGCACCACATGCTCGGGAATAGTCCCGTGAAATCTTTGGGCGGCACGAACGTTGCGTGGGATTTTGTCGAGCTGCCCTCGCAGATTTTGGAGAACTGGTGCTGGGAGCCCGAGGCCCTCGCGCGTTTCGCCCGCCATTACCAGACGGGCGCGCCGATCCCGCCGGAGCTTTTGGAAAAGATGATCCGCGCGAAAAATTTCCGCGCCGCCTCCTTCGCCATGCGGCAGCTTTCGTTCGCCAAGATGGACTTGGAAATGCACCTGCACGCCGACACGTGGGGGGCCGACGTGGAAAACAAGGTGAAGGCTGCGATCCAAGATTATCTCGCGCCCTTGGCGCGGCCCGTGCCGACTTTAATCTATCGCTTCGGCCACCTTTTCAGCGGGGCCGTGGCCTACGCCGCCGGATACTATTCCTACAAGTGGGCCGAGGCGCTCGAGGCCGACGCGTTCAGCCGTTTTAAAGAGGAAGGCGTGCTTAATCCCCTAACGGGCGCGGCGTTCCGGCAGACGATTCTTTCCAAGGGAAATCTGGAGCCGCCCGAAAAACTTTTCCGCGATTTTATGGGGCGGGATTTGGACGCCGCCGCGCTGCTGCGGCGCGACGGGCTGGCGTGAGTTTCTCAGCGTTCGGAATAGCTGGATTTTCGCGCCCGCGCAACGCGGCCATCTTCAAAGGTGACTTCGGTATATTCAGTCTTTCCTGTGGAGGGGACATCCAAGAAAAACACTTCCCATTTGTCCGCATTCATCAGGCGGGCGGCCTCTTTAGCCTGTTGCGCCGTTTTGTAATAAGTCCCAATGGTGACAGCCTCTATTATAGCAAATTTAATTTTTCCGTCAGGCACGCGCGGGGCGTGGGCGAAGCAGATGTCTATCACCTCGGCTTTTGTTTTGCCCATCAAATCCGGAAGGGCCGCATTGGGCTTGCCGCCGCAACCTGCAAGCAGGCCGAGAAACAGCAGCGCAAAAAATTTGAGCGTCTTGCCCATCAGTTGAGCGCGTTTTGGACGTTGTGGCGCAGGCGGGCGGGCACGCCGAAGCTTTCGTGTTTGTTGCCTTGGGTGGCGGCAGCGTTGTCTTCCTGCGGCGAAGGCGCGGCGCGCTCCCACAGAACGCAGGCGTCTTCGCCGAAGACGATTTTTTTCAATTCCGGCTTGAGCAAAATTTCGAGGGTGAAGCTTCCGCTCATTCCTTTGTCCAAACGCTCTTGGGTTGCCGGAATCGCCGTCACCATGACCCGTCCGTCTCCCGCACGCGCACCTTGTCGACCACGTAGGAACTGTGCACGCAAAGGGCGGACGCGTAAAAATAGGGCTGGCCCTTCCATCGCAACACTTCCTTTTTGTCAAAGCGGGTAAACTGCGTGCCCAAGACAAGCGATTGGCTGTCCAGCGCGCAAATGCATCCGCCGCATAGTAGTCCCAGAATTGTCCCCAAAATCGCGCGGGCGTGTCGCATGCGTATTTTCGCCGCGCTCAGTTGAGCACGATCTTGACGTTGCGGCGCAGGTAGGTGGGCACGTCTAGGTCTTCGCCTTTGTAGACGTTGGGCTCGGTGCCGTCGAAGTAGCCGCGTTGGGCCTCTTTTTGGACGAAGCCGAATTCTTCCTGCGCCGAGGACGCGGTTACTGTCTTGCGGGGTTGTTCCGGTTCGGCGGCGGGTGCCAAAACGGGCTTGGGTTTGATGGCGTCGCCCGCGCCGAAGAGGTAGATTTCCACCGCGTCGCCCAAGGATTCGTAGGCGTAGGCGCACACGGACAGCGCGCCGTGAAAGGGGAATTTTTCGGCGACAAAGGCGCTGAGCTTATTGAGCAATGCGATGTCGAAATCGGGCTTGGCGCACAGGTAGGCCATCAGGTGGCCCGTGTGCGATGACGCCTGCGGGATGCGCAGGAGCGGGCACTCCATCAGATTGTTCAGCGCGGCGTCGAAGGAGTTTTCCCCCTCGCCGCGGCCGATCGCGAGCATCGTTTTGGCGCCCTTGCCCACGAGCATTTTTTGGACGGACTCGTAGTCCACCTGCGCCACGGCGCGCGGGGAAAAACTGCGGCACAAGGCCCCCACCCCACGGCAGATCCACTGGCCCGCGAGCTGGAATACATCCGGCGCGGTGGCGTCGGGCCCGAGCGACTGCATCAGCAAGTCGCCGGGCATGGCGAAAATGGAATCGCCCCCGCACATGCGCAAATATTTTAGGGCGTCCTCGGCTTGGCGGTGGCGGCGCGGGCCCTCGACGAGGAACGGCATCGTCGCAAAAATGACGACGAGCGCTCCGGATTGCGATGCAATCTGCGTGATGACGGGAGAGGCCCCGCTGCCCGTGCCTCCCCCCAACCCCGCAAGGATGAAAACGAGGCGGCAACCCTCCAACGACTGCGCGATGCGGTCTTTGTCGGCCTCGGCCGCGCGGCGGCCAAGGTCGGCCTCGCCGCCCGCGCTCAGGCCGCGCGTGATCGCGTGACCCACCATCAGTTTTTCAGGAACTTCGGTGAGGGCAAGCGTGGCCGCGTCGCAGTCCAGAGCGCACAACTGCGCCTCGCGCAGGCCGCTGGCGTGCAGGCGGGACAACGCCGCTATGCCCGCCGCCCCCACGCCCACGATCTTGATGGGAACGGGATTGGCGTGGGGAGAAATGGTTTCTGCGGCGGCTTGCATTTTAGCGTCCGGATGTGAAAAGACTTTTGATCGAGGCGAACAGTCCCTTTTTGGATTCGGCGCGCGCGGAACGCTCCTTCTCGGCGCTGCCGAGTTTGAGCACGCCCAATACCGTGCTGTATTCGGGGCGCGCCAGCTCGCTGCTGATGCCGGAGGGCGCCTCGCCCCGGCGCACGGGGACGCCGAAGATGCCGCCCGCCAAAAGGTCTATCCCCTCGAGTTTGGAGGAGCCGCCCGTCAGCACGACGCCGCCCGCGAGCATTTCGGGATCCGCGCGGTCGCCCAGCTCCGCCTTGATGATGTGGAAAAGTTCCGACGCGCGCGCCGCCAGAATCTGCGCGATCGCCTCGCGCCGCACATGGCGGTCGCCCACGTTTTTGTCGCCGAGGATCCAGACTTTTTCGTCCTTGTCCACCGTCGCGGGGTATGCCGTGCCGAGGTTCACCTTGAGCTTCTCCGCCGAGCGCGAGCCCATGCGCAGGCCGTAGGCCAAGTCGTTGGTGAGGTGGTCGCCCCCGACGGGGACGATGCCGGTGAAGGACGGGTAACCGTTGCGATAAAACGCGTAGCATGTCTGCCCCGCGCCGATGTCGAGGACGAGGACGCCCATGCGGCGCTCCGTGTCGCTTGCCACGATGCGGGCCGAGGCGATGCCGGAAAAAATCAGCTCGCTGGCGAACAGATTGTAGGCGGTGAGGATGCCGATGCGGTCTCGTATCTTGTCCTCCTGCCCGTAGACGTGCCAGTAATCGACCTCGAGCCTGTGGCCCTCCATCCCGAGCGGGTTGGCCACCGCGTTTCCGTCGAGGCGGTAGGCGTTGATCGCGTGGTTGACGTAGACGCGGCCGCCGGGAAGCTCCTTGCTCTTGGCGTCGAGCCCCGCGCGGCGCATGTCGGCGGCGCTCACCTTGTTGTCGGCGGAAGAAACGTTGACGGAACCCGTACTCGACATGCCCCCGATGTGGGAGC
Organism: Opitutales bacterium; assembly: GCA_031556275.1. Taxonomy (GTDB): domain Bacteria; phylum Verrucomicrobiota; class Verrucomicrobiia; order Opitutales; family JAKPNF01; genus JAKPNF01. Next base: position 5,615 of record JAVBTG010000135.1, read on the forward strand.
CCGCCGCCGCCAAATACACTTCCGACAACTGCACCTTGGCCTTTTTCTCCGCCGCCGCGAGGGCCGCGTGGACGCTGTTGCTCACGGAGGCGAGATTGAGAATATCCCCCTTGCGCATGCCGGAGATGGAGCTTTCGCCAAAACCCAAAATTTCGGGGTTGGCGGAATCCGTCGCCTCACCCACGATCGCCACGACTTTGCTCGTGCCGATGTCGACCGCCCCGATGATTCTGGTTTGCCCCATGATTCCGGTGAAAAAAATATTTCTATTAAGTCTAATTAAAGAAACCGCTCAAGAAAAAGCATTTTCGCAAAAAACTCAGCGCCCTGCCGGCAAGAGACGCACGGGCGAGGCGTTTGTGGCGGGGCGCGACGGCTGCGGCTTGGGTTTTGCAGGCGGCGGATCTGCCAGCTGGGCCACCCCGAGGCCGTCCATCGACAGGTCGATGCGGCGGATCTTTTGGTTTTTCACGGCGAAGTCGTTGACCGCCGTCGCCAAGGCGTCGAGCTGGCGCGGGAAATCGCGCGGGGCGAACACGATCTCGCCCAAGTTGGCCGAACGCACGCGAATGACCGCCCACGGCACGTCCGTGCGGCCCTCGAAGTCTTCCAATGAAATGACCTGCCACTGCGCGCGCAGATTCGGCAGGCGCAAAAACGCGTCGTCCAAAAGTTTGGCGACCGTCTCCATGCCGGGGATCGGCTCGTAGCCGCCTTGGGTTTGGCGCAGCACCACGCCGTCGAGATAGGGCAGCTCGTTCAGCGTCCCCTGCGCGTAGCATGCCCCCTCGTACACGACGCCGCGGCGCGACACCAAAAGCGTTTTGCGCGTGCCCCCCGGAGCGCCGACGACCAGCCGCGCGACCGGTTCCTCCTCGGTGATGCGCACGCGCAGCACGTCGGGCCACGAGCGCTCCAAGGCGGCCGTGCGGATCTGCCCGCGCGATTCGAGTGTTTTCTGAAGCGCGCGCACGTCCGGCTCCATGCCGGTGGCGGCGTCGAAGCCGATGAAGTGCTCCAACCACGCCTTTGTCAGCACGCCGTTGGTCGTGAAATCCAGAGTGCGCACGGGCTGTAGCGGCTCGCCCATGCGCCACGCCTCGGGGTTGGCGCGCAGGTAGCGGACGCCCCACGCGATCCCGAGGGCGATCACCGCGACGATGAGGACCGCGTAGACCCATTTGAAGAACGCGCGCAGGCGACGACGGCGCATGATCGGCGTCGCGGCGACGGAACGATCCTTCCTGCCGGACTGGAGTGTCCGCCAAGAGCGCGGATTGATGTCGTCGAAGTCGTCCATCGCTTTGAAAGGATTATCGCCGCGCCAGCCAGCGCGCGAGGGCGGGCTCGGCCATGCGGCGGGCGAGCGCGGGGAAATCGAGCCCGACGCAGGAGGCGCTCTTGGGCAGGAGGCTCGTGGGGGTCAGGCCGGGGATCGTGTTGACCTCGAGCAAAAACATGGCGTCGTTCTCGTCCGTCATGAAATCGACGCGGGCGAAATCGCGGCACAGGCAGGCGGAAAACGCGGCCTCGGCGGCGTGCCGCATATGGGCGGTTTGGGATTCCGAAAGGGATGCCGGAAATTCGTAGCGGGTACTCCCCGCCGTGTATTTGTGGGCGTAGTCGTAGACGCCCCCCTCGGGCTTGATCTCCACGATCCCCATGGCCTTGCCCTCCAAGACGCCCACGGCGAACTCGCGCCCGCGCACGCGCGGCTCGATCATCCAGCGGCCGGTTTTGATGTCGCCGAGCGCGGCCTCCAGCTGCGCCACTCCCTCGACCATGTGCAGGCCGACGCTGCTGCCCTCGTCCACGGGCTTGAGCACGAGGCTCTCGCCCAAGCGGGAAATTATCGTTTCGGCGCGGGGGGCCGTGGCGCCCTCAAAGACGATCTCGTCCACGACCGGGATGCCCGCGAGGTGGGCGAACGATTTTGTCTGCACCTTGTCCATGCAGCGCGCGCTGGACTCGGGGTCGCACCCGGCGTAGGCGAAGCCGCGTTGTTCCAGCTCCGTTTGCAATGTGCCGTCTTCTCCCCATGTGCCGTGCAGGGCGGGAAAGATCACGGTTTGGGCGGGGTCGAGGTCTGTCGGCACCGCATCGGTTTCGAGCACGCGCAGGCGCGTGTCGAAGGATTGGGCGAGCGCCTCGGCGACCGCGCGGCCTGAAACCAAGGAAACCTCGCGCTCCGAGGAACAGCCGCCGCACAGGACGGTGATGAAGGGGGTGCTGGAAACACTCATAGGACATCTTCCCAATTTTTGCCCAAAAGGCGGATTTCCGGTGAAAGTTCTATTCCTTGGGTTTCTTTGACGCGGGCGCGCACGCGGCGCATGAGGGCCACGACGTCCGCGCTGCGCGCGTGGGAGGCGTTGACGATGAAATTGGCGTGCACGGGCGAGACTTTCGCGCCGCCCTCGCATGTGTCCTTCAGCCCCGCCTCGTCCACCAGTTTTCCGGCGGATGTGCCGGGGGGGTTTTTGAAAACGCAGCCCGCGCTCGGCTCGCGCGGCTGGGATGCCCGGCGGATTTTCGCCAGCTCCTCCATGCGGTCGCGGACGGCCTGCGGGTCTTTTTGTTCCGTGGAAAGGAAGGTCGCGGACAGCGCCACGGCCTCGGCCACCTCGGGGCAGCAGCGGTAGACGGGGTGGAGCTCGTCGCGCTTAAATGTTTTGATCTCGCCCGAAAAATCCATGATCTCGACGGATTCCACGCGGTCGTACAGCGGCGTGGCAAACGCCCCCGCGTTCATGCGCAAAGCCCCGCCGACAGATGCCGGGATACCCTCGAACGGCTCGAAGCCCGAAAGGCCCGCCGAGGCCGTGCTGGCGCATAGTTGCTTGAGCCGCGCGCCCGCGCCCGCGACGACGCGGCCGTCGGGCAGTGTTTCTATTTTTTCGAAATCGGGCGAGGCGAGGTGGATGACAAGGCCGTCAAAGCCTTCGTCCGGCACAAGGGTGTTGGAGCCGCGCCCCAGAATGAATGTCGGGATGTCGCGGGCCGCGGCCTCGCGCAGGAGTTTTCCCAGATCCGCGCGGTTGGCAGGCTCCGCGTACCAGCGGGCGTCGCCGCCGATGCGGAACGTCGTTTTTGTCGCAAGGGGTTCTTGCTCTTTTAAAACGGTGTCCGGAGACAGGGTGCCTAAAAGGGCGGCAAAAAAATCGGTTTCCATGTGTTTTATAAAACGGTCGGCGAACACCTCGATGTCGCCAGCGCCGACGAAGGCGAGGGTGACAGGGTCTTTGCTTTTTTGCAGCGATTCGACGAGGGCGTCCGTCAATGTGTCGGCGGTGGTTTCGTGAACCTGCGGGCCGTTTTCAGGCCAGCGCTCGAGAATCGCGCGGTGGGTTCCCTCTTCGAGGGGCGGCTCGCTCGCGGGATAGACGGGGAGCAGCCACGCCGCGTCCGCCGTTTTCAGGGCGCGCCCGAAGGCCGCCGCGTACTGGCGCGTGCGCGTAAAACGGTGCGGCTGGAACACGACCCACAGTTGGCCGGTGAAATCGCGGCGGCGCATAGATTTCATCAGCGCGGAAATTTCCGTGGGGTGGTGCGCGTAATCGGCGACAACCGTGAGGCGTGGGCGGCGGAGCAGGATGTCCTGACGGCGGCGGATGCCGTCGAAGTCCTTGAGGTCTTGCGCTTGCGGCGCGACGCCCGCAAGCAGGCGCACGACCGCCCCGGCGGCGGCGGCGTTGGTCTGGTTGAAATCTTCCCCTTCCTTAAAAAACACGACCGGTTTTCCGGATGCCACCGCCAGCCGGCTCAGGCGCGGACAGCCTTCGGGGACGATGAGCGTGCCGCGCGTGCGCGCGAAAAGGCCGGAGAACATGCGCTCCAACGCCGCCTCGTCGCGGTAGCAGTCGGGGTGATCCCAATCGAAATTTAACGCAAGCGTGATCTCAGGGGAAAACGCTTGAATCGTGCCGTCACTCTCGTCGATCTCGGACACCACCCAGCGGGCGTCGGCGTTAAAACGCGCGGGCGGACGCTGGGCTTTGGCGGGAAGCCCGCCGATTAGGTAGGAAAAGGGAATTTTTGTTTTTTCTAATAGGTGAACGAGGATCGCGGTCGTCGTCGTCTTGCCGTGTGAGCCGACGATGGCGACGAGCAATTTATCGCGCACCCGGCGCGCCCAACATTCGCCGCGGCGCACGATCTCGATCCCCTTTTCCGCCGCCTGAACACAGAGCGGGTGCGACAGCGAGACGGCGCTGGAGCGCACGAGCAGCACGCAATTTTCCGGCACGTCCGCGCAGGGCGCGCAGGGGATGCCCGCGCGGTCGAGCCAGAGGCGAACGGGCGGCGAAAGATGGTCGTCGTGCCCGCGCACGTCCCAGCCCTCCCCTTTCATGTAGAGGGCCAGCGGCGCCATGCCCATGCCGCCGACGCCGACTAGAAAGACCACCCCTTTTGGCGCGCTCATGCCTCCTCCTTTTTGAGCGAGGATTTTGCGCACTGCTCGAGGTCGTCCGCCATTTGCATGACGGCTTCCTCTGCGTCCAATCGCGCGAGGTTGCCGCGCAGTTTTTCGAGCATCCAGTCGTTGAAAATGAGATCCAGAATTTCCCTAAAAAGCCGCTCGCGCTGCGAGGACGGCACGACCACGCCTCCCCCTTGGCGCTCGAGGAAGCGCGCGTTGGCGCTCTGGTGGTCGTCCGCAGCCTGCGGATAGGGCATCAGGATGGAAGGCAAACGCATGCGAATGAATTCCGCGATGCTGCCCGCCCCCGCGCGGGAAAGCACCAAATCCGCCGCCGAAAGCAAGGCGGGCATGTCGTCGCAAAAATTGGTGAAATAGGCGCGGGTGACGGCGCCGTCGGAATTGCGCTTTTCGATGATGCCCTGCCCGCCCTTGCCCAAGCCCGTGACGCAATACACCGATATGCCCTCTTCCGCGAGGCGCACGAAATTGGACGCGATCCAGTCGTTAAAACTCGTCGCGCCCTGGCTGCCGCCGAGGATCAAGAGGAGTTTTCCCTCCGTCGCTATCTTGAGCTTGCGGCGGGCCTCAGCGCGCGGCAGACGGCGCATTTCACGGCGCAAAGGAAAGCCGCACTCGCGCAGTTTTTGCGGCGGCAAGCCGCCGAGGGCCACGCCTTCGGGCAGATAGACGCATTTGGCCAACCCGCTCAGCGTGCGGATGGCGCGGCCCGCCACGCGGTTGGCCTCGTGCAGAAAAACTGGAATGCCCAACAGCCATCCGGTCAGCGCAAGCCCCACCGTCGTGAAGCCGCCGAAGCCGATCACCGCCGCGGGTTTTACGCGACGCACGAGGCGCAATGAAAACCACAGCGCGCGCAGCTGGCTCGCGGAAAATTTGAGCACCGCCAAAAAGCCCCATTGAAAACCCGTTCCCGGGGAGCGCACGAAATTCAAATGGGGATACTTTTCCAGAAGCCGAGAATCGACGCGCTTGCCGCTGACGATGAGCGTGCAGGCGTGGCCGCGTCGCGTCAGCTCCTCGGCCAGCGCTATCCCCGGGGCCAAGTGTCCCCCCGTGCCGCCGCTGCTGATGACGAAGGCGCTCATAGCTCGCGCGCGCGGATGGCGGCGGGGCGGCTCCATTGCCGCAGGCAGTTGACGATGACGCCTATCAGGATGAACATCAGCACGAGGTTGGAGCCGCCGTAGCTGATGAAGGGCAGCGACATGCCCTTGGTCGGCAGCATCCCCGTGACGACCCCGATGTTGATCGCGGCCTGCAGGACGATGCACAGCAGCGCCCCCGTGCAGAGCGAAAATTGAAAAAGGTTCGGCGCGCGGCGCAGTTGGGAGGCGACCGTGAGGAACAGTATTAAAAACACCGCGACGACCCCGATCGTGCACACCATGCCGAGCTCCTCGCCGACGATCGGGAAAATAAAGTCCGTGTGCGCCTCGGGCAAAAAGGCCATCTGCTGGCGGCCCTGCCCCAGCCCCACGCCGTCCACCCCGCCCACGCCGTAGGCCACAAGGCCCTGATAGAGCTGGTAGGCCGTGCCAGCGCGGTTGGCCTCGACGTCCCAAAAGGACGTGATGCGCTGCCAGCGCACCGGGTCGAAAAACACCAAGGTGAAAAACCCGACGACGCCAACGCCCGCCGTCGGCAGGATGTACGCCAGCCGCACGCTCGCCAAAAACATCAGCGAAAAGCCGACGATGCCCGAAAGCGCCGCCGTGCCGAAATCCGGCTGGAGCATGACCGGTCCCGCGAACAGCAGCGCCGCGGCCGCCATCCAGCCGAACCGGCGCGGTTCCGGCCGCGGCCGCGCCGCGATGACCGCGAGCAGCAGCAGGAAAATCCCCTTGGACAGCTCCGACGGCTGCACGAGCATGCCGGCAAAGCCGTACCAACCGCGCATGCCGTTGATTTTGACGCCGAGCAGCGGCAGCAGCAGCAGCGCCAGCAGTGAAATTCCGGCGTAGAACGGCAGCAGCGTCCGGCAATGCACGTCGAACGGAATGCGCGCGGCAATCGCCATGGTCAGCAAGCCGAGCAGCATGAAGCCGAGCTGCCGCGCCGCGAAAAAGAACGGCGCGTCGCTGCCCGACTGGGCGCTCATGATCGTCAACAGTCCGGAAAGCGCCAGCAAAAACGCGGCGACCGGGACGACCGGCAGCGGCATGCGTGTTTGCGTTCCGGCGGGCTTCACCGGGCTACCTCCGCGACGGCAAAGTCGAGGCGGACG
>JAVBTG010000184.1:0-5391 GCA_031556275.1 Opitutales bacterium
CTCGGCCAGCGCCTCGTGCGCCGCATCTGCCGCAATTGCAAGACGCCCTACGAGCCGGAGCAGGAACTCGTCGAGGTGCTCAACATCGACCCGCTCCAGATCGCCGACAAGAGTTTTTACTACGGCAAAGGCTGCCCCGAGTGCAACCAGACGGGCTACCGCGGCCGCCAAGGTCTCTTCGAGATGATGACGATCACCGATCCCATCCGCGAGCTCATCACCCAGCGCGCGCCCACGCTCGTGCTCAAGCAAAAGGCGATTGAGCAGGGCATGAACACCCTGCGCGACGACGGTATCCGCGCCATCTTCGACGGTGCCACGACCATCGAAGAAGTCTTGAAGTACACCTGATAGCCCTGTTTAATGCTGGCAAGACTTTCCCTTTCAATAACCTCCCCATTCTCCCCATATGTCGAAATTCACTTATTCAGCGATTGACCAGTCCGGCTCCCAAAAGAGCGGCAAAATCGAGGCCGATTCCGAGGAAGCCGCCAAGGCGCTGCTCTCCGCGCAGGGCCTGATGGTCACGAACCTCGCCTCGGCGACGCAGCGTTCGAGCGCCACCACGGTGAAGACCAAGAAAACCCGCGGTTTTGGCAGGGTTGTGAAGACGGAGGAACTCGCCATTTTCACCCGCCAGCTGGCCACGCTGTTACAGGCGGGCCTGCCGCTGTTACGCGGGCTTGAGGTGATGATCCGTCAGGAGCGAAACCCGCGCTTCAAGGATGTGCTCGTGGGCCTCGCTGAAAACGTGCGCTCCGGCAACAACATGTCGGACGGCCTTTTGCAGTACCCGAAGGTGTTTGACCGCCTCTATGTCAACATGGTGAAGGCGGGCGAGGCGGGCGGCGTGCTCGACGTGGTGCTTTCCCGTCTGGCCAAGTTCATGGAAAAAAGCGTGAAGACCGCCAAAAAGATCAAGTCCGCCATGGTGTACCCGACGGTCGTCGTGGTCGTGGCCGTGGTCATCGTGGCCCTGCTGATGGTGGTGGTCGTGCCGAAGTTCCAAGGTATTTTTAAGGACATGCTCGGCGGGGCGGCGCTGCCTATGATCACGCAGGTCGTCATCAACATTTCCAATTTCATTCAGGAAAACATTATCGTCACCATCGTCGGTTTGGTGGTGGCCTTCATTCTTTTCCGCCTGCTGCTGAAAACGGCGATCGGGCGAAAAGTGATGGACCAATTGGCGCTGCACACGCCCAAGATCAAGGACTTTTGCACCAAGGCGAACGTGGCGCGCTTCACCCGCACCTTCGGCACGCTGATGTCCTCGGGCGTCCCGATTTTGCAGGCCCTCACCATCACGCGCGACACGATCCCCAACTCGGTGATCCAAAACTCGCTGACCAAGGTGCACGACCGCGTGCGCGACGGCGAGTCGCTCTCCGTGCCGCTCGAGCAGCAAAAGATGTTCCCGACCATGGTGACCTCCATGATCGACGTGGGCGAGGAAACGGGCGAGCTCGCCGAGATGCTCAACCGCATCGCCGACAACTACGACGAGGACTTGGACAACGCCGTTGCGAGCCTGACTTCCATCATCGAGCCGATCATGATCGTCGGTTTGGCCTTGGTCGTCGGTGTCATCGTTATCGCGCTGTTCCTGCCGATCATCGAAATCGTCAAGAAGATCGCCTCCTGAGGGATTTTTCCCTTCGGACAAAAGGCCGCCCGCTTTGGGTGGCCTTTTTTGTTTTAACGCAAAAACCGTTCGCCTCCGCGCGATGAAGCCGTTTTGATGGAGGCTATGCATCCCGAACACCCACATGCCCAACAACGCGGATGGCTGTGGGTGCCCAGCGTTTATTTTTTGGAGGCGCTGCCGTACAATTTGGCGCATGTGTTCGCCTTGGCGTATTTCACGCTGCGCGGTGTTTCGGTGGATCAAGTCGCGCTTTGGACAAGCTTGCTCGGGTTGCCGTGGGTGTTGAAATGTCTGTGGAGCCCGTGGTTGGAGCGTTTTAGGCGGCCAGGCATGGCGATCTGCGCCCTACAGGCGGCCATGGGGGCCGTCTTGATCGTACTGGCCTGTTGCGTGGAAAACGCGCACTGGTTCGCAATCTCCATCTTTTTACTGGCGGCGCTGGGGCTGTGTTCCGCCACGCACGATTGCGTGGCCGACGGCTTTTATATTCGCCGCCTTCCGGAAAACGTGCAGGCGTTTTTCAGCGGCATCCGAAACACGTTTTACCGCTTGGGGATGCTGGCGGCGGGGGGAGGGCTGATCATCTGCTACGGTTATTTGAAAGACATATCCGTGTTTGAGGAAAAACCGCATGCGCCGTGGATGGCGGCCTTCGCGTTGGCGGCAGTCGTTTTTTTGTTGGGGGCCGCCTATCATCTGATCGCGTTGCCGCGTAGAGCAAGCGCGCCTTCTTGCCAAGACCCTCAGGTAAACAGGATGTCCTATTGGCAGGTGGTCTCGACATTTCTGCGCAAGCCCGCCATCGGGCGGATGATTTTGTTTGTGCTGCTTTACCGTTTCGCGGAATCTTTTTTGCTCAAAATAACGCCGATTTTCATGCTCGCGCAAAGGGACGAGGGCGGCCTCGGGCTCACGGAGGTGCAGTACGGGACGGTTTACGGGACTTTCGGGATGATCGCGCTGCTGTGCGGCGGCATCTTGGGTGGATGGCTGATTTCCCGTATCGGGCTTAAGCGGTGCTTTTGGCCGATGGCCGTCGCGATCAACGTGCCGGATGTGCTCTATGTCTACCTGGCCGCCGCTCAACCAGAAAACATCCATGTGGTGGCCTCGTGCGTGCTGGTGGAGCAATTCGGCTACGGTTTCGGCTTCACCGCGTTTATGGTTTACCTGCTCTACATGGCGCGCGGGGCCTATCCGACGGCCCATTACGCCATTTGCACGGCCCTCATGGCGCTGGGGGTTTTGGTGCCCGGCGCCCTCAGCGGTTTTTTGGCGCGGGCGATGGGTTTCACTTCCTTTTTCGTCTTGGCCTGCGTAGCCACGGTTTTAAGCTTTCTCGCCGTGCGGATCGCGCCGCTTGCGGGGGACTTTGGCAGAAGGGACGGCTGATTTTGCCGCGCAAAGAGCTTTGCAAGTTTCTTGGCTTGTCTTACAATAAGGGCCGAATCTTCTGCAGTGTTCGTTGCCTAGAATCACAAGTTCCTCCCCTTATGACAAAAACCGGGGAGCTTGCCTCGGGTGGTGGCTGTCATGCCGTCTTCGCACGGAAGGCAAAAGCCGCCCGAAAAGCACCCACCTTGACAAAATAGGCCGGAACTTCTCTATAAAACGGCACAGGCGGAGGATTCTTTTTTTTGTCTTAAAACGTCACGATATCGCCGGTTTTTAACAGATGAAAGCGGTCTTGCAGTTTTTCCCGCAGGCGCGCCGCCGCCTTTTCTCCGGTGCAGTGGCATGTGTGGCAATGAACACCCGCGGCGTGCAGGCGGTCGGCGATCTCATCGGTGATGTGGTCGCCTTCCGAAGTCTCCATGGCCTTTCCACTCAAATGAAATCCGCCGATCACATGGTCGGGGTGGCGGCCCGCGACACGAACCGCCTGCTCCGTAATGGCGTCGATGCCCGCGTGCGCGCAGGCGCAGAATAAATAGATTTTTCCGTCTTCCTCAATGAGAAGGTTTTGCTCGTGCAAAAAACGGTCGGGGCGCAATTGACCGTCTTGTTTTTCAAGCAGCGCCGCGTTTGAGGGCAGGGGACGCGCGGCGGCTTGGGGGCCTTGGAAAAGCGTTACTCCTTCGTACAAGCGAAAGAGCGGTTCATCCAACAAAATGAAGCGGCGATTGTTTTTAAGCGCCGCATCCAAGCCGATATAAGAAGGGGCGGGGCCGTGATTGAGCGAAAAGAAGTCTCCCATGGCCTCTTTGCGCGCGTAAACGGCAGCAGTGCGGTTCACTTCCAGAAAGGCGGACACCCCCCCAGTGTGATCGTAGTGCGCATGGGAAAGCACGCAGAAGTCAGCTCTCATTATATCGGCGCCGAGCACCCGCGCGTTGCGTAAAAAAGCGTCGTCGGGGCCGCAGTCAAAAAGGATTTTATGACGGGCCGTTTCGATAAAAACACTCAGCCCGTGCGCGCATAAAAGATTCTCGCGCGCGGCGGTGTTCTCGAGCAAAACACTCAGGCGCATTCAATACCCCAGCAGAGTTATCTTCGCCTCGCGCGCGCGCTGCAACACGGAAGGCTTCTCCAGTATGAGCACGTTTTGCGCCTCCAAGGCGGCGGCGGCGATGCCGAATTCGATCATCTTTTCCACCGTGCGCATGCCGAAAACGGGAACGTCGAAACGGTAGTCTTGGCGGGGCTTTACGGTCTTGATGAAAAGGGGGGTGTCGGCCTCGAAGGAACCCGCGCGCTCGAGCATTTTGTCGGTGCCCTCGAACGCCTCGACCGCCAGAACAGTGCCGTGGTTGACGACGATGCCTTGGCCGATGTCCATCGCGGCGACTTCCTTTGCGATGCGCTGTCCGTGTTCCAGCGTGGTCGCATCCGGCAGGTAGCGGCCTTTGTTCATCAGGCCAATATCTGCCAAGTCTTCGTCCATAAAAACGCGGGCGTCCAAAAGCGGCACCCCTATTTTATCCATCTCGCGGCCGATCGCGCCGAAGATCGTCTCGGCGTTGCGTTCCTTCAAGGAAGCGAGGATCGTGACGGCTTTTAAATCCGGATGCAGGCCCTTGAAAAGGCGGCGCGGCGTTATCTGCCCGGCCATCACCGCGTAATCGGTGCGGAAACGCTCCAACGCCTTGAGCATGTGCCCGAGTTGCCCCACCTTGATGCGGGTGCGGTCGGCGTCGGCGAAGGCCTCCCATAATTCGGGGGCCGTCTCGTCCTCAAAGGCGATCAGTTTGACGGACATGCCCGCCGCGCGCGCCCGTGCGCAGGTGATCTGCGGATAAGATCCCTTCCCCGCGATAAGCGCCATGCAGCCGCCGCCACTCAGCGAGGCGGGCAAAAAACGCGATGGCAAAGGGGTGTCCATGCTCACAAATTGGGATCGCCCACGGGGCGTTGGAGAAAATGGCTTTTGGGCAGATAGACGCGCGGCACGAGCGCGCCGTCCTTGTCTTTCTCAAAGCGGATGCGTTTAAAGGACCATTTGGCCAACTCGATCCAGTTGTCCGCCTGCGTTTTTTCCACGGACGTGGCGCGGTCGATCTTGAGCGGGTAGGGGTGCGAGAGGGCGCTTTTTTCCAAAACCACGTATTGCCCGGCTTGGATGGTTTCTTTGAAATCGCGCTGCTTGGTTTCCAGATAGGCCACGCCGTCCGCCAAGTAGATCGCGATTTTTTCGGGGGAAACCCACAGCGCCAGCGCGTTCGATTCCACGCGGATCGACGCCAACGGCGTGTGTAGCACGAAATCGGACGTTGCCCGTGCGGGGATGCGCCATAGGCCGTAGT
>JAVBTG010000079.1:0-14127 GCA_031556275.1 Opitutales bacterium
CGAACTATCCCCCGCATCGTAAGCGGCAAGCAAATGGGCAACGCCTACCGCGCGTGGATCGACGCGTGCTATGGAAAAATCCCCTGCGTCTCCAACATCGCCGAGGAGGCCGCCGAGTTGACGGATTTGGTGCTGCTCGGGGTGCTCGCCATGCGCGCGGGCAATGGCAAGACGATCCGCTGGGACGCGGCAAACCGCCGCGCCACGGGCATGCCGGAGTTGGACAAATATATCGCCACGCAGTACCGGAAATTTTAGAATTTTGGTTCATGAAAAAATTTATAGCCATCGCGGCCCTCGGGGCCGCCCTTCTGACCGCCGCCGCCCACGCCGAAATGAAGCTGGGGTTGCAAACTTACACCTTCCGCAAGCAGACGCTGGCGGAAACTTTCCTGCTGGCGCAGAACTTGGGGTTGCGCTACCTGCAAGTCTATCCGGGACAGCCGCTGGGCGCGCCGTTTGAGGGCAAGATGGGGCCCGACATGGACCAAGCCACGCGCGAGGCGGTGTGGAAAATGGCGAAGGAGCACGGGCTTGAGATCGTGGCCTTCGGCGTCACCAACCCCAAAGACGAGGCGGCTTGGCGCGAGCTTTTGGCGTTTGCGAAGGAGCGCGGGATCAAGGAAATCGCCAGCGAGCCGAAGGTGGAGACGCTCCCCATGCTCGAACGCCTGACCAAGGAGTACGGCGTGCGCGTGGGCGCGCACAACCACCCCAAGGGCAGCGTGTATTCCGACGCCGAACAGGGGCTGGCTGTGATGAAGCCCTACGAGGGCACGCACCTCGGGCTGGCCCCCGACGTCGGGCACTGGCTGCGCAGCGGCTACAATCCCGTCGAGCGCTTAAAGGCGGCCAAGGGCATGATGTACAGCATCCACTTTAAGGATCTCAACATCAAAGCGGAAAAGGGCGCGTATGACGTGCCGTGGGGCACCGGCGTCTCCGACGCCAAGGGCATGATCGCCGAACTGCGCAAACAGGGCTTCGAGGGCTACGTCTTTATCGAATATGAAAAACTCGGGCCGGACTTGTACGACAACGTGGCCAAGAGCGTCGACTGGTTTGACCGCGCCGTCAAGGCCGACATGAAGGACCTTGAAACGGGCAAAGTGCTCCCCGCCGCCGAGGTGCCCGCCGCGTTGGCGAAAAAGCCGGAAACGCCGTTTAACCCCGCGACGAAATAGCGCGGCAACGTTTGATAAAAAAAGGACGCGGCGAATGGGCCGCGTCCTTTTTTTATTTTATGGCGAGAGACCGTTTGCGCCGCCGCGCGGCCGCCGACAGCGCGAGCAGGCCCAGCAACGCGGACAGGTGCGCGGGCTCGGGGATCAGGGCTGTTATCTCGAGCACCAGTGTGCCCGCGTCCCAGAAGGGGCCGCGCTCGACGGCGTAGCGCTCGGTGTCCAGATCCTTGAGAATCCATGAAATGTCCTCGAAGGACGGGCTGTTTTCTTTCACAAACATCAGTTCGATGCGCTCGTTTTTTGTGGCGGCGTAACCGGAGAGGTCAATCGTGTAGGTGGCGGATGCGTCGGCGGAGGCGGGGCCGTCTACGTACAAAATCGGGGCGGCGGTGAACACGCTGCCCGCGACGGCGATGGTCATGGAGGCGTTCGCGCCGATGGTCAGGGTGTTTGTGCGGATTTCCGAGGCTTTGTTGGAGAGAAAAACGGCGGAAGGATTGCCGCCCGTGCCGACCGCCAGAGCGCCCGCGCGAAAAGCGCCGCCCGAGACGGTGAGTTGCGCGGAGCCCGCTCCGCCGACGGTCAGCGTGCCCTGAATCTCCATGCTCCCGCCGGACAATGCGACGGTAGCGTTGCTTGTGGCGCGGCCCGCCATGAGAAAGTCGCCGCCAAAGCGCGCGTCGCCCGCGCTGATCGTCACGACGCCCGCGCCGTTGTTGCCCAGTGTGGTGTCGCCCGCCACGGTGAGCGCGCCGCCCGACATGTGGATGAGACCCGAGGCGCTGCCCCAGTGCCCCGCCGTCAGGCCGCCGTTGAAGTTGGCCGAGCCGCTTGTGATATGCAGGTTGGCCGAGCCCGAATGCCCGAGGTAGGCGCTGGAATTGGCGTCGAAGCGGCCGCCGTTGACCAAAATGTTAGTGGAGCTGGAATTGGAATAGCTCAGATAGGCGTAGCCGCGGATGGTGGCCGTGGCGTTTTGCCCGAAGCTCAACGTCGATGTCTTCCCGCTCACGCCGGCGTAGACGTTGGAAAACGTGGCCTGCGCGTTGGAAACGTGGATCGCGCCCGTTCCCATCGTCGTTGTGGCCTGCGCGTTAAAAGTGCCGCCATTGACGCTGATCGTGCCCGTGCCGCCGCCAAACACCCAGTAAAGCGCGGAGGTGAAGCGGCGCACGCCCGAGAGTGTCATTTGCCCCGCGCCCATGTTGCCCATCTGGGTGATGCCGCTGACGACGAGCGTGCCGCCGTCGAGCTCCAAGGAGCCTTGCGCGCCGGAGTTGTTGCCGACGTACAGCATGCCCGTCAGGGTGGCGGTACTGTTCTTGAGGGTGATCGCGCCCGTGCCTGTGTCCCCCACGTAGGTGCCGCCCATGACGGAGAGCGTGCCGTTGGTGGCGTTGACGATACCGGAGCCCGTGGTCGAGACCCCCAGATAGAGGTTGTTTAGATTGGTCTGCGCGGCGGTGATCTCGATCCTGCCCGAGCCCGTCAACCCCACCGACGTGGTCGCCGAGGCGGAAAGTCTGCCGCCCGTGTGCTCCAAGACCCCGAGGCTGCCCGCATAATAACCCAAGGAAAGTGTGGCGAAGCTCGCGGTGCCGGAGGACACTTTTATCGTGCCCTTGGTGTTGATGCCCGCGTACATCGTCCCCGTCGAGGAGAGCGTGCCGCCCGCGACGTTGAGAACGCCCTCGCCCGAGCGAAAATAGCCCACATAGACCGCCTGCGCCCCCAGATTGGCGGTGCCGCCCAACACATTCAGTTCCCCGTAACCGTTGCGACCGACGGTGACGGCGCCTCCGGCGGCGGAGAACGAACCGCTGCGGATGTTGACGATGCCGCTGCTGCCCGTGTTTTGCGCGATGTTAAGCGCGGCGCTGAACGTGGCCCTGCCGCCCGACAATTCCATAAGGGCCGAGCCCGTCTGCCCGATGAAGGAAGCCCCCTGCGCGGAAAATGTGCCGCCTGTGACGCTCAGCAAACCTTCGCCCCCGCTTTGCTGGCCTATAATCAAACCGCCCTCGCCGATCGCGGCGGTGCCGCCCGTCTCGACAAACAAACCGCCTGCCGCGGTGTCTCCCACTACGACGCTCTCCGCCGCATAGGTCGGGGAGGATGTTTCCTGGGCGGGAGTTACGTCGCCCGTGGTGTGGGTCTGCGCGCTGACGTTTGCGACGCAGGCCCAACAGATCGGTAAGACCGTTTGAAACAGAAGGAATGTGTGCCGCAGTTGCATGGGGGAAAAGGCTGCTCGCAGGGCCTACTTTGGGGAGGGTGTGTATTTTCGCACTTGCCAACGGGACTTCAAGCAAATTTTTTGGCAAAAAAAAGCATGAAGCGCGGGGCTTCAGGCTGAATTTTCCCGTGGATGGGAAACACGTGACAACGGCTGTTTAAAACGGTTTCAGGAAAGCGGGCAGCTTTGTTGGCCTTTGCACAGTTTGCGGCAGATGCAATTGGACACGCCCCAGCGGCCGCCGCCGATCAGGACGATCGCCAGGTACATCACGAGGTACGCGACGGCCAGTTCCTTTTTGTCCCACGGCAGCGCGCACAGGGCGTAGACGGCCACGAGCATGTTGACGGCCAGCACGGCCGCCGCCACGCGCGTCATGATCCCGAAGACGAGCAGCAGCGCGCAGAAGAACTCCGCGAACGTCGCCAAGGCGAGCGAGGCCGCCACGCCGATTCCCAATGGGTCCATGAACTGCACCGGCTGATCGCCGAAAAACTGCATGAGTTTGGGCCAACCGTGCACAAGCATCAGGCCGCCCGCGCCGACGCGCAGCGCCAAGGCCCCGATGTCGAAGGCCGGTTTTTCCCATTGGGTGAGCAGTGCCGCCGCCGCGCGGATTTTTTGCGTGTTCATTATGATAAGAATACGCGTGATTCAGGATATTTCCATAAAAGGTTCCATTTTCACGGGGAAGGTGAAGCGTGTTTGCTATCGACCTAGCTGATGTCTGTTATTATAACAGCATTCGAACGTGATGAAAAAGAACCTGAATCGCTTGTGTGTGTTGGGATTGTCCGCCTTGTGCGCGTGCGCGTGGGGCGCGGCTGAAAAGCAAAAGCCGCCCTTTAAGATTATTTACAACAACGACACGACAAACATCCTGAGCAGCGTCAGCCCCTTCAACGCGGACGGACGGGCGTTCACGACCGAAAAGATCATCGCCGCCGTCGACGAGACCGCCGATTGCGGCGGGGTGGATGTGCTGATGATGGCGGGCGGCATGGGGTGGGACCCGTGGTGGCAGAGCAAGGCCCTGCCCATGCGCGAGCATCTGGCGTGGCAGCAGGCGCGCAAGGGGAAAGGGCCCTCGCCCTATCAGGCGTATGTGCTCGGCGGGGGCGACATTGTGGACGTCTTTGTCGCCGAGGCGCACAGGAAGGGACAGAAGGCCTTCGCCACTTTTCGCATGAACGATGGGCACCATTATTTCGGCGCGGCGCGCATTGAAGACGAGCAGGAGCGCGCGAAAAAAATGGCTGTCACCCAATTTTTTGACGAAAACCCGCAACTGCGTCTGGGCGAGGAGGCCGACCCCGACGCGCGCAGCAAGTACGCGCTCGATTTCGCGCAACCCGAGGTACGCGCCTACCGCATGCAGTTCATCAAAGAGCTGGCCCAAAAGCAGGAACTCGACGGGATTGAGCTGGATTTCATGCGGTTTTGGATACTGTTCCACCCCTTCCGCACCACGAGCCAAGCGCGCGCGGACATCATGACGGATTTTGTGAAGCAGGTGCGGCAGGAATTCGACCAAAACGCCAAGCCCGGCCAGCGCCGCTATGTTTCCGTGCGCATCCCCGCGTACCGCGACGTGATGGACAAGATGGGGATCGACCCCGTGCGGCTCGCGAACGAGGCGGGGGTGGACATGTTTAACGTCAGCTCCCACTACTACACCAATTTGCAAAACGAGGCCGCGCAGATCCGCAAAATGCTGCCCGACAACGTTGCCGTTTATTCCGAGCTGCACTTCGCCAACGCCAAGCAAAATTACAAGGTGCCCCTCGGGGTGGAAAACGGACGCGGGATTGTTTACGAGATCGGCCGCGCGCCCGCCGGCGCGAAGATTTCGTGGGTGTTTCGCCGCACGACCGACCAGGCGCTCAAGACGGCGGCCTATCTGGCGCAGGCGCGCGGGGCGGACGGGCTGAGCTTTTTCAACTTCCAGTATTACCGCAGCACGCGCAACCTGACGGACGTGTTCGGCGGGAATTTCGAGCCGCCGCATTACCTGTTCAAGCAGCTGCGCGACACGGACTATCTGGCGCTCCAACCGCAGTACTACTTCCTGGCCCACACGCACAACGAGCCGTACCGGGACGGGCGGCCCTTTCAAAATGTGTTTGTGACGGACACGCCGCAGACGATGTGGCTCGACATGGTCCCGCCCAAAGGCGGCTGGCAAAAAGATGGGCGACTGCGCGTTCAAAGCACGGGTGATATTAAGGACACGCGGTGGTCGGTGGCGGTTAACGGGGTGGAATTGAAGCCCAATGCCGACGTGTCGGAACCGTACGAGAACCCCTACGACACGGCCTTGGGCACGCCCGGGAATTACCAAGCGTGGACGGTCCCGGCCAAAATTTTGAAAGATGGGTTGAACGAGATCACCGTCACCTTGAAGGAAGGCAGACCGACGGCGCTGTTCTATCTCGACATCGCGCTGCCCGCAGGGAAATGATTTTTTGGATTCACAAAACGCCTCTTTTTCGGAAGGGGCGTTTTTTTGCGGCCTTGAACAGGCGGGTTTTAGCGGCTAGGCTGTGTCCTTTATCCGCTCCTTTATCATGGCTCCCAAAACCGCTATCACGCCCACGCGCGCCGAAGATTATCCCGAATGGTACCAGCAGGTCATCCGCAACGCGGACATGGCCGAGAACAGCCCCGTGCGCGGGTGCATGGTCATCAAGCCGTGGGGGTACACGCTCTGGGAAAACATCCAGCGCGTGCTCGATAAAAAGTTCAAGGACACGGGGCACGTCAACGCGTATTTTCCGCTGTTCATTCCCGTGAGCTTTCTGGAAAAGGAAGCCCAGCACGTCGAGGGCTTCGCCAAGGAGTGCGCGGTCGTCACCCACTCGCGTTTGCAGGCGGGGCCGGACGGCAAGCTCGTGCCCGCTTCCCCGCTTGAGGAGCCGCTTATCGTGCGCCCGACGTCGGAAACGATTATCGGGGAAATGTACGCCAAATGGGTGCAGAGCTACCGCGATCTGCCGATTTTGGTGAACCAGTGGGCCAACGTCGTGCGCTGGGAGATGCGCACGCGCCTGTTCCTGCGCACCGCCGAATTTTTGTGGCAGGAGGGCCACACGGCCCACGCGACGCAGGAGGAGGCGTGGGAGGAAACGCGAAAAATGCTCGACGTCTACGCGGACTTCGCCGAGAACTGGATGGCCATGCCCGTCATCAAGGGCGAAAAGACCGAGGGAGAGCGTTTCCCTGGGGCCGTGAGCACGCTGTGCATCGAGTCGATGATGCAGGACAAAAAAGCGTTGCAGGCGGGCACCTCGCACTTCCTCGGGCAGAATTTCGCGAAGTCCAGCAACATCCAATTCCTCGACGCCAACGGCGAGCAGCAGTTCGCGTGGACGACCTCGTGGGGCGTCTCGACGCGTTTGGTCGGCGGGCTGATTATGACGCACGCGGACGACGACGGGCTGGTGCTGCCGCCGCGCCTGGCGCCGACGCATGTCGTCATTTTGCCCGTCTTGCACAAGGAGGAGACGCGCGCGCAGGTGATGGAGTATTGCCAAAAGCTTCGCGCGCAGTTGAAGGATACCATTTGGGACGGCCGCCCCATCGAGGCCGAGATCGACGCGCGCGACGTGCGCGGCGGCGAAAAGCTCTGGGGCTGGGTGAAAAAGGGCGTGCCGCTGATCGTCGAAGTCGGCCCGCGCGACATGGCGAGCGACGCCGTGTTCCTCGGCCGCCGCGACGTGCCGGGGCTGGGCAAAAAGCCTGTGGCCCGCGCCGAGTTTGTGGCGAATGTCGGAAGCATCCTGCAGGAGATTCAGGACAACCTGCTGGCCCGCGCAAAGGCGTATCGCGACGAGAACACCAAGACGTTTGCGAACAAGGAGGATTTTTACGCCTTCTTCACGCCGAAGAACGCGAACAATCCAGAAATCCACGGCGGTTTCGCCGTGGCCTACTACGACGGCTCGCGCGAGGTGGAGGAGCAGCTCAAGAACGATCTGAAGGTGACCGTGCGCTGCATCCCGCTCGAAGGCTCGGATCGCAACGGGACGTGCATCTTCACCGGCAAACCGAATGCCGTGAAGGCGATTTTCGCGAAGTCATACTAAAAGGAAAATTTAAAAACCGCAGTCGAGAGGCTGCGGTTTTTTTATTTATATTTTTTCCGGCACGTCGAGCTGGGTATTTCCATCATGGAACCTAGCGTGGATGCGGGAGCCGGGAACCAGTTGTTTTTTGCGGGAGATGATGCCGCCTTCCGCGTCGGCCAAAAGGACGAAGCCGCGTTTGAGGGTGCCTTCGACGCTGCAGGCTGCCAGCCGTTTGGTGAGGGATTCAAATAACAGGCTTGATTTTTCGAGGCGGACGGACGGGTCTTGTCGCCAAAATTTCAATACGGTTTCATCCAACGATTCGCGCAGGCGGTGCAACGCTTGTCGGCCTGTCGCAAACAGGCGGCCCGTCAGGTCGTCGAGGCGCAAAAAGGCGCGTTCAACGCCGTGGCCCGGATGCTGGGCTGTGAGGCGATGTCGGAAAATTTCAAGCGCGTGCGCGCAGTCTTCGAGGGCCGCGCCCGTGAGGTGGTAGAGCTCGTCGCGCGCGGTTTCGAGCTCGGCCAAGAGGGTGTCGCGCGCGTCGACGATATGGCCGGCCGCCGCCGAGGGTGTTTCGGCGCGCAGGTCGGCGGCAAAGTCGCAGAGGGTGAAATCCGTCTGGTGGCCGACGGCGGAGATGGTGGGGATCGTGCAGGCGGCCACGGCGCGCACCACTACTTCTTCGTTAAAGGGCCAGAGGTCTTCCAAGGATCCCCCGCCGCGACCGACGACGAGCAGGTCGATTTGGCCGAGTTGCTGCGCCCTCTTTATCTGGCGGGCGATTTCAGGGGCGGCCGCCGGGCCCTGCACGGAGGCGGGCAGCAGGATGAGGCGACCGTTCCAGCCGCCCCGGCGCAGGATGCTCAAAAAGTCGCGGATGACCGCGCCCGTCGGGGAGGTGACAAAGCCCAGCGTGCCAGCCCAACGGGGAAGCGGTTTTTTGCGGTCGGGGTCGAACAGGCCCTCTTGCTCGAGTCTTTGGCGCAGGCGCTCGAATTCGAGCTGGAGGGTGCCCACCCCGTTCTCAAGGGCCGTTTGACCTATGAGCTGGTAGGCGCCGCGCGGCTCGTAGACGTCGATGCGGCCGAAAACGAGCAGGCGCATGCCGTCGCGGATCGGGAATTTTAGGCGGGCGGCGCTGGAGCGGAATAGGACGCAGGAAAGCTGCGCCTCGGCGTCTTTGAGGGAGAAATACACGTGCCCCGAAGCCTGCGTCTTGCAGTTGCTCACCTCCCCGCGCACCCATACCTCCGCGAAATTATTCCCCAACACCCCCTTGATTTGGCGGGTGATTTCGGCTACGTTGAAAATATCCTGCGGGGCCCGTAGGGAACACATGGGAGTTTTTTTAAAATTCCGCAACAAGGATGCGAAGGTTGGTTTTATGACATTTTTGGGGGATTCGAGCCGAGGCGATGTAGCACATCATCGAGGTGAGGACACCGAAAAAGGGCTAAAATCCAACCAAGTAGCCGAGGTGAGGAATTTGGAAAAGCTACCATAAGACCAATTTTGGTCTTTTGAGTAATCCTTGCGAGTGCTTTTTCATAGTATGAAAGGCATGCGAAACAAATTGACCCGGCCAGGACAACCCGAAGATAATGTCTGTTTTATGAAAAAATCCACCATCGCCCTGTTGTTGACGGCCGCCCTCTCATTACCCGCGCTCGCCGAGCTCACGCCCGAGCAAAAGCAGACCTTTGAGGCCCTTGGTTGGCTGCAAGGCAACAACATGCGCCAGCAAATCCAATCGCTGCCCGAGCAGTCTCCCTTCACCGCCGAAGAGGCCGCCGCCATTTTGGCCGGCACCGCCAAGGGCATCGCCGAGGACAAGCCCTCCTTCGACAAAGAAGCCATGCAGGAAAAAATCCAGGCCATGATGGCCGAAAAACAAAAGGCCATGCAGGAAAAAATGGCCGAATTGGAAAAGAAAGCACAAGAAGACATGAAAAATTATTTCGCCGAACTCGACAAGAACCCCGCCGTCAAAAAAACCGAAAGCGGTCTGCGCTATGAGATCGTCGCCGAAGGTGAGGGCGCGAAACCCAAGGCCACCGACAAGGTGAAAGTCCACTACACCGGCAAACTGACCAACGGCCAGACGTTCGACTCGAGCGTCGAGCGCAAAGCGCCCATCGTGTTCGCGCTCAACGAGGTGATCCCCGGCTGGACCGAGGGCGTGCAGCTCATCGGCAAGGGCGGCAAAGTCAAGCTCTACATCCCCGCCGACCTCGGCTACGGCGAGGCGGGGGCTCCTCCCGTCATTCCCCCGAACGCGCCGCTGGTGTTCGACGTCGAGCTGCTCGACATCAACCCCGCCGGCGAATAAGGTTTTCCGCCTTTAACAAAAACGGCGCCCCTTTCACGGGGCGCCGTTTTTTTGCGGGGGTTGATCCGTCCACGGGGGGGTGAGGAACCCATGAAATAGAAGCTGATTCGATGCCGCTGAAGTTTATCCGCAGCAAGGTGCGCCTTTCAAATTTCGCACGGGGATGATGCAAGACCGCCCCTAACCGAGAGGTGGCCCGCAAAAAAAGCCACCGCAGCGGTGGCTTTTTTCTCGCGCGGTTAAGTTACGCGCAGGCTGATTTTTTCTTCTGGCGCTTCAAATAGAAACTCGCGCCCAGCGCTCCGACCAGGCATGTGGCCAGCGCCCCCGGCAACGGCTGGCCCGCGGGGGCCGCGATGCGGGAACCGTCGCCCACCACGATGTAGCCCAACGGGGTCTGCGTTTTGTTGCCGTAGGCGTAGAAGGCGTAGGCGTAGGAATCCGCCTCGGTGGAACCCGCGTTGATGGCGAGATAACTATACTCGCGGATGTTCATGTTGTTGGTGTCGATACGCGTGCCGTCGCTCAGTTCGAGCCAGAAGCTCACGCGTTGGCCGTCTTTCAAATCGACCGAATAGGTGTCACTCACGTTGTCGAACACGTGGGACGAAACCAGCGTCTTATTGGTGTCCGCGTAAACGTCCATGCCGTAGGATGCCACGCTCACGTTGCTCGCCCAGCCCTCGGAGACGGAATTGCCCAGCTTTGCGGTGTTGAGGCTGATTTGGGCGGTGAAATCCTTGAAAACTTCCTGGAAGACCCAGTATTGGGGCGTCGCTATCTGCTTGGTGTAGAACGTGCCGATCGTCGGGTCCGTGGAATAGTGCCCGAAGAACACGTCGTCAGCCAACACGCCGGTGAGAGTGCCCGCGAACAGCGCGAGGGATAGGATTGTTTTTTTCATGTGAGTTGTAATCTCACTGTCATTTATCTCAAAAATTTAAATTAAAGTCAAATTTTTGTTAAACAATCTAATATCAAAGGATTAGGATGATTTTACCGATTTCTGCTTTGCGCGGGGGACCTGCGTGCCGCATAATGGGGAGATATCCACCTTTGCGTTGCCGGAACACAATCGCGTGCGCGACTGTCTAAAACAAACATGCCTTTATTCGAATATGTGTGCGGGCGCTGCGGCAAGCCCTCCGAATTGCTGATCCGCGGACAGGAAAAACCCAAATGCCCGCACTGCGGCTGCGCGCAGATGGAAAAGCAGCTCTCCGCGTTTTCCGCAAAAGGCGGCAAGCGTGGAGCGCGCGGCGGGCACCATTGTTGCGGCGGATGCCCCCACGGGGGGTGCCATTAGGATTTTAATTATGCGCCGGTTTTTTATTTTAGGTTTCGCGGGCACCCTGTGTATAGGGGCGCAAGCGTGGGCTTATAATCCCATCTCGCCGGAAAAGAAATCGGAGTTGCTGGCACGCTCGGAGGCCTCGCCGTTGGAGCGCCAACTGGCCGACATCGTGAAGCGCCAGCAGGACCTGCTAGGTTCGGCAGACAAGATTTCAGCGACAGATTTGACGACACGGCTTTCGCGGCTGGCCGCCGATTACGCGGATTTATTGCGCGTGCACCCCGACAACGTGCCGCTGCTACTGTGCTACGGGAAGTTTTTGCGCGCCGTCGGCGAGGACGAGCGGGCGATGCGGGCTTTCCAACGGGCCGTCTCGTTTGACGAGAGCGCCGCCGTGGCTTATCAGCAGATGGGCAATATTTTGGCCGAGGACGGGCGCTATGCCGAGGCGTGGCCGATGTTCCTAAAATGCCTCAAATACGCGCCCGACACCGCGCTGTATTTCTATCAGGCGGGCGAATTGATCCATGTCTTTAAAAAGCTGATGGTGGAAGAAGGGTTGCTGGGCGCGAATGACGCCGACCGCCTGATGCAGCAATATTTCGCCCGCGCCTGCGACCTCGATCCGAATTCCGAGACGCTGGCGTGGCGCCACGCGCAGTCTTTTTACGACGTGGCCGCGCCCGACTGGAAGGCCGCGCTGGCCGCGTGGGACAAGGCCGCCGCGCTCACGCACGACCCGGTCAAGGCGCAGATGTTGCGCATGCACCGGGCGCGGTGTTTTGTCGAAACGGGCGACAAGGACGAGGCGCGGGCGCTGCTTGAGCAGGACGTCCCCGAAGCGCTCAGGGAGACGCGCGACCAACTGCGCGCGCGGATAAAGGGCGACTAATTTTTTATTGCGATGACCGAAGCCGATATTTCCATAAAACTGTTTTCGTTTTTGCTGCTGGTGTGCAGCCTGTCGTTCCACGAATGGGGGCATGCCTTTGTCGCCGACAAACTCGGCGACCCCCTGCCCCGCGCCCAAGGCCGCGTGACGCTCAACCCGCTCGTCCACATCGACCCGATCGGCACGGTCCTGCTGCCGTTGATGATGCTGCTGTTGAGCCCCGGGTTCGCGATCATCGGATGGGCCAAGCCCGTGCAGATTTCCCTGCCCAACCCGCGCACCCGCATGCGCGACGATCTGCTCTCCACCGCCGCCGGACCGCTGATGAATCTTATGCTGGCGCTGGTGTGCGCGATCGCCCTGCCGTTCGCGCTGGCGTACGCGCCGGTTTTGAAAGACGGCCTCGTCATGGCTATCTATCTGAACGTGATGCTGCTGGTCTTCAACCTGATTCCGCTGCCGCCTTTGGACGGCTCGCATTTTCTGCCGTATGTGGGGATGTCGCGCGCGACTTTCGCGCAGATTTCGCGCTATTCGATCATCGTGCTGATCGTGCTGATTAACGTGCCGCTGTTTCGGCAGCTGCTGGGCGGCGCGATCGCGATGGTGAGCCGGCCGCTGTTCGAGATCAGCAAAGGGATCGCGGGGCTGCTGGGCTGATAGAATATTAACGACGCTTCTTCGGGCAGTTATTGTCGCCGCAACGGCAGTCGCCGCGCGGGCGACGCAGGAGTTTGCGCGCGAGCCAGAGGGCCGCCAGAATGACGAGGGCTATCGCGGCCCATGCCTGCCAGTCGGCGCTCATGATTTTAAACGCCCCCGCACGTGCGCGAGGTCCGCGCGGCGCACCGCCACCAGAAAGCCGCGCAGGCGCAGCTCGATCGGGTCACCCAACGGTGCCGCGCGCACCATCTCGACGGACGTGCCGGGCAGCAGGCCGATCTCGCGAAAACGCAGGCCCAGCGCGCCCTCGGCGCTCATGGAGGTGATGATGGCCCCCTGCCCCGGTTGCAAGGCCGCCAATGAAATATCCTGTGTGGGCGCGGGCTGCATGTTTAAACGGCGGGGATGTCGTCGCGCATGGTTTCGTCAAAGCCGCCCTTGCGCAGGAACAGCGAGCGGTCGGCCCGCGCGGCGTGGGCGGCGTTGTGCGTGACGAGCACGAGCGCGGAGTTTTCCTGCCGCGTGAGCTCCAATAAAAGCGTCATGACTTCCTCGCCCGTCGTCTCGTCGAGGTTGCCCGTCGGCTCGTCGGCCAAGAGGACTTTGGGCTTGTTCATGAGCGCGCGGGCCACCGCCACGCGCTGGCATTCGCCGCCTGAGAGTTTCGCGGGCACGTGGCGGGCGCGGTCTTTGAGGCCTACTCGTTCCAACAGCGCCAATGCGCGGGCCTTGTTTTCGGGGCGGATGCCGCCCGCGATGCGGCGGGCCATCAGCACGTTTTCCAAGGCGTCCAGCTCCGGCATCAGGTGATAGGACTGGAAGACCATGCCCATCCACTGCGCGCGGCGGGCCGCCGCCCAGTCGTGGGAGCGCTCGTTCACGCGCTCGCCGTTCCAGAAAAGCTCGCCGCCTGTTGGGGTTTCCAAAGCGGAAAGGATGTAAAGGAGGGTTGTCTTGCCGGAGCCGGACTCGCCGCGGATGCTCACGCTCTCACCGGCGCGCAACGCGAAATCGACGCCTCGCAGCACGGACAGGTTTTCCCCTGCTTCGAGGAAAGTCTTGGAGATGTTTTTGGCCTCGATGACAAGGGGATCACTCATGGCGCAAGGTCTCCGAGGGTTTGACGCGGGCGGCGTGCCACGCGGGCAGCAGCCCGGCCAGCGTCGCCGCGACGATCGCGAAAAGGACGATTTTTACAAAATCGAGCGCGACGTAATCGACGGGGAAGCTGAGGAACTGGTAATACTTCGCCATCGTCAGGGGGTCCATGAAAAGGCCCACAATCGCGTTGCGGTAGTGCAGCAAAAGCAGCGCGAGCAGCACACCGACGAAGGAACCGAAGACCCCTATTATAAGCCCCTGCCAGCAAAAGACCGCCGCCGAGCGGCGCGCGCGGGCCCCCAGCGCCCCGAGCACCCCGCTCTCGCGCGGCTTGCGCACGAGGGTGGTGTGCCCGTAC
>JAVBTG010000095.1:0-10545 GCA_031556275.1 Opitutales bacterium
CAATGCAACAATACGTTGCATTGGGTTTGGAATTTAAGGCGAGAAGGGGTTGTGCATGGATGGTAAGGATTATTATTGTAGTGGGAGTCCGCGAGTGCCCTGGAAATTGGTAAGAGGTTCGTGACAAAAAAATTTGGAAACCCCTACAATTTTTTGATGTAATTTATCCGCGAGGATTTATTGGTATAAGATGCCCTGTGGGATTTGCGAATATTCAATAAAAAACGCCGCGACGAACGGGCGGAAGCGGCCAAAAAAATGGACGAGGCAAAAACAGGCGGCAAACAATCGTTGCTGCGCTACCAGTTACTGAGGCAGCAAAACGGCATCTGCGTGTACACGGGAGAACCACTAGAACTCACGCAATTGGAATCCTACGAGATCGACCACATCGTCCCGCGCTCGCTGGGCGGCCCGGACGCCATGCTTAACTATGCGCTGACCACGCGCGCACACAACGCCGACAAGGGAAACCGCACGCCCTTTGACTGGTTGCGCGGCAAGGGGCATTGGCAGGCGTATCTCGAGCGCGTTTCCAAAAACTCGAATTTCAACCGGAAGAAAAAAGATTTGCTTACCTCGGACAAGGCCGTCGAATTGGCAGAACGCTACATGAGCTTGGCGGAGACGGCGTGGATCGCAAAACTGGCGCAAACAATTTTGGCGATCCATTTCCAATGGCCTATCGGCGGCATCGGCGGCGATAGGAGAATTATTGTCGCCAACGGCGGATTGACCGCCAAAATCCGCAACCGTTACGCCTTGGGCCGACTGTTACAATCTCCGAAGGATTTGGCGGAAAAGACCGACCCATCAAAACTCAGCCAGTCCGAATTCGTAAAGTATTGCGAGGCAATCGACAAGAAGAACCGCAATAACAAAAAACACCACGCCCTTGACGCCGCCATTCTCTCATTTGTGCCGCAATGGACGCGCGACAGGGACAAGCGCGACTTCTTTCGCTTTCCCAAAGGCGTGCAGGAGAATCCACAGACGTATTTCAAAGACATTCTGGACAAGGTTGTCCCCGAAGAGATTTTTCACGCAAAGGCAAAATTGGAGGAAACGTTTTATGCCAAGCGCACCATAGATGGGATAGCACAAATGGTTCTGCGACGCGAACTGCGCAAACTCGGATATAAAACCGTGCAGATGAAGGAAGTCTTCAGCGTCGAAAGTATTGCCAAAAACGCCAAGGACATCCTAGATCGCCGCACACGCGAACTTATTCTCGATGTCGCGGCCAGGGAGCCATCTCAGGAACAATGGGACCAATGGTGCGAGACCGCTCGTCTGCCCGGTGGCCCTCGCATAAGGCGTGTAACGCTGTCCATCGGCGAGCCAACGGAATACAAAGACTTATCCAAAGACGGCAGTGGTATTTACGCGAAAGGAAAAAATCATCGATGCCAAATTGTGTGGAGAAACAAAAAAGGAACCTATAAGGTGGCACCGGTGTATGCGCACGGGCCGAAGAAAAGTCTAATTGAAAGCCTTAAGCAATTATCTGAATTCCAAGAGATATTTGGCGTATTTCAGAGTGGCCAACTTGTGGAAATCCAAAGCGACATTGTAGCAAATGCCAACACTTCGCTAAACAAGGGGATTTATACTATCAACTCTATCTGGACTGATGGGCGAGCGAAACTCACAGATATCATGGGCGTTCAAACTCCCCCCGTTAGTCTGAGTAAATTAATCTCCGCCGGATTTCGCATTTACAAAGGCTAGCAAACATAAAAATCGTGAGCTACCACATCCTCCATGTATTGCAGTCAAACTCGTTTCTCCGCAAAGAGCGAGGCTTCTTGATATGCGAGTGCGAATCGGCGGAAGTCGGGCGCATCGCGCTGGAGGATGTGCGAGCCGTTGTGGTTGCAGCGAGAGGTGTGGCCTTCAGCGCGGCGGTGCTTTCCGCCCTGCTTGAAAACGATGCCATATTGCTGCACTGCAACGAGCGTTTCCAACCGGTGGGCTGGACGCTTCCCTTGGCGCGCGCCATAGATTGCACGATCACGATGAACCAGGCCGACAGGCCGAACCGTCTAAATGACAAACTCTGGCAAGCGATATTGCGCGCAAAAATTTGCAACCAGTCCGAGACCCTCAAGGCCATCGGCGCGCCAAGCAAGCGATTGGAAAACATGCTTGGAAAAAAATGCTTCCATTTGGACGAAGGGCATTGCGCCCGTGAATATTGGAAACGTTATTTCCCGGCCATCGGTGCATACGGCGCCATCAGAGACCAAAAAGACGGCGATTCACAACCCAATGTTTTCCTAAATTACGGCTATGCCGTGCTGGCCACGCTTGTCCACAGAGCCATTCTCATACATGGACTATCCCCGCTATTAGGCGTGTATCACAAAACCTATTATCGAAAAAATCCGCTCGTATATGACCTAATGGAGCCATTCCGCGCCTATGTCGATTTACTGATGGCGCAATATCTTCAACAGGCCATCATTCCCACACTGGGTGAATGGGCTAAATATATCGGGCAAAACTTGCGACTTTTCCGCATCGCCCGCTATAACGGCAGTGTGAAACTGCTGGACGCCATGGACACTACGGCCGCTTCACTGGCTAATTGCTACCGCGCGCGCACAGCAGGCGTCCTATGGTTGCCTTATTTGAACCGCGACCGCAATGAGACATCCACAAAAGCTAAGTCCGTTTCGCATGGGTTGGTTAGTAGCCATGTTTGACCTGCCCGTGATGCTTGATCACGAGCGCAAGGCGGCCACGCAATTCCGAAGGGATTTGCAAAACGACGGTTTTTTGATGATCCAATATTCCATCTACGCTCGCCCTTGCGTCAGTCTTGAAAAAATGGAAAAGCATTCGGAACGCATTCGCAAATTGGCTCCCTGCGGGGGAAACGTACGTCTTTTATTCATCACCGACCGCCAATGGGGCACCAGCATTCTAATCCAAGGCCCAAACTATCGCCCCACGCTCCCCGACTCCCCGCCCGAGCAAGTTGAGTTCTGGTGAATTAAAAAAATTAGGATTCCATGGTGCACTGCAGAGCATGGAATCCTAAAAATTTAGTTAAGACTTTACGAAATTTATGATTTAAGTCTAAGAAAAAGAACAAGTTGTGTCAAGACGATTCTAGACCACCAAAATCTGTCGTAAAGTCAAAACTTCGCCGGGTGGGTACTAGGCATAGAGAGCATTCTAGACCACCAAAATCTGTCGTAAAGTCAAAACCCCTGTCCGATCTGCTGCGGTAAGGGGTTTATTCTAGACCACCAAAATCTGTCGTAAAGTCAAAACTTAATGAAGTCTTTTTTACCTTCGAGTTGATTCTAGACCACCAAAATCTGTCGTAAAGTCAAAACCTCGTTGTAAGTTTTTACAACCTCAACGGTATTCTAGACCACCAAAATCTGTCGTAAAGTCAAAACCGAGGGGCGGGTTAAAGGTCGGCCTCCAAGATTCTAGACCACCAAAATCTGTCGTAAAGTCAAAACCAAGGAGATGCAACAGCTCAAATTTGGGTTATTCTAGACCACCAAAATCTGTCGTAAAGTCAAAACCCGATCCCAGACGCGATTCCAGTTTGCAGGATTCTAGACCACCAAAATCTGTCGTAAAGTCAAAACCGGATTAAGGTAGCGGATCCTCAAGCCCGGATTCTAGACCACCAAAATCTGTCGTAAAGTCAAAACTCGAGTTTGCCTAGGCTGTTCATCATCGCCATTCTAGACCACCAAAATCTGTCGTAAAGTCAAAACTACACACGGCGAACGCAAAAGCGAACACCGATTCTAGACCACCAAAATCTGTCGTAAAGTCAAAACTCACGGGCGGGTTAAAGGTCGGTTCCCAGCATTCTAGACCACCAAAATCTGTCGTAACCACAAAAAAACACCTCCGGAAACGGAGGTGTTTTTCAACGGCCCATGGGGGCCGCGTGGGTTTGTAAAAGCCTTTGAGGCGATTACAGGAGCTTGCCGACCTTCTGCACCAGCTCGGCGCAGCGGTTGGAGTAACCCCATTCGTTGTCGTACCAGGAGACAAGCTTGAAGAACTTGTCGTTCAGGCCGATGCCGGAACCGGCGTCGAAGATCGAGGACAGGGCGCAGTGCTGGAAGTCGGTCGAAACCACTTCGTCGGCCGTGTAGCCCAGGATGCCCTTGAGGGAGCCTTCGGAGGCTTCCTTCATCGCGGCGCAGATTTCCTCGTAGGAGGTCGCCTTGGTGGTCTTCACGGTCAGGTCGACGACCGAGACGGTCGGGGTCGGGACGCGGAAGGACATGCCCGTGAGCTTGCCCTTGACGGAGGGAAGCACCAGACCGACCGCCTTGGCGGCGCCGGTCGAGGAGGGACTGATGTTGATCGCGGCGCCGCGGCCACCCTTCCAATCCTTGCGGGAGGGAGCGTCAACGGTCTTCTGCGTGGCGGTGTAGGAGTGGACCGTCGTCATCAGACCTTCCTCAATGCCGAAGTTCTCGAGGAGAACCTTGGTCATCGGGGCGAGGCAGTTCGTGGTGGAGGAGGCGTTCGCACTGATGTTGGGCGACTGGTCGAGCTCGTTGTCGTTGACGCCGAGGACGACGGTCTTCACGCCGTCGCCGGAAGCGGGGGCGGAGATGATCACCTTCTTGGCGCCGGCCTTCAGGTGGCCTTCGGCCTTGTCGGCGCTGGTGAACAAGCCCGTGGACTCGATCACGATGTCCACGCCGAGGTCTCCCCAGGGAAGCGCGGCGGGGCCTTCGCGGACGGCCAAAGACTTGATCTTGTGGCCGTTGACGATGATCGTGTCGTCGCCTTCGCTGCGGACTTCGCCCTCGAAGGTGCGCTGGGTGGAGTCGTACTTGACGAGGTACGCCAAGTTGTCGGCGGGGACCAGATCGTTGATGGCCACCACTTCGATGTCCTTGCCGAGAAGACCTTTCTCAGCGATCGCGCGGAAGACCAGGCGGCCGATACGGCCAAAACCATTGATGCCAACTTTAAGAGCCATTGTAGTAATGAATTAGTGTTTAGGGAGATGCTTCAAGCGCTTCGACGAATCGAAACACCGTTTTCCACAATAAAATTCAAGCCTCGGCTTGGCAAACACTTTTTAGATTATTGTCGGGATATTTCCCGTAAAAAAGCCGTCTCGCCGCTTCCGTATCTTATTCTATGCCTACAGCTTAATGCGCAGGCCGTCGTAGGCGTAAAAAACACCTTCGGGCAGGTCTTTTTCCATGCGGGCGTGGTCGATCTCGTAAGTCAGGTGGGTCAGATAGGTCTGCGGCGCGCCGATGCGGGCTGCCGCGGCCACTGCATCTTGCACGGACATGTGGGTCGGGTGCCAGCGCGGGCGTAGGCCGTCGAGCGCGACGGCGTTGGCTCCTTTGGCCAGTTCCACCGCCTCGTCGGAGACGGCGCTGCAATCGCAAAAATAGGCGAATTTCGCGGCCACGGAGCCGTCCGACGCCAGTTCCTCAAAGACAAATCCCAATGAGCGCACCGTCCCGTGCTGCTGCCAGACGCAGCGCACGCGCACGCCTTCCAGCTCTAATACGGGCGGCATCGTGCGCAAATCGAAAGCCGGGTAACCGTTGGAGATCGGGCGTTCGTGGATGGCATAGGGGAAGATCGCCTCAACGCGCTCCAACGCGGACGGGCTGCCGTACACGGGCATGGCGGCGCCCCCGCGGAAATCGCAAAAACGGCGCAGGTCGTCCATCCCCAAAATATGGTCGGCATGCCCGTGCGTGAGCAAAAAAAGGTCCATTTTCCGGATATCCTCGCGCAGGCACTGCAGGCGGAACTCCTGCGCCGCGTCGACTTGGATATGCAGGCCGGCAGCCACCACGTGAACGGAACTGCGGGTGCGGAAATTTTTGGGATCGGCCGCGTTGAAGCTGTCCTCGGGCTGCCCGATCATCGGCACCCCTTGCGAAGTGCCCGTGCCCATGAAGATGATTTCCATGCCGATGAATCCGAAATTTTTTACAATTGTTTCCCGGGAAAAAAAGGGAGCCTCAGACGAAGCACCCTTCTCTTCCGAAGAAAAAAACGAAGCCTAGCATTACAATGCTTGGTCGCCGTGCTCGCCGGTGCGGATGCGCAGCACGTCGTCGATCGGCAGCACGAATATCTTGCCGTCGCCGATTTTGCCAGTGCGGGCCGATTTCATGATGGCCTCGACGACCTGCGGGGCGATGGCGTCGTCCACCGCCGTCTCGATCATCATTTTGGGCAGGAAATCCACCGTGTACTCGCTGCCGCGGTAGATCTCGGTGTGTCCTTTTTGCCGGCCGAAACCCTTGACGTCCGACACCGTCATGCCCTCGACGCCAATGTCCTTGAGCGCCTCCTTCACTTCGGTGAGTTTGAACGGTTTGATGATGGCTTTGATCAGTTTCATAACAAACGCAGATCATTGTTGAACGAAAGGGCGCGGCGTTCAAGGAGAAATCGTATGTATAATTTATTCTTAGAAATGCAGGCGCGCGTTCAATGTCTGCTCGTCCAATCCCTCAATGCCCACGCGTTTGTTGCGGGAGCTTTGGCCCGACAGAATCGACACCGCGCGGCGGGGCACCCCGAAGATGTCCGCCAAGAGCTCTACCACCGCGTCGTTCGCCCTGCCCCCTTCGGGCGGGGCGCACACCTTGACCTTCAAGACGCCGTCCGCCATGCGGCCGACCACCGCCGCACGGGAGGCGTTGGGCACAACGCGCACGCAAAACTCCGCCATGTCTTCAGGCTCCGACTTCGGGGTAGCTGCCCAGCCATTTGACGAACGGGCAACGCTTGGCGAGTTCGGCCAGCGCTTCTTTAACGCGGGGATCGTCGCGGTGCCCGAGGCAGTCGGCGAAGAAATAATACTCCCACATTTTTTTGCGGCTGGGGCGCGACTCGATCTTGCACAGGTTCACCCCGCGCTTGCTGAAGGCGGCGAGCGCTTTTTCCAGCGTGCCGACCTCGTCCTTCACACAGGAAAAGACGATCGTGGAGCGCTCCGGCCCCTTGGGCGCGGGCACGGACGACGGGGGGCCGAGCACCAGAAAGCGGGTGACGTTTTCCGAGCAGTCTTGGATGCCTTTTTCCAAGACGTTCACCCCGTAAAGCTCCCCCGCCAACTCGCTGGCGATGGCCGCCGTGCCGGGCTCCTTAGCCGCCTGCTGGGCCGCTTTGGCCGTGCTGTTGACCGCTATTTGCTCGGCGTCGCCCAGATGGCGGTGCAGCCATTCGCGGCATTGCCCGAGCGCGACGTCCTTTGACAGCACACGGGTGATTTTTTCCAAGGGAGTGTTGGACAACAGGCACTGCGAAATCGGCAGGAAAATTTGCGCGATGATTTTGAGCTCCGACTCGACCAGCATGTCGAGCGAGTGGAACACGGCCCCCTCCGTCGAGTTCTCGATCGGCACGACGCCGTAGTCGACTTCCCCGCGCTCCACGGCGGCGAATACGTCGGGAATCGTGGCCATCGCCCGCATGGGCAGCGAGTGTCCGAAGTTTTTGAGCGCGGCCTGGTGGGTATACGTGGCCTCCGGCCCAAGGTAGGCGATCCGCAGCGGCTTTTGCTGGGCGGTGCAGGCGGAGATGATCTCCTTGTAAATGGCGCGCACGGAATCCTCCGCCAAAGGGCCCTTGCTCTTTTTCAGCAGGCGTTTGATGACTTCCTCCTCGCGGGTGGGCACGTAGTAGGCGCCTTTTGCCCTTGCCTTGCATTGGCCGACCTTCTGGGCGAGTTTGGCGCGGGCGTTGAGCGCCTTCAAAATCTCGGTGTCGAGCGCGTCGATTTCCTTGCGGATGTCGGGAAGGTTCATGGAGGTGAGCGGTGTTTATGAATGGGATGCGGGTTCTTCTTCCGGCTCGGGGGTTTCCTCGTTTTCGGGAGAGGCGGCGGGCGAATCCCACGCCTCGTCCAGTTCGACTTCGGCCACTTCGGCGGCCGCGGCGTCCTCGTCGGGGAGGCCCATGTCGGCGTCGTCCAGAAGCCGGGACTGCGCGTCGGTCTGAGTTGCCTGCCGGATCCACTCGTTGAGCTGGGCGGGGCTGATAACATCGGAAGCGGGCAGCTCGTCGGTCGAGCGCAGCCCGCACAGCTCCAAAAATTTTTCGGTCGTGCCGTATTGGATCGGGCGGCCCGGCAAGTCGGCGCGGCCGATGACGGCGATCAGCTCGTGCTCGAGCAACGTGTTGATCGCGCTGTCCACCGACACGCCGCGCACCGCCTCCATCTCCGCGCGGGTGACGGGTTGGCGGTAGGCGATGATCGCCACCGTCTCAATGGCCGCCTGGCTCAGGCGCAGGGGCTTGGGCGCGTCGCGCAACAGGCGCACCCACGGGGCGTATTCGGCGGCCGTCGCCAAGCGGAAGCCTGCCGGGCCTTGGATGAGCCGCACGACGTCGTCGGCGTCGATAAATTCCTGCGACAGCTCGTCCATCGCCTCGCGGATCTGGCTCGCCGTGAGCAACGCGGGGACCTGCGCCATCAAATCCGAAAGCACGCCCTGCCCGTCTTCCTGCTGCGCGGGGGGCGCGGCGTCCACCTGCTCGGGCTGCGCGTCGGCGGCGGGCGCGTCGGTATCGTCAACGTCGGCTACGTCTTTCTCGGCCTCGCGGTGGTATTTGGCCAAGACGGATTGGATATCCTTGATGGAAAGGGCCTCCGACGAGGAGAACATCAGCGCTTTGAGGATCTTTTTGAGGTTGAACTGCATGGACAAAGGTAAAGATGAGGCAATCCGCCCGTTACGGCAAAACGAAAACGGATGCTTTTAAAATAGAGGCTGCCGACGCACAAAAAAAGGATAATTTGCAACGAATGACATCAAAACCAACTTAACGTTGCCTTTTGCGCGCGGGCGCGGGAAAATGGGCCGCAAGTTTCGCATGTATTACCTGTTGTGCATCCTCATCGGGGTTTTGGCGGGGGTCGCGTTGTTTTGGACGCGCTACATCCGCTCGCGCAAGCAGTATGTACGGCTGGACGAACGTTACCAGCACCTGAAGCAGGAAAAAGAGATCGTGTCCGGCTTCATCCACAACCTGATGGAGGGCCCGAGCGAAGACCTCGACCGCGCGGAGTTGCGGCGGCGCATCGCACGCTCCTCCATTTTAGGCACCAGCGCCCTGAGCGCCTGCGTCTTTGAGCGCGGCGAGGACAACATCCTGCGCAGCGTCGCGGTGGAAGGGCTTTTCCCGCCGCAAAAACAGGGGAAAAACGCCAATCCCGCCCGCTACGACACCCGCGCCAAATACCTCGAGTATGTGATGAAGTCCGAACGTTACGCGATGGGCGAAAGCATCATCGGGGCGGCGGCGCAAGGATGCGAGGCGATTTTGGTGGCCGACGCCGAGAACGACCCGCGTATCGTCCAGCTCTCCGACTCCTCCCTGCGCGTGCGTTCGTTGATAGCAGCGCCCATGGTGCACCGCCAGCGTGTCATGGGGGTGCTGGCCGTGGCGAACCCCTCCGACGGCTCGCAGTTCACCACCAGTGACCTTTCGCTCATCCAGTCGTTCGCCGAGCAGGCGGCCCTGATGCTCCACAACGCCGACTTGATGACGCTGCAGATCGAGAAAAAGAAGATGGATTTCGACCTGACGCTCGCCAGCAACGTGCAGGGTTTTCTCTTGCCGCACGCCTTTCCCGACAATCCCAATCTGGAAATCGACGCACGCTACCGCCCAGCCAAGCAGGTGGGGGGCGACCTCTACAATATTTTCTCCCTCGACGAAAACCGCGTGGGGGTGGTGATCGCGGACGTTTCGGGCAAAGGCGTTTCGGCCTCGCTGCTGATGGCGATCTGCCACACGCACCTGCGGCACTGCTACCGCGTGAGCGACTCGCCCGCCGAGGTGCTGCGCGCGGTCAACCGCGAGATGTTCGCGGAGGTGCGGCAGGACATGTTCATCACGATCACCTACGCGATCATCGATTTGGCAAAGGACAGCATCACCTTGGCGCGGGCGGGGCACGAATTGCCGCTGCTGTTCCGCGCAGCCGCGCAGGGCAAAGAGCCGGACGTGGAGCGCATCGGGTCGGAGGGCATGGCCCTCGGCATGGTGCCTTCGAAGATTTTTGACCGCATCATCGCGGACAAGACCGTCCCCTTCGGCGCGGGCGATATTTTCTGCCTGTACACCGACGGGGCGACCGAAGTCGCCAACCAGGCGGGCGAGGAATTCGGCGCCGACCGCTTTGCCGCGGAGGTGCGCCTCAGCCACGCCCTGCCCGTGCGCCAGATCAACGAGACGATGCTCGCCCGCGTCGAGGCGTTCGCCCAGACCGCGAACCTGCCCGACGACCTGACCATCATCACCATCCGCCACCTCTGAAGGGAGCACCCATTATGTATTCAATGACCGGATACGGACGCGGCGAGGCCGTCGACGGCGCGCGCGACGCCGCCGTCGAGCTCTCGGGCGTCAACCGCAAACAGCTGGAGATCGGCGTGTCGCTTCCGCGCGACTGGCAGTCGCTGGAGCGGCGCATCACCGAAAAACTGCGAGGGCGCGTGCAGCGCGGCAAGGTTTCGGTGTCCGTGCAGGTGCGCGCCGCGCGCGCGGCCGCCGCCCGCT
>JAVBTG010000206.1:0-7025 GCA_031556275.1 Opitutales bacterium
GTCCCACCAATGATCCAATTGGCACCAATTGGGGGGTTCTCCAGACGACTGGCGCCAGACACGACCAACAACACGGATCAAAGGCGAGAGACGACTTGGACCCTACTTTCCAAATCCGGGCTGGTGTTGAAAAATTGTCGATTCAAATCGGATCCTGAGGAAGGAAACAGCCGGCTGCGGCGCCGCGGCGCAGCGGGGAGACGAGCGGGGGGTGGAGGGGTGTCGCTGGGGGCGTTGAGGGAGGAGAGGCTGGCGTCTTCGCGGATTTCTTTTTCAGGAACACAGCCTGTAGAGGCCGGGAGCATCAGGCGTGCCGCCGCCATGGCCTCGTCTAGGCGGGTAGCTTTGAACCGCGCGGGATCCAGCGCGGCCGTCACATCGGCGTAAAAGGCCGAGAGTTCATCGCAACGGTGCGTGTCGCCATAGACGATCACGGGGCCGGGGGCCTCCAGTTGGGTGGCCGCGGCCTCGATGTTGGCGACGAGACGGGCGATCAGGCCGCCGCGTTGATTCGGGTCGCGGATCATGTCCACCCAGCGTGCGTCCCAATAGCCGATCAGCTTGGCCTGCCAGTAGCCAAGATCATCCGAGCAGCACACAAGCGGCGTGCCGTCGGAAAGCCTGCGCTGGTAGGCGGGGCGGTTCGGCGTGAGCCATTCGATCGAGGCGATGCCGATCGGGCTCATGGCGCGGGCGAATTCCTCTATGCGCTCGTCGTTGCGCGAGCGCTCGGTGAGCACCGCCACGCGCAGGTCGGCCGCGCGGTAGCGTTCGGCGTGTTCGCGGATGAACTGCGAAAACGTCGGCATGCGGAAATTGAAAATGTCGAACGCCACAAAGTAGTCGTTGGGCGTGGCGGAATCGTAGTAATACTCCAGCATCGCGGGGAACTCGGCCATGAGGGCGGGCACCGTCCAGTTGACGGGGGAGGCACCGCGCTCGGCGTGGAGCCAGCTGCCGAAGAAAAAGGGCGTGGGGCCCTTCATCGTGTCGCCCTCGCTGGTGACAAAGCACACGCGGTGGCGGCGGTCGGCGATGTCGATGTCTTTTTCGCAAAAATGCGACTTTTGGCGCAGGGCTTTCGCGCGCGGCGGCACTTGCGCGTGGAAACTCATGTTGTCGCCCCAGTGCAGATAATAGTGCCCCTTGCCGCCGACGAGCATGAACCAGCTCCATTCAAACTCCCCGTAGCCGAAGATGAGGGCGGGGGCCTCCAGCGCGTCGAGGATTTTGCGGTACATGTCGGCCTGCCGCTTGTCGCCGCGCACGATACCGCCGAAGGATTTTTCGTCCTCGTAAATCAGCGTCAGATTGAAGATGAAGCCCTTGCGGGATATCGTCCAGTCGAAGCTGCGGAAGGGGCCGAGCCCGACATACAGGCCGTCGACGTCCGGCCCCGACGGGGTGTGCGCCATGCGGCGGTTACACTTGGGCATGACTGCTTGGAGCGCCCATTCGTACACGTCCACGCTGTCCTTGAAGCGGCCCGTCAGGTCTTCCTTCACGGGCAAGCCCAGGCGATCGTCGAGCCGCGCGCCCTTTAGCTCCGTCTTGAGCATCTGCGACTCTCCGGCGAGCATTTCGCGCGTGACGGGCAGCAGGCGATCCGTGCCCGCGAGCGTCATGGCGACGCAGCGCGTGCCGTCGATGGCAGGATCGTAGATGACGAAGCCCTCAAACAAATGGCGGAAGCGCTCCAGCAACGGCAGCAACCCGCGCATCGGCTCGAAAGAAAGCCCGTTGCGCTCGGTGTAGATCCGCATCCACTCGGTGTTCCACGGCGAGCCCGGCCTATCTTGGGCGGCGGAATAATCGCTGGGCCCGAACATCAGCACGGGGCCCGCGCGGTTGGCCAGACCCTGCACCGCTTCGACGGCGTAGAGTTCCGTCCACCAGTCAAGCCCGGTCGGATCGTAGAGAATGGAAGTGAATGCGCTCATGCAAGATGCCTCAGACCTGCGCGGCCGCGAGGATTTTTTGAGATTTTGGGCAAGAAGCGGCCCGCATGCAAACCTCGACGACGTAAGTCTGGCCGGGCTTTTGCTCGGGGATGACATTGCCGTCGAGCGGCTTGCCGTCGATCGTGATCGACACCGCGCCCTTGCAGACGCCCTTGGGCTTGCGGATCGTGATGTCGTAGCGGGACTTTCGGAACTTGCGGCTCATCGACACTTGCGTCCAGTCGGAGGGCAGGCAGGGATCGACCAGCAATCCTTCCTTGATGGGGCGCACGCCGAAGAGGTGCTCCCACACGTTCAGCAGCGTCCAGCAGGCCGTGCCGGTGGCCCAGGCGTGCGAGCCCTCGCCCGGATTGTCGGTGCCCGGGGCGTAGATAAACTGGCAGGCGGCGTAAGGCTCGATGCGGTAGGTGTCCGGATTCTCGCGGCTGCGGACATTGGGCAGCATCGTGTGGAGGATCTCCAAAGCCTTGTCGCCGCGGCCCGCCACGCATTCGGCCCAGACGCGCCAGCGGCTGTTGTGCCCCTGGATGGAACCGTTTTCCTTGGTGCCCGGCGCGAAGCGGCTGACGATGCCCGCGCGCGGCTCCGGCTCCGGATAGGGCGGATAGAAGCACAGGCTCCCGAAGGGGGTGTCCAAATATTTCTCAAGGCTGGACATGATTTTTTCGGTGCGCCCGGCGTCGGCGATGCCGGCGATGACGGCGAAGGAATTCGGGTTCGCGAAAATCGCGCCGCCGCTTGTGAGCTGCTCATGGGTGCCCAGCGTCCAGCCCGAGCGGTGGGTGGCGCGCCAGTACCACTGGCCGTCCCAGCACAGCTCGTTGACCTTGGCTTTTAACGCGGCGATTTTTTCGCGGTAGCGTTTGAGGCGGTCGGTGTCGCCCATCGCTTCCATGCACTCGTAGAACATTTCTAGGCAGATGCA
The DNA here is from genome assembly GCA_031556275.1 of Opitutales bacterium. Taxonomy (GTDB): domain Bacteria; phylum Verrucomicrobiota; class Verrucomicrobiia; order Opitutales; family JAKPNF01; genus JAKPNF01. The sequence continues at coordinate 2,887 of JAVBTG010000206.1, forward strand.
CGCCCAGCCGGCGAGCATGACGGATTCCGCCTGCCCGGACGTGCCGGGGATGATGTTCATGTTCTTGTCGAGCTCCGGGGTCTTGCCGCACTGGTCCATGGCGTCGTTCCAGTCGGCCTTGAGAATCAGCGGCAACCCGCGATCGGAGAACTGGCTCCAGAAAAACTCCATGCCTGCGATCAGGTGGTCGTACACGCTGGCGTCCGGTTTTTCGGACTGGCCGGAAATGCCGGTCTTGGGGTTCACCCACTGGGTCTTTTCCTTCAAGATGGAAAAGTCGTTGGTCTCGCGGCAGTAGTTGGCGACGACGAACAGCGGGTTGAGCGGGTCGTCCGAATGGAACGTGCGCGCCCCGTACATGTTCAAAAAGTTTCCGTTGTGAGCGTAGTCGCCGTCGTCGAACTGCCAGATCATGATCTTTTTCAAGATCAGTCCTCTCACCCATTCCGGGTCTTGGCTCAGGCGCGAGACGGCGTCTTGGCAGGCGTCGCGGATGCCGTAGTTGTAAATGCCCGAGTAGCAGTAGCCGGTGTTGCGGTTCCACCACGAGAGGATCGCCCCTTGGTATTTGAACCAGACGTTGACCATCAAATCGAGATCCTTGTCGGGCGTTTGAATGCGCGGGCTGTCCACGACGGCGGCCCAGTACGCCTTGAGGTTGGCGAAGGCCGCGTCGGCCTTTTCGGGGGTGTCGTATTTTTCATAAACGGCCTTGGCGTCGCCGCCGTCGAGTTTGACGGCCCCCAGAACAAGGACAAACTCCCTGCTTTCGCCCGCCTGCAATTCGACGCGCGAGCGCAGCGAGGCGCACGCGTCGCGGCCCTGCGCGGCGCAGTCGCGCAAGGCGGGCTGCTCCATCGCCTGCGGCGAGGAAAGGTCGCGGTAGCTACCCGTGAACGCATAGCGGTCGCCCTCGTAGCTGTCGACGGGAAGCCCGCTGTGCAAAAATATTTCGTAGGCGAAGGGGATGTTGTTGGCGTCGGAGTTTTGCGCCTGCCAGCCGCCCGTGTATTTGACCCAGAGGGTCGAGCGGTTGTAGAGCGTGTTGTCGGCGTAGCGCTGGCGCTGCATCAGCGTGTAGAACTCGCGCCAAGAGGTGTCTTCAAACCAGTTGCCGGGGGCCAGTTCCGCGTAGGTCGTGGCGCTCAGCACGCGCGTGCGGTCGGAGCGGTTGGTGAGGCGGACTTTCCAGATCAGGCAGGGGTCGCCCACTTCAAAGGTGCCCGTCAGCGAGGCGTCGGGCATCGGGGTGAAATACGTCTGCTCGCATTCGATGCCGTCCTGTCGCGAGCAAATGGTGTTGTAGCCCAAGCCGACGCGGCAGCTCCACGCCTCGAGGGGGCGCGTGGGCGGGTAGCCGTTGGCGTTCCACCATTGGCCGTTTTCCTCGTCGCGCAGGTAGAGGAATTTGCCCACCGTGTCGCGCGGCACGCCGTCGACATGCCAGCGCGTGATGCGCCCGACGTTGGGTTGATCGATGAAGGAATAGCCGCCGCCCAAATGGCTGGCGACGAAGCACCAGCGGCCGTTGGTGAGCACGTTCATCCAGGGACGCTGCAAAAGGGGATTGGTGAGGACAAATTCGCGGCCGTCCGCGGAGAATCCGGGTTTCATGGGTTGTGTGTCGGGCATGTTGTAATGAGTGTTTGCTAAAAACGAAAGGTGAAATCAGCGCGCGGCGGGGTCGACGCGCTCCAGCGAAACGAGGTGCGGCGCGGGTTTGGCGGCGGCGTGCAGAAGGCCGAGGGCGTTTTCCAACTCCGCGTTCAGTTCGCTTTCCGTGGGCTTGTAGGCGCGGTATTTTTCGGCGAGTTGGGCGTGATAGGGCGCGTAGGGTTGGCCGGCACAGCTCTCGAGCCACGCCGCCAGCTTCGGCTCCACCTGCGCCAGGGTGAGCGGAGGCGGCGCGTCGGGCGCGACGGAGCATTCCACCTTCGCGATCACGCGGAGCTTTTCGATGGGCGCGCGACAAAGGGCGCGGTAAAGTTTCCAGACTTCGAGCGACTGGGCCGCCTGCGGTGTTTTTTCGACGACGAGGTTGACACCCATGGCCAATTCCTGCGCGGTGAAATCGCGGACGTGCTTTCCGTCGACGCGCAGCGCGTAGCGGCCTTCGGGAAGGTTGCGCACCATGAGCGTTTCGCGGTTGAGCTCATCGTTGAATGGCACCCATGCGTAGGCGCGGCGGGCGGAATTGTCCTGTGGGAAGGGAAGGGCCTTTGCGCGATAATCGAAGGCGATTTTTTCGGGGGATTTTTCGACGACAGTCGCATCGCAATTTGAGGTTTTAAACACCGCGCCCGACGCGCCGTCGATTTCCACATTGGCGACTTCGGCGGGCGCGCCGAGCGTTTTCAAGAGCAAGTAGGCCATGAGCAAATGGCCGTCCGGCATCGGGTGGACGCGGTCTTTGCCGATGATGGTGAGCGCGGGATCGTCCTTTTGCAGGCGCAGGGAAATCTCCGACATCGGACCGTGGAAATCCACCAGCGTCAGGCCTTTTTCAGCGGCCAAATCCCGCACGCGTTGGGCGTAGTCGCCGAGGCGTTTGTTGCGCCCGGGGCGGTTCTCGGAAGACATCGCGGAGGTGTCGTCGTAAATCGAGGGGGTGAGCAGGATGGGGCGCGTGCCGTCCGCCTGCAGGCGGCGCACAAGCTCGCGCACGCTTTTTTCGTAAACGTCGAGGCGTTTCAGGTGATTCGCCTGCGAAAGCGCGGCGTCTTCGACGGAGGCCAGACCGTCGGCGTGCGTCTCGTTCATCCCGAACATCACCGTGGCGATATCGCCGTGTTTGGGGGCGACGTCGGCGGCGTAACGGCGCAGGCAGCCTTGGGCGGTGTCGCCGGAAATGCCCGCGTTGCGCACGGTCAGGTCGCGGTCGGGGAAGCGCGTCAAATGATATACATGTGCGTAGCTGTGGTAGTCGCCGATGTCGGTGATGCTGTCGCCGACCGCCACCCAACGCGTGCCGTCGGGGAAGGGCAAAAATGTCTCCGCGGCATGCATCGCGCACGCGCAGGCAAGGGCAAAGCCTGCCACGGCGATTTTGACGCGCGAATGTGAAAATTTTCGCATGAAGTTGAGAAAATGCAAAAAGGCCGGGATTGGGCTGTTTGTTACATGCGGGCGCGGGGAATCGGGTGCGCCGCCGCCCATCGGTCATTTATAGCATCCAATAATCCGGCGCGGGCGTTTGCAAGAAATAAATGTAATTTAAATGAAAATTTTAAAAAATTTGAGAAGCAATTTGGGCGGAATTGCGGATATCCGCGCTTGCATTACGGGTTTTTTTCATAAAAGGAGAATGCGCCAATCACCCCGCATGCAGCCGAATATGGCACTGTTTGCCGCCGCCGCAGGGGCTCTTAGAACAGGGGGAGTCGCAAGTGGTGGGGGAGTCTCGTTTCGTGTGCTCGCGCCGGGCGATTTTCGGGGCAATTGTCGGCGTCGCGCGCCACACGGGCGGACGGGCGCGCGCGATAGATTACAAGTATTATACTGCCATCTGACGTGGCGCTACTTAGATATGTAAAAAATATGAAAAAAATAATTGACTCTTTGTTTTCGCCTCACTTTAATTAACAGCAGAAAACGATTCTCCTATGCGCCAACGCAGTTATTCGCTGTTTTCTTTCCGCCGAGCCGCTTCCGCTTTGTGTTCCGGCGCGCTCGCGGCGTGCCCGCGCCGGTGCCCGCGCCGGTGCGCGCGTTTTGACGCGCCATTTTGAGTTCTCCCAAAAAATTAGGAATATCCCAAAAAAATAAAACCCACCAAATGAAAACGAAATCATACTCCACGATCCGTTCACTCGGGCTTATCGTTGCGGCGCTCGCCCTTGCGACGAGCGCGGCCAGCGGGCAAGCCATGTCCGGCTCCGTGCCGAACGCGGGCAACAGCAGTCTCCTTCTATGGCTCGACGCCAGCCAAGGGGTGAGCACCGACGGCTCGGGTAATGTCACAGGATGGGTAAACCAATCGACCGCTGCCGGCAAAGTGGGCGATGCGGTAGCGTCCGGCACCGCCGACGTTGTCAGCCCCACCTATCTGGCGTCCTCCGCCCTTAACGGACAGGCCGCCATCCAATTCTCCGGCAAGAGCAGCTCGCTCAGTGCCGTGACTACGAACACGGGACTGGACA